>NZ_QWKP01000001.1 GCF_003470205.1 Cellulomonas rhizosphaerae
TATGATGAGCGCATAAGTAAGAATCGGCCGGGAAAAACCCCGTCATCAACTTGGGAGGAAACGTCATGACGATCACGCGTCGGCAGTTCACCCTTGGTGCCCTTCTCGCGGCCGGTACGGCCGGCTTGCCGGTCTATGCCGGGGCACAGGGCAAGAAGACGATCGCCGTGCTTTTCGACGGGCTCTATTCGCCCTTCTGGGTCGCCGGCCTCGACGTCATCAAGCAGGATCTGGAGCGCCGGGGCTACCAGATGGTCCAGGCGATCTCCGACCAGGACGACAACCGCCAGCTCGAGCAGGTCCGCGCCATGCTGGCGCGCAAGGTGGACGGCATCATCATCGTCCAGACGGATTCCAACGCGGTCATCCCGGCGATCCGCGCGGCCAACCAGGCCAAGGTGCCGATGGTGCATTTCAACCGTCCCCCGGCGAAGACCGAGGCCTTTTCGGTTGCCGTCGTCGCCGACAACCGCAGCATCACCAACGCGACGCTCGATCACATGGTGAAGGTCGCGCGGGAGAAGGGCGGCAAATACAAGGCCGCCATCATGATCGGCGACCTCGGGGACCCCAACGCCATCGGCCGCCGCGACGGCTTCTTCGACGTGGTGGACAAGAACAAGGACATCATCGAGGTCGTCGCGCGCATCCCCACGGAATGGAACGCGGACATCGCCTTCTCCGGCCTGACCAACGCCTTCCAGGCCAACCCGGACATCAACTTCCTCTTCACCTCCTCCGACTTCCTGTTCCCGCAGATCGTCCAGGTGATGAAGACGCGCGACAAGTTCCACCCCATCGGCCATCCCGACCATGTGATCTTCGGCGGCTTCGACGGCGATGCGACCGCCTACGAGCTGCTGAAGGACAAGTATCTCGACGCCGACGGCGTGCAGGACCTGTTCAAGGAGGCCGACCTGGCGATCAACGCCATCATCGACCTGCAGGGCGGCAAGACGGTCGAGCGCGTGCTGCTCGATCCCGGCTTCGCCATCCACCAGGCGAACCTGGAACAGTCGCGCGAGCGGATGTGGGGCTACACCGTCTACAAGCAGAAGAACGGCTGAGGCTCCGGCGGGGGCCGGCCCGGCACGGCCCCCTTACCACACACCGGCGCAGGCCCGGCCCGCGCCCGATACGGGGTCACGGCATGAGTGCGACGAGCCTTGGGAGCGATGCGCCGGTTTCGGCTGTGCGGCGTCTCCTGCGTCATCTTCTCTTCTCCGAATATCTGGTCCTCTATCTCAGCGTCCTCTATTTCGTCGCGGTGCTGCCGCTGGTGCCGGAAATGGCCTCCGCCGAGGTGCTCGGCAACATCCTGTCGGACATGCTGCCGCTGCTGGTCGTCGCGATCGGCCAGACCTTCGTGCTGATCGTCGCCGGCATCGACCTGTCGGTGACCTCGGTCCTCGCCATGGCGAGCGTGGTCGGCGCCAGCGTCATGACCGGCGACGGCGGCTATCTGGCGGGCTCGGCACTCGCCGTGCCGGGCGCCATGGCCGCCATGCTGACGGTCGGGCTTGCGATCGGCGCCTTCAACGGGCTGTGCATCACCCGTTTCGGCATGCCGGCCTTCATCGTCACGCTGACGACGATGATGTTCTTTTCCGGCGCCGCCATCTGGTACACGACCTTCCACACCGAGACGAGCAGCATCGCCAACCTTCCGGCGGGCTTCGTGGCGCTGGGGCAGGGGAGCGCCGGCGGCCTGCCCAACGCGCTCTGGGTCGTGCTTGCGGTGGGGGTGGCGGCGCATCTGCTGCTCGCGCGGACGGTGCTGGGCCGGCGTCTCTACGCCTGTGGGCAGAACCGACGAGCGGCGGCGGTGTCGGGCGTGCCGGTGCCGCGCGTCGTGCTGGCGGCCTTCGTGATCTCCGGCGGCTGCGCCGCCGTCGCCTCCATCCTCTATACGGGACGGCTGGAGACGGGAACGCCGATCCTGGGCCAGGCCATCCTGCTGGACATCATCGGGGCGGTCGTGATCGGCGGGACCAGCCTGTTCGGCGGCAAGGGCAAGGTCCTCTGGACCCTGTTCGGCGTGCTCTTCCTGGTGCTGATCGACACCAGCCTGAAGATGCTGGGGATGTCGCTCTTCTCGGTCTTCGCCATCAAGGGTGCGGTGATCCTGCTGGCCGCAGTGATCGACGCGCTGCGCACCCGCTTCGCCGCCCGCCTCTAGAAGGGAACGCATCCATGGCCCTGCTCGACTGCGAATCCCTGCGCAAGAGCTTCTTCGGGGTGGAGGTGCTGCACGGCGTGTCCTTCACGCTAGAGGCTGGCTGCGTGCTCGGCCTGGTCGGCGAGAACGGCTCCGGCAAGTCCACGGCGATGAACATACTGGGCGGCGTGCTGCCGCGCGACGGCGGCCGCATGCGGCTGGACGGCGCGGACTACGACCCGCGCGGGCCCAACGACGCGCGGGCCGGCGGCATCGCCTTCATCCATCAGGAACTGAACCTCTTCGAGACTCTGTCGATCGAGGAGAACCTGTTCATCGGCGGCTTCCCGAGGCTCGGCCCCGGCATCCCCTTCATCAACCGCGCGGCCCTGCGCCGCCGCGCGGCGGCACTGCTGGAGCAGGTGGACATCCGCCATCCGCCCGGCACGCCGCTCGGCCAGCTGAGCCAGGGGGAACGCCAGCTGGTCGAGATCGCCAGGGCGCTGAGCGGCGACGCCAAGATCATCATCTTCGACGAGCCGACGACCTCGCTGACGACGCGCGAGGCGGAGCGGCTGTTCGCCATCATCGAGCGGCTGCGCCGGCGCGGCATCGCGATGATCTACATCAGCCACGCGCTGGGCGACGTGCTGCGCCTGTGCGACGAGGTCGTGGTGCTGCGCGACGGGGCCGTGGCAGGCGGCGGGCCGCGGGCGGCGATGACGACCGAGCGCATGATCTCCCTCATGGTCGGCCGCACGCTGGACCAGCTCTTTCCCGAACGCGAGGCGTCCGCTTCGGCCGCAGCACCCCCGGCCATGCCGGTCCTGGAGGTGCGCCGGCTGACCCAGCCGGGCGTCGTCCGTGACATCGACCTGACGCTCCATGCGGGCGAGGTGCTCGGCATTGCCGGGCTGATGGGGGCCGGACGCAGCGAGCTGGCCCGCATCCTGTTCGGGCTCGACCCCTTCCGCAGCGGCAGCATCGCCGTCGGTGGGGAGGTGATCGAGCGCCCCTCGCCGACGGTCTGCATGGAGCGGGGCATGGCCTTCCTGACGGAGGACCGGCGGGGCGAGGGGCTGCTGATGCAGGCCAGCGTCGTCGACAATGTGGCGCTCGCCTCGCTCGACGATTACGCCTCGCCCTGGCTGCGCTTCATCGAGCGGACCCGGCTCGGTGCCGAGGTCGAGCGCACGGCGCAGGGCGTGCGGCTGCGCGCGGCCGACCCGGCGCAGGCGCTGGTCAAGACGCTCAGCGGCGGCAACCAGCAGAAGGTCGTTTTGGCCAAGTGGCTGCTGCGGAGCCCACGGGTCTTCATCCTGGACGAGCCGACGCGCGGCATCGACGTCGGCGCGAAGTTCGAAATCTACAAGATCATCAACGCCCTGGTCGCCGGCGGCGCCGGCGTCCTCATGATCTCCTCGGAGATGGAGGAGCTGATGGGGATGTGCGACCGCATCCTGGTCATGAACCATGGCGCGATTCAGGCGGAATACCGGCGGGGCGCCTTCGACGGGGAACGCATCCTGGAAAGCGCCATGGCCCGCCGCGCCGGGGAGGTCGCCTGATGGACCGGACCCGCCTCCGCCTGCTGCTGCTCCGCGCGGCGCCCGCCGTTCTGTTCCTGGTCGTGCTGGCCGTGTTCGGCACGCTGTCCGACCGCTTCCTCGACCCGCGGAATTTCACCAACATCCTCATCCAGTCCTCCCACATCGCCATCCTTGGCATCGGCATGACCTTCGTGCTGCTGACCGCCGGCATCGACCTGTCGGTGGGTACGGTCATGTATCTGTCGGTGGCGCTGCTGGGCATCCATCTGGCCGGGGTGCCGCCTCTGCTGGCGGTGCCGGCGATGGCGCTGGTGGGGGTGCTGTTCGGGCTGGTGAACGCCTTCTTCATCGTCCGGCTCAGGGTGGCGGCCTTCATTGTCACGCTGGCGACGCTGTTCGTCGGGCGCGGGCTGGCCCTGTGGATCACGAACACCCGCATGGTCTTCTACCAGGACCAGATCCTGTCGCTGGCGCGGGCCCAGTTCCTGGGTGTGCCCTGGGCGATCTGGATGTTCGCGGCCGTCTTCGCCGCCGCCTGGGTCACGCTGAACCACACGGCCTTCGGCCGCCAGGTCTATGCGGTGGGCGCCAACCCG
>NZ_QWKP01000010.1 GCF_003470205.1 Cellulomonas rhizosphaerae
TCGGCAGCACGGTCGGCCCCGTGACGAACGTGATCGCCGCGAGCAGGTTCGTCAGCCACGGCGAGCGGTGCGCGACGAGCCAGTCGAGCACGGCCTGGTCGGCCGCGGCGAGGTCGTCGCCCTCGCGGACGTCGTCGAGCATCTTGCCGAACACGAGCAGCCCGGCCGCCATCAGCACGAGGCCGGGCACGTACGTCCACAGCAGCACGCGGGAGCGTTCGGACGTCATGGCGCCCCAGCCCATCACACGGACGGCACCCGCGCGAGCAGGCCGAACGGCCGAAACGGCCTAGGGTGAGGCGTGTGACCAGCCAGACCACCACCACGTCCCCCGCGAACGGCCACGAGAGCGCCGACCGCATCGTGTGGATCGACTGCGAGATGACCGGGCTCGACCTGGGCGCTGACGCCCTCGTCGAGGTCGCCGCCGTCGTGACCGACTCCGAGCTGCGCGTGCTGGGTGAGGGCGTCGACGTCATCATCGCCCCGCCGCCCGAGGCGCTCGAGCAGATGGGCGACTTCGTCCGGAACATGCACACGACCTCGGGCCTGCTCACCGAGCTCGAGACGGGCACGACCCTGGCCGACGCGCAGCAGCAGGTGCTCGACTACATCCGCGCGTGGGTGCCGGACCCCGGCAAGGCGCCGCTCGCGGGCAACTCCGTGGGCACCGACAAGACGTTCCTCGACCGCGACATGCCCGAGCTCGTCGGGCACCTGCACTACCGGATCATCGACGTCTCCTCGATCAAGGAGCTCACGCGCCGCTGGTACCCCCGCGTGTACTTCTCCGCCCCGGCCAAGAACGGCGGGCACCGCGCGCTGGCCGACATCCTCGAGAGCATCGACGAGCTGCGCTACTACCGCGCCGCCCTGCTCCCCGAGCAGCCGGGGCCGGACTCGAAGACCGCCAAGAAGATCGCCGCGCAGGTCGCAGCAACCTCGGTCCGAAGCGCGTTCGGCGGCTGATTTAGGCTTCGGGCTTCGCTCCGGTACAGTTCTTCCTGCCCCGTTCACGGACGGGGACATGGTGGGTATAGCTCAGCTGGTAGAGCACCTGGTTGTGGTCCAGGGGGTCGCGGGTTCAAGTCCCGTTACTCACCCCATGCACGACGAAGGCCCCGATCCTCGGATCGGGGCCTTCGTCGTACTCGGACCTCAGGCGCGCGACCTCAGATGCGGGCGGCCACCGCGTCGGCGAACTTCTCGAGCGAGCCAGGCGCGTGCGCGAAGAACAGCGACGGCTCCGCGAGCTCGAGCTCCAGGACCACGGGGTTGCCCTCGTCGTCCGGGATCAGGTCGACGCGCGCGTACAGCAGCGGCTTCTCGACGCCC
>NZ_QWKP01000100.1 GCF_003470205.1 Cellulomonas rhizosphaerae
TGAAACTGCACGGATATGCGTCCGCGTGCGCCCCGGCCACCGGCCTCGGCGCACGCGGACGCTGTCGTGTGAGCCCCCTTTTACCCAGGTAGGAGACCATGAAGACCATCGAGGACCTCGGCGACCTGCGCGGCAAGCGCGTGCTCGTCCGCTCCGACTTCAACGTGCCGCTCGACGGCACGACGATCACCGACGACGGCCGCGTGCGCGCCGCCCTGCCGACGCTGCAGGCGCTGCTCGGCGCCGGTGCGCGCGTCGTCGTCACGGCCCACCTCGGCCGCCCGAAGGGTGCGCCCGAGGACAAGTACTCGCTCGCGCCCGTCGCCGCGCGCCTCGGCGAGCTGCTCGGCCAGGACGTCGCGCTCGCGAAGGACACGATCGGCGACTCCGCCAAGGAGACCGTCGCGGCGCTGCAGGACGGCCAGATCGCCCTGCTGGAGAACATCCGGTTCGACCCGCGCGAGACCAGTAAGGACGACGCCGAGCGCGGCGCCCTCGCGGCCGACCTGGCGCAGCTCGCGGACGTTTTCGTCTCGGACGGCTTCGGCGTCGTGCACCGCAAGCAGGCGTCGGTCTACGACGTCGCGCTCGTGCTGCCGCACGCGGTCGGCAAGCTCGTGCTCAACGAGGTCGAGTCGCTCAAGAAGGCGACGCAGGACCCGGCGCGCCCCTACGTCGTGGTGCTCGGCGGCTCGAAGGTCTCCGACAAGCTCGGCGTCATCGCGAACCTGCTGACCAAGGCGGACCGCCTGGTCATCGGCGGCGGGATGCTGTTCACGTTCCTCGCGGCCAAGGGCTACTCGGTCGGCAACTCGCTGCTCGAGGCGGACCAGATCGACACCGTCAAGGGCTACCTCGCGCAGGCCGAGGAGGCCGGCGTCGAGATCGTCCTTCCGGTCGACATCCGCGTGGCGGACGCGTTCGCGGCGGACTCGCCGTCGAGCGTCGTGGCCGCGGACGCCATTCCTGACGGCAAGATCGGCCTCGACATCGGTCCCGAGTCCGAGGCGCTGTTCGCCAGCAAGATCACGGACGCCAAGACGGTCGTCTGGAATGGCCCGGCCGGCGTGTTCGAGTTCGAGGCGTTCGCTGGCGGCACGAAGGCCGTCGCGCAGGCGCTCATCGACGCGGGCGCGAACGGCGGCTTCACGATCGTCGGCGGCGGTGACTCGGCCGCGGCCGTGCGCATCCTCGGTTTCGACGAGGCCAAGTTCGGCCACATCTCCACCGGCGGCGGCGCCAGCCTGGAGTTCCTCGAGGGCAAGACCCTGCCCGGCATCGCAGTTCTGGAGGACTGAGCATGAGCACCCGTACCCCCCTGATGGCGGGCAACTGGAAGATGAACCTGGACCACCAGCAGGCGATCCAGACGCTGCAGAAGCTGGCCTGGACCCTCAAGGACGCGAAGCACGACTTCTCGGCCGTCGAGGTCGCCGTGCTGCCGCCGTTCACCGACCTGCGCAGCGTGCAGACGCTCGTCGACGCCGACAAGCTCGAGATCGTCTACGGCGCGCAGGACGTGTCGGCCCACTCCTCGGGTGCCTACACGGGCGAGATCTCGCCCGTGTTCCTCGCCAAGCTCGGCGTCACCTACGTGGCCATCGGCCACTCGGAGCGCCGCGAGCACCACAACGAGAGCGACGCGCTGGTCAACGCCAAGATCAAGTCCGCCCTCGGCGAGGGCGTGCTGCCGATCCTGTGCGTCGGCGAGGACGTCGACACGCGTCGCGCTGCCGCCCACGTGCAGCACACGCTGCTGCAGCTCGAGGGTGCGCTCGACGGCATCACGGCCGAGCAGGCCAAGACGGTCGTCGTCGCCTACGAGCCCGTCTGGGCCATCGGTACCGGCGAGACGGCGACGCCCGAGGACGCCCAGGAGATGGCCGAGGCCATCCGTGGGCGCCTGGCCGAACTGTACGACCAGGCCACGGCCGACGCGGTACGCGTGCTCTACGGCGGCTCGGTGAAGTCGTCGAACGTCGCGTCGATCATGGCCAAGCCCGACGTCGACGGCGCTCTCGTCGGCGGCGCGAGCCTCGACCCCGAGGAGTTCGCCAAGATCGCGCGGTACCAGTCGCACGCCGTGGGTCTCTGACCTCTCGGCATCACGCCCGGACGGTCCGGCGTCACCCGAAAGGGCGGCGCCGGACCCGCCGGTCGCGGACGATGTGGCCTATTCGCCCCGTCGTCGCCTACCCTGGACCCCGCTCCACCAGTACGCGGGTCGTCGAAGACCCGCGGCTCCCGCACCAGTGAGGAACTGACACCGCCGTGACCGCCTTGAAGATCTCGCTGCAGGTGCTCCTGGTGCTGACCAGCCTGCTGCTCATCCCGCTCGTCCTGCTGCACAAGGGCAAGGGCGGCGGCCTCTCGGACATGTTCGGCGGTGGCATCACCAGCTCCGCCGGCAGCTCGGGCGTCGCGGAGCGCAACCTCAACCGCATCACCATCGGCACCGCGGTGCTGTGGGCCGCGATCATCGTCCTGCTCGGCCTCATCGAGACCACGGTCTGAGGCACCGGGCATGGCGAGCGGGAGTGCGATCCGGGGGTCGCGCGTCGGCGCAGGCCCCATGGGAGAGGCCGAGCGGGGCGACGCCGCCCCGCGCATCTGGATCTCCTACTGGTGCGCCAACGGGCACGAGACGCGCCCCAGCTTCTCCGAGGAGATCGCTGACGAGGCGCCCGTGACCTGGGACTGCCCCCGCTGCGGTTACCCCGCCGGGCAGGACCAGGAGAACCCGCCGTCGCCGTCGCGCAACGAGCCGTACAAGACGCACCTCGCGTACGTGAAGGAGCGTCGCTCCGAGGAGGACGGCGCCGCGATCCTCGACGAGGCGCTCTCCAACCTGCGGGCGCGCCGAGGCCGCTAGCCCAGCACGCGCAGCAGCGCGAAGCCGTCGTGCCCCTTGCTCCCCACGGTCTGCACGACGGTCGCGTCGAGCCGCGGGTGGCCGGTGAGCAGGTCGACCATGCGTCGCACGCCCTGCACCCGGTCGTCGGGGTGCGCAGCATCGACGACGCCGCCGGCCCGGACCACGTTGTCGACGACGACGAGCGTGCCCGGGCGGGACAGCGCGAGCGCCTGCTCGGTGTAGCGCGCCAGGCTCTGCTTGTCCGCGTCGACGAAGATCAGGTCGAAGGGCTCCGTGCCCTCGGCGATCAGGCGGTCCAGCGTGCCGACCGCGGGGCCGACGAGCACCTCGACCAGGTCGCCCACGCCGGCCTGCTCGAGCGAGTCGGCGGCCACGCGGGCGTGCAGGGAGTCGATCTCGAGCGTCAGCAGCACACCGTCGGCGGGCAGGGCGCGCGCGAGCCACAGCGTGCTGTAGCCGCCGAGCGTGCCGATCTCGAGGATCCGCCGTGCGCCGACGGTCTGCGCGAGCAGGTGCAGGAGCTTGCCCTGGTTCGGCGCGACGGCGATGTCCGGCAGCCCGGCCGCGACGGCCGCGGCCCTGGTCTCGACGAGCGCGACGTCCTCGGGCACGAGCACCCCGAAGTACTCGTCGACCGCGTCGAAGAGCGGCTGATCCGTCATGAGGCTGGGCCGGCGGCCGCCACGTCGACGAGCCAGAGGGTCCTCTCGATGCCGAGGGCGCCGGCGGCGGGGATCTCAGACTCGGAGGCTCCGCCGAGGGCCGCGGCGACCGCCTCGGCCTTCTCCGCTCCGGCCGCGACGACCCACACCTCGCGCGCGCCACGGATGGCGTCGAACGTCAGGGAGACGCGCAGGGGCGGCGGCTTGGGGGAGCCGTGCACCCCGACGGTGGACCGTCCCGACACCAACAGCGCCTCGTGGCCGGGGAACAGGGACGCGACGTGGCCGTCGGGTCCCATCCCGAGCAGGAGGACGTCGAACGCCGGTGCGGGCCCGGTGTTGCCGGTCGCGGCGGCGAGCGCCACCGCGTACTCGTCGGCGGCCTCCGCGGGCGTCGTGACGTCATCGTCGAGCGCGGGCACGGCGTGCACGTTCTCGGGCGGCAGGGCGTCACCCAGCGCGTCGAGGAGGGCCTCGCGGGCCTGGGTCTCGTTGCGGTCGGCGTCGCCGTCGGCGAGGAAGCGCTCGTCGCCCCACCACAGGTGCACGCCCGACCAGTCGACCGCGTCCCGCACCGGGTTCGCGGCCACGGCGGCGAGCGTCTTGATGCCCACCGTCCCGCCCGTGAGCACGACGTGCACGGGGGAGCGGTGCGACTGCACGTCGACCAGGTGCGTCAGGAGGCGAGCCGCCGTGGCCTCGGCGAGCAGCGTCGCGTCCGGGTGGACGACGACGTCGCGCACGCTCACTCGCCCACCTTGGCCAGGCCCTTGAGCAGCACCTCGCCGTACACCTCGTCGGCGTCCAGGCGGCGCAGCTCCTCGGCCAGGCACTCGCGCAGCTGACGGATCGGCAGCGCGATGCGGTGCTCGGGCTGGTCGGGCTGGCGCAGCGCGGCGGTCTTCCCGTCGGGCCGGTCGAGCACGATGTCGCCCGACGAGCGCTCGAGCCGCACCTGCGTGATGGCGGGCGCGTCGGCGAACCGCTGGATCTCGACCGGGCACTTGAGCGAGTACGCGAGCCACGCGGCCATGAGGTCGACCGACGAGTGCCGGCTCTCGCCCACGACGACAGCCTTGCGGACCGGCTCGTACGGCGGCTGGTCGAGCGTCGCGGCAATGAGGCCGCGCCAGAGCGTGGCGCGCGACCACGCGAGGTCGGTATCGCCCTCGACGTACGCCTCGCGCAGCTTCTGCAGCCCGGCCGTGGGCCGCGCCAGCTGGGAGGTGTCGGTGATGCGCCGCTGCGCCATGTGACCGAGCGGGTGCTCCGACGGGTTGTCGGGGAACTCGTACGGCCACCACGTGACGATCGGGGCGTCGGGGAGCATGAGCGGCATCACGAGCGTGTCGAGGTGCCGGTCGAGCGCTCCCGACGGGCGCAGGACGATGACCTCGCTCGCGCCCGCGTCGCCGCCGAGACGGATCTGCGCGTCGAGCGTCGACGACCGGTCCTTGGTGTCCTTGGCGATCACGATGACGCGGCACGGGTGCTCGCGGCTCGCGTCGTTGGCGGCGTCGATCGACTCCTCGGGGTCGTGCCCCGCGGTGTCGATGATCAGCGTCAGGACACGGCCGAGCGCGATCGCGCCGCCCTCGTCGCGCTCCTTGAGCAGGCGGCTGTTGATCGCCCGGGTCGTGGTGTCGGGCAGGTCGATGATCACGGTCGCCTCCAGGTGCGCCCGTCGCGCGCCATCATGTCGTCGGCCGAATTCGGGCCCCAGGTGCCCGAGCGGTACTGGTCGGGCTTGCCCTTGGTCGCCCAGTACTGGGTGATCGGGTCGAGGACCTTCCAGGACAGCTCGACCTCCTCGCTCTGGGGGAACAGCGGCGGATCGCCCAGGAGGACGTCGAGGATCAGGCGCTCGTACGCCTCGGGGGAGGACTCGGTGAACGCGTGGCCGTAGCCGAAGTCCATCGTCACGTCGCGCACCTCCATCGCGGTGCCCGGGACCTTCGCGCCGAACCGCAGGGTCACGCCCTCGTCGGGCTGCACGCGGATGACCAGCGCGTTCTTGCCGAGCTCCTCGGTGGCGGTCGTCTCGAAGGGCAGGTGCGGCGCCTTCTTGAAGACCACGGCGATCTCGGTGACGCGTCGACCGAGCCGCTTGCCCGTGCGCAGGTAGAACGGCACGCCAGCCCAGCGCCGGGTGTCGATGTCGACGCGGATCGCGGCGAACGTCTCGGTCGTGGAGGCGGGGTTGAAGCCCTCCTCCTCGAGGTAGCCGACGACCTTCTCCCCGCCCTGCCAGCCCGCCGCGTACTGACCGCGTGCGGTGTGCCGGCCGATGTCGCGGGGGAGGCGGACGGCCGAGAGGACCTTGACCTTCTCCGCCCGCAGCCCGTCCGCGTCGAAGGAGACGGGCTCCTCCATGGCGGTGAGGGCGAGGAGCTGCATGAGGTGGTTCTGGATGACGTCGCGCGCCGCGCCGATGCCGTCGTAGTACCCCGCGCGGCCGCCGATGCCGATGTCCTCGGCCATGGTGATCTGCACGTGGTCGACGTAGTTGGAGTTCCAGATGGGCTCGAACAGCTGGTTCGCGAAGCGCAGCGCCAGCAGGTTCTGCACCGTCTCCTTGCCCAGGTAGTGGTCGATCCGGAAGATGTCGTCCGGGTTGAACACGCTCGAGACGATGCCCTGCAGCTCTCGCGCGCTGGCCAGGTCGTGGCCGAACGGCTTCTCGATGACCACACGGCGCCAGGTGCCCTCGGCCGGCTGCGAGAGACCCGAGCGGGCCAGCTGCTTGCAGACCACGGGGAACGCGCCCGGGGGGATCGACAGGTAGAACGCATGGTTGCCGCCCGTGCCGCGGTTCACGTCGAGCTCCTCGACCGTGCTGCGCAGGCGGTCGAACGCGTCGTCGTCGTCGAACGTGCCCTGGACGAACCGGATGCCCTCGGACAGCTGGCGCCACGTGGCCTCGCGGAACGGGGTGCGCGCGTGCTCCTTGACCGAGTCGTGCACGATCTGCGCGAAGTCCTGGTCCGCCCAGTCGCGGCGGGCGAAGCCCGTCAGCGCGAACCCGGGCGGCAGTAGCCCGCGGTTCGTCAGGTCGTAGACGGCCGGCATGAGCTTCTTGCGTGCGAGGTCGCCGGTCACCCCGAAGATCACCAGGCCGCAAGGCCCCGCGATCCGGGGCAGGCGGCGGTCACGAGGGTCGCGGAGCGGGTTGTGGCCCTCGGAGACCTTGGCGGGGCTCACCGGGCGTCCGCGGCGACCTGGTCGGCAGCGCCGCTCAGACCTTCGTCGACCTTGGCCAGGAGCTGCTCCCAGCTGTCGGTGAACTTCTTCACGCCTTCCTCCTCCAGCTTGCGGGTGACCTCGTCGATGTCGATGCCGAGGTCACGCAGCCTCGCGATGACGCTCTCGGCCTCCGCCTGCGTGCCCGTGACCGTGTCGCTGGCGTCGCCGCCGTGGTCAGCGACGGCCTCGAGCGTCGCCTCCGGCATCGTGTTGACGGTGTCCTTGACGACGAGCTCGTCCACGTACAGCGTGTCGGGGTACGCCTTGTCCTTGACCCCGGTGGACGCCCACAGGGGTCGCTGCGGGTGGGCACCGGCCGCGGCGAGCGCCTTCCAGCGGTCGGCTGCGGTCACCTCGAGGAACAGCCCGTACGCGAGGCGCGCGTTGGCGATCGCGGCGGTGCCGCGCAGGGCGGCGGCCTGGGGCGTGCCGATCTCGTCCAGCTTCGGGTCGATCGCCGTGTCGACGCGCGAGACGAAGAACGACGCGACCGACGCGATGGGCGCCAGGTCGTGGCCGTTCGCGGCGGCCTGCTCGAGGCCGGCCTGGAACGCGTCGAGCACGGCGCCGTAGCGCTCGATCGAGAAGATCAACGTGACGTTGACGCTGATGCCCTCGGCGAGCACCGCGGTGATGGCCGGCAACGCCTTGAGTGTCGCGGGGATCTTGATGAAGACGTTGGGGCGGTCGATCGTCGCCCACAGCTTCTTGGCGGACTCGATCGTGGCGTCCGGGTCGTCGGCGAGGCGGGGGTCGACCTCGATCGAGACGCGGCCGTCCTGCGTGTCGGTCCGGTCGTACACGGGGCGCAGCACGTCGGCCGCCTCGCGCACGTCGTCGGTGGTGATGCGGAAGACGGCGTCCTCGACGCTCGTCCCGGCGAGCTCGCGGAGCTGCTCGTCGTACGCGTCACCCGCGCTGATCGCGGTGGCGAAGATCGTCGGGTTCGTGGTCACGCCGACCACGCCGCGCTCGACGAGCTCCGCGAGGTTCCCCGTGCGCAGCCGCTCGCGCGACAGGTCGTCCAGCCAGACGGCGACTCCCGCCTCGGCGAGGCGCTCCAGGGGGGTGCTGCTCGGTGCCATGGTGCTTTCCCTTCGTTCCTGCTGAACGTGCGTTCTGGGAGAAGGTCGCGACAGCCCCGCCCTGACCGGCGGGGCTGTCGCGGCGTGAGTCAGCCCTGCTGGTCGCCCGTCCCGGTCGCGGTCGGCGTGGCGCCGGCCGACGAGGGGGCCTCGTCGCCGCGGGCGGCGGCGATCGAGTCGTGCGCGGCGGCCACGACTGCCTCGGCGGTGATGCCGAACTCGCGGTAGAGCGTCTCGTAGTCGGCCGAGGCGCCGAAGTGCTCGAGCGAGACCGTGCGACCGGCGTCGCCGACGATCTTGTGCCACGAGAGCGCGATGCCGGCCTCGACCGAGACGCGCGCCTTGACGGTCGACGGGAGCACCGACTCGCGGTACGTCTCGTCCTGGTCGGCGAACCACTCGAGCGACGGCGCCGAGACCACGCGCGTGGCGACGCCGGCGGCTTCGAGGGTCTCGCGGGCCTGGACGGCCAGCTGCACCTCGGAGCCCGTGCCGATGAGGATCACGTCGGGCGTGCCCGAGCTCGCCTCGAGGAGCACGTACGCGCCGCGGGCCACGCCTTCGGCTGGCGCGAAGCCCTCCTCACCGCGCGGATACGTCGGCACGTTCTGCCGCGTCAGGATGAGGCCGACGGGGCCCGAGCGGTGCTCGAGGATCGCCTTCCACGCCTGCGCGGTCTCGTTGGCGTCGGCCGGGCGCACCACGGCCAGGCCCGGGATCGCGCGCAGCGCGGTCAGGTGCTCGACCGGCTGGTGCGTGGGGCCGTCCTCGCCGAGGCCGATGGAGTCGTGCGTCCACACGTAGATCGCGGGGGCGCCCATGAGCGAGGCGAGGCGGACCGAGCCGCGCATGTAGTCGGCGAACTGCAGGAACGTACCGCCGTAGGGGCGGGTCAGCCCGTGCAGCACGATGCCCGACAGGATCGCGCCCATGCCGTGCTCGCGGATGCCGAAGTGCAGTGTGCGGCCGTGCTCGTCGCCCGCGAACTCGTGCGTCGAGCGCTTGGCCGGGATGAAGGACGTCGCGCCCTTCATCGTCGTGTTGTTCGAGCCCGCGAGGTCGGCCGAGCCGCCCCACAGCTCGGGCAGCTCGTCGGCGATTGCGGACAGCACGTCGCCCGACGCGGCGCGCGTGGCGACGGCCTTGCCGGCGGGGAACACCGGCAGCGTGGCCTCCCAGCCCTCGGGCAGCTCGTGCGCGACGAGGCGGTCGAGCAGCTCGCCCTTGTCCGGGTTCGCGGC
>NZ_QWKP01000101.1 GCF_003470205.1 Cellulomonas rhizosphaerae
CGCCCGACCGAGGGCTGCGCGCCGGCCCAGTCGGCCGCCGAGTAACCACCGCACGACGAAGGGGCGCCCGCACCACGCGGGCGCCCCTTCGTGCACCCCTGCCCACTCCCGCGGCGTCTCTCGGGGCGGCGAGCCGAGCGCCCGGCACCAGCACGCCCGCTGTCAGCCGACGAGAACGACCCTCCGGGGCGAGAGCGTCGGTTCGGGACGGTCGTCCTCGAGCCCGAAGGTCGTTCTCGGCGGGCCGGCGACGGCGGGCGTCAGGCGGCCTGGACGAAAGCCGTGACCGCGTCGGCGATGAGCTGGACCGCGATCGCGGCGAGCAGCAGGCCGGCGATCCGGGTGACCAGGATCGTGCCGGAGTCCTTCAGCACGCGGTGGATCACGTTGGCGAAGCGCATCGACAGGTAGAGGCAGATGTGCACGGCCAGGACGCCGAGCGCGATGGCCACCCAGTCCGCGGCGGTGCCGTCGGACTGCTGGACGAACACCATGGTCGCGACGATCGCACCGGGGCCGGCGAGCAACGGGGTGCCCAGCGGCACGAGCGCGACGTTGACCTTCGAGTTGCCCGACGGCTGCGGCTCCTCCATCTTGCCCGTCAGCAGCTCCATCGCGATCACGAGCAGCAGCAAGCCGCCGGACGCCTGGAGCGCGGCGAGCGAGATGTGCAGGTAGTTGAGCAGCTGCTGACCGAAGATCGCGAACGACACGATCACGCCGAAGGCGACGAGGATCGCCTGCCGCGCGGCCCGGTTGCGCTGCTTGCGCGTCATCGCGCTCGTGAGCCCCAGGAAGATGGGGACGGTTCCGGGCGGGTCCATGATCACGAACAACGTGATGAAGACGGACCCGAACAACCGCGGGTCCAGCACGTCGCTCACCCTCGGATCACCTCGCTCTTTCCTTGCTCCTCGATCGCCGCCAGCACGTGCGGCTCGGTGAGATTCTCCCCCAGCCGGTTGGCCTTCCCGGACCCGTGGTAGTCCGACGAGCCCGTCATGAGCAGCCCCAGCCGCTGCGCGATCCCCGCGAGCCGCTCGCGCTGACGCTCGGAGTGGTCCCGGTGGAACACCTCGATACCGCCGAGGCCGGCCTCGGCGAGCTGGTCGAACACGGCATCGGGCACGATCCGGCCGCGCGCGTCGGCCCCGGGGTGGGCGAACACCGGCACCCCGCCGGCCGCCCGGATCGCGGCGACGGCGTCGGGCGCGTCGGGCGCGTAGTGGGGCACGTGGTAGCGCCCGTCGGCGCGCAGCAGGTCGACGAACGCGACGTCGCGACTGGGCACGATCCCGCGAGCGACGAGGGCGTCCGCGATGTGCGGGCGCCCGACGACGACCGCGTCCCGCGACTCGTCGAGGACGTCCTGCCACGTGATCGGGTGGTCGCGGGCCAGCAGCTCGACGATCTGCTGCGCGCGGTGCAGGCGCGCGTCGCGCGTGCGGTCCAGCTCGGCGACCAGCGCCGGGTGCGTGGGGTCCTGCAGGTAGCTGAGCAGGTGCACCGAGATGCCGCGCGAGCGCCCGGAGACCTCGGTCCCCCGCACGAGGGCGATGCCGTTCGCGCGCGCCGCCGCGGTCGCCTCGTCCCAGCCCGCCGTCGTGTCGTGGTCGGTCAGCGCGACGACGTCCAGCCCCGCCGCGGCCGCCTCCTCGACGACCTGCGTCGGCGACCCCATGCCGTCGGACGCGGTGGAGTGGGTATGCAGATCGATGCGCACCGACCCACGCTATCGGCCCGCCGCCCGCCTCTCGCCGCCGCCGGCCTGTCCTCGCCCCCACCCCGCCCTGGCCCGCCCGCCCCATCGTCCGCACCCGGCCCGCCGCATCATCCCCGCCCGCCCCGCACGAGCCCGCACCCCGAGCGCGGGTCCTACGGCGCGAGCGCGGGCTGCGCGCCACCTGCCCCCGGTCCGCAGCACCCGCGCTCGGCGAGATCACGCCGCGGCGGCGGGGCGGCGGCGCCACGCGGTGGGCGCCCGGTGGGGGCGCGGGTTGGGTGTGGGTGGGGCGGTGGGAAGATGGGGGCATGAGCCAGGACGTGACGCCCGAGACCAGCCCCGCCGAGCCCGACGCCCAGCCGCTGGCTGATCGCGGGTCCAACCGGGCGCAGCGCCCGGGGTCGCCGGAGTTCGTCGCGTGGATCACGTCGGGCTGGGGCGAGCGGCCCGCGTCGAGCGCCACCCGGAGCCCCGCGGCCGACCACACCGCCTCGCGTCGCAGCGCGCTGTCGGGCCAGTTCTCCGGCGAGCGGCTCGTCGTCCCCGCCGGCACGTTCAAGGTCCGGTCCAACGACACCGACTACCGCTTCCGCCCGCACTCCGCGTTCGCGCACCTCACGGGCCTGGGCGTCGAGCAGGAGCCCGACGCGGTCCTCGTGCTGCACCCCGTCGAGGACGGCGCGGGCGACGACGGCAGCGGCCACCACGCCGTGCTCTACGTCCGCCCCCTGGCCGGCCGGGACACCGACGAGTTCTTCTCCGACTCCCGCTACGGCGAGTTCTGGGTGGGCGCGCGCCCCACGCTGGAGGACCTCGAGACGACCACCGGCATCACCACCCGCCACATCGACGACCTGCGCGACGCCCTCGCCAAGGACGTGGGCCCGGACGGCGTGCAGGTGCTCGTGGTCCCCGGCGCCGACGAGACCGTCGAGGCGGTAGTCGAGGAGATCCGCGCCGCCGAGGCCGCGGGCGCGCGCGACGAGAAGCTCGCCGAGGCGCTGTCCGAGCTGCGCCTGATCAAGGACGCGTACGAGATCGAGCAGATGCAGCTCGCGGTCGACGTGACGATCGAGGGCTTCGTCAAGATCGTCTCCCGGCTGCCCGTCGCGCAGGAGCACGAGCGCGGCGAGCGGGTCATCGAGGGCACGTTCGTCGGGCACGCCCGGCAGGAGGGCAACGCGGTCGGCTACGAGACGATCGCGGCCGCCGGCGAGCACGCCACGACGCTGCACTGGATCGACAACGACGGCCCCGTGCGCGCGGGCGAGCTCGTGCTCATCGACGCCGGTGTCGAGGTCGACTCGCTCTACACGGCCGACGTCACACGCACGCTGCCGGTCGACGGCACGTTCACCGAGGTCCAGCGCCGCGTCTACCAGGCGGTGCTCGACGCCGCCGACGCCGCGTTCGCCGTCGCGGTGCCGGGCGCCCGGTTCCGCGACATCCACGCCGCCGCGATGGAGGTCATCGCGCACCGCCTCGCGGACTGGGGCCTGCTGCCCGTTACGGCGGAGGAGGCGCTGGACCCGGAGAAGCAGCACCACCGCCGCTGGATGGTGCACGGCACGAGCCACCACCTGGGCATCGACGTGCACGACTGCGCGCTGGCCCGCTCCGAGCACTACCTCGACGCCGTGCTCGAGCCCGGCATGGTCTTCACGATCGAGCCCGGCCTCTACTTCAAGTCCGACGACCTGGTCGTGCCCGCCGAGTACCGCGGCATCGGCGTGCGGATCGAGGACGACGTCCTCATCACGGCGGACGGCAACGTCAACCTCTCGGCCGCGCTGCCGCGCGAACCCGACGCGATCGAGGCGTGGATGGCCGACCTGCTCCAGTAGGTCGAGGCGCGGGGTCGTCGACCGTCACCCCTGCGAACGGGCCACCAGGGCCCCGGAGCAGGAGGTCGACATGGACCCCGCACCCCTCGCGCTGCTGCACTCACGCGCGGCCACGATCATCATCTCGACGAGCGCGTTCCCCCACGCGCCGGTCATCGAGCAAGGGCGCAGCAGGCTGCGCGAGATCGACGGCCTGCCGTGGCCGCGCCGGTTGAGCCGACGCGCCCGCCGGCTCAGGACTGCGGCGGCGCAGGCGGCTGCGTCGGCGTCTCGTGGCCGCCCGGAGCCTCCGGACCCGGTGCGCCACCCTGTCCCGGCACGCCGCCCTCCGGCGCCGGCCTGAGGTCCGGCGCGGGCTGCGTCGGCACGACGGGCGGAGTCGTCGGCCAGCCCGAGGCCACGCCGCCGACCTCCTGCAGCAGGTGCCGCGCCTGGTGCGCCTTCTCGGACGCGCACAGCACCGCGTACGACGAGGCCACGATCTGGCTCTGCGACGTGAAGTCCCGCCGGCCGCGCGTGAACGCGTACATGAGCACCGAGAACAGCAACCCGAACGCGCCGCCGATGACGATCGACGGCAGGAACGGGTTCGGCCCGTCGCCGCTCGCGAACAACGAGAGCACGAGGCCGACGAACAGCCCGAACCACGCCCCCGTCGCGAAGCCACCCGACGCCACGCGCGGGTAGGACAGCTTCCCGGTGACGCGCTCGACCATCCGCAGGTCCGCGCCGACGATCGTGAGCAGCGGCACCGGGAACTGCTTCTCGGCGAGCACCTCGACCGCGCGCTGCGCCTCGAGGTAGGTGCCGTAGGTCGCGACCGTCTCGCCCTGCGGCAGCGTCGGCGTGCGGGGGATGCGGGCGGGGCGGTTGAACGACATCCCCCGATCCTCCCCGCGACGCGGACCGCGCGCCAGGGCGCTCCGTCCTGCACGCCGATGGTCGCGCATGCGTCTACTCTGACCATCGTGAGCAGCGTCGGGACCAGGGTGTTCGTCGCGCGCCTTGCCGGGACGACCGTCTTCGACCCCTTGGGTGACCAGGTCGGGCGGGTGCGCGACGTCGTCGTGCTGATCCGGCCCAAGGGCGCGCCGCGAGCCGTCGGACTCGTCGTCGAGGTCCCCGGCAAGCGCCGGGTGTTCCTGCCCCTGACGCGTGTCACCGCGATCGACGCGGGCCAGGTCATCTCGACCGGTCTGGTCAACATGCGCCGGTTCGAGCAGCGGGCCTTCGAGACGATGGCAGTCGGCGAGCTGCTGGACCGCACCGTCGAGTTCGTCGACGGCTCGGGCAGCGCGACCGTCGAGGACGTCGCGATCGAGCTGCAGCGCACCGGCGACTGGCTCGCCACCAAGCTGTTCGTCCGGCGGCACACGCCCGGGCACCGCGGCCTGCTGCGCCGCCGCGGCGAGACCACGCTCGTCGAGGTCGGTGACGTGACGGGTCTCTCCGGCGGCACCGCCGCGCAGGGCGCCGAGCTGCTGCTCGCGCAGTACGAGGACCTCAAGCCCGCCGACCTCGCCGACGTGCTGCACGACCTGGGCAGCACGCGCCGCCTCGAGGTCGCCAGCGCGCTCGACAACGACCGCCTCGCCGACGTGCTCGAGGAGCTGCCGGAGGACGACCAGGTCGCGATCCTGCAGGGTCTGGCCCTCGGCCGCGCCGCCGACGTGCTCGAGGCCATGGAGCCCGACGACGCCGCCGACCTGCTGGGCGAGCTGCCCGACGACCAGGCCGCCGAGCTGCTCGAGCTCATGGAGCCCGACGAGGCCAAGGACGTGCGCCGCCTGCTCGCGTACGAGGACAACACCGCGGGCGGTCTGATGACCACCGAGCCCGTGATCCTCGGGCCGGAGACATCGATCGCCGCGGCGCTGGCTCACGTGCGGCGCCAGGACCTGACGCCCGCGCTCGCGTCGATGGTGTTCGTCACGCGTCCCCCGCTGGAGACGCCCACGGGTCGATTCATCGGCGTCGTCCACCTGCAGCGCATGCTGCGCGAGCCGCCCCACGAGTCGATCGGCTCCTACGTCGACACCGACATCGAGCCGATCGTCGTCGACGCCCCGCTCATGACGGTCACGCGCCGCCTGGCGACGTACAACCTGCTCGCGCTACCCGTCGTGGACGCCGAGAAGCGCCTGCTGGGCGCGGTGTCGGTCGACGACGTCCTCGACCACCTGCTGCCCGAGGACTGGCGCGAGGCCGACGACGAGAACGACGACGCCGATGCGGGGGTGCGCCGTGGCTGACCGCCTCGACCAGCCGCGCTCGACGCGGCGCACGATCATCCCCCGCCCGCGCCGCGAGGAGGACGCCGCCGGGCGCCTCTCCGAGTCGATCGCGCGGTTCCTCGGCACGCCCACGTTCATCATCTGGCTGACGGTCTTCTGCATCGCCTGGATCGTGTGGAACTCCTGGGGCCCTGTGGACCTGCGGTTCGACAAGGCCAGCCAGGGGTTCACCGCCCTGACCCTCATGCTCTCCCTGCAGGCCTCGTACGCCGCGCCGCTGATCCTGCTCGCGCAGAACCGGCAGACCGACCGCGACCGCGTGCAGTTCGAGCAGGACCGGCAGCGCTCCGAGCGCAACCTCGCCGACACCGAGTTCCTGGCCCGCGAGGTCGCCGCCCTGCGCATCGCGCTGTCCGAGGTGGCGACCCGCGACTTCGTGCGGTCCGAGCTGCGCAACCTGCTCGAGGAGATGCGCGACGACCGCGAGGAGCGCGACGAGGGCACCGAGCGCGGCACCTGAGCCGGACGGCCCACGGGACACCTGCACGCGCAACCTACGATGGGCCCCATGCCTGAGCTGTCCCCCGACGCCCTCGTCGCCGCCGTCCGCACCGCGCTGGACGGCGTCCTCGACCCGGAGATCCGCCGTCCGATCACCGAGCTCGGGATGGTGCGCTCGGTCGAGGTCGACGCGGGCGTCGCGGTCGTCGGCATCGACCTGACCACACCCGGCTGCCCGCTCAAGGAGACGCTCACGCGCGACGTCACCGCCGCGGCGGTCGGCGTCCCTGGCGTGACCGACGCACACGTGGTGATGGGCGTGATGAGCGCCGAGCAGCGCGGCGCGCTGCGCACCCTGCTGCGCGGCACCGACGCCGAGCCGACGATCCCGTTCGCGCAGCCCGGCTCGCTCACCAAGGTGTTCGCGATCGCGTCGGGCAAGGGCGGGGTCGGCAAGTCGTCGGTCACGGCCAACCTCGCCGTGGCGATGGCCGCCGACGGGCTGCGGGTCGGCATCGTCGACGCCGACATCTACGGCTTCTCCATCCCCCGCATGCTGGGCGTCACGCGCCAGCCGACGCGGGTCGACGACATGCTCCTGCCGCCCATCGAGCACGGCGTGAAGGTCGTCTCGATCGGCATGTTCGTGCCGCCGGGTCAGCCCGTGGTGTGGCGCGGCCCGATGCTGCACCGCGCCCTGCAGCAGTTCCTCGCGGACGTCTTCTGGGGCGACCTCGACGTGCTCCTCCTCGACCTGCCGCCCGGGACGGGTGACATCGCGATCTCGGTCGCGCAGCTGCTGCCCGGCTCGCAGATCGTCGTCGTCACGACCCCGCAGCTCGCCGCCGCCGAGGTGGCCGAGCGCGCCGGCTCCGTCGCGGTGCAGACGCGCCAGCACGTGGTCGGCGTCGTGGAGAACATGGCCTGGCTCGAGCAGCCCGACGGCTCGCGGCTGCACCTGTTCGGCGAGGGGGGCGGAGAGCGCGTCGCGACGAGCCTCACCGCGCTGACCGGCACCGACGTGCCCGTGCTGGGTCAGGTCCCGCTGGACGTCCGGCTGCGCGAGGCCGGTGACGCCGGCACGCCCGTCGTGCTGACGGACCCCGAGTCGCCCGCGGCGCAGGCTCTGGTCACGGTCGCCCGCTCCCTCACGGCCCGCAAGCGCGGGTTGGCGGGGATGGCGTTGGGGCTCACGCCGACCGGTCGCTGACCGTCGTCGGCGTGCGGCTCAGGTCCTCGTGCAGGGCCAGGAAGATCGAGTAGGGCTGGCCGTCGGGGTCCGGGGTGCGTGACGCGTACTCCTGGAAGAGATCGTTGAGCCGCTGCCTGAGCTCGTCGTGCGCGGCCGCGTCGAGACGTAGGCCGAGCCGGACGCTCATCATCGCGTCCGGGTCCGGCAGCAGCGCGACCTCCTGGAGGAACGCGTCGATGAGCACGCGCGTCTGGCCGGCCATGCCGGGCGTCCGCCAGGACCGCCGGGTCGCCCGGTAAGGCACCTCCCGCGAGCCGCGCGCACCGCGCCGCGCGGGCTCGGCGGCGAGGAAGCCGCGGTCGACGAGCGTGCGCACGTGGTGCAGCACGCTCGCGGGGTTGCGGCCCAGGCGTGCGGCGATCTCGCGGTTGGTCAGCGGCTCGTCGAGGCAGAGGCGCAGGATCCGGATGCGGACCGTGGACGCGAGCGCGCGGGCGTCGGCGTCGGGGTCGTCGGGGATCTCGGCAGCGCTCACGGGCTCATCGTCGCCGACCGATTGAGAAAACTCAATGGCACGGCGGTAAGTGATTGACTTTCCCCAATCACTGCCGCACGCTGTGCCCGTGAACGACGCACGCCGCTCCCTGGTCCACCACCCCGACTTCCGCCGGCTGTGGACCGGCGACGCCCTGGGCCAGCTCGGCGCGCAGCTGACCTACCTCGCACTGCCCGTGTTCGCGGTCAAGCACCTCGACGCGACCGAGTGGCAGATGGGCGCGCTCACGGCGGCCGAGACCGCGGCGTTCCTCGTCATCGGGCTCCCCGCGGGTGCGTGGGTCGACCGGATGCGCAAGCGCAACGTCCTGATCTTCTCCGACCTGGTGCGCGCGGCCGTGCTGTCCGTCGTCGTGGTCGCGGCGTTCACCGACCACGCCACGATGCCGTTGCTCATCGTCGCGGGCCTGATCATCAGCGCTGCCTCGGTGTTCTTCGACGTCGCCCACCAGAGCTACGTGCCAGGGCTGGTCGGCCTCGAGCACATCGTCGAGGGCAACTCGAAGCTGCAGGCCACGCAGTCCGTCGCGCAGGTCGCCGCGCCCGCGATCGGCGGCGCGCTGCTGCGCGTGGTCACCGCGCCCGCGCTCATCGCCGTCAACGTCGTGACCTACCTCGTCTCCGCCGTCGCCGTCGCGCGGATCAAGCACCGCGAGGAGCCGCCCTCCCCCGAGTCGCGTCGCCCGCTGCGCACCGAGATCGCCGAGGGCATGCGGTTCGTCGTGCACCAGCCGCTGCTTCGCCGGATCGTCGCGTGCACCGGGCTCTCGAACTTCGGCAGCGCGATCACCAACGCCGTCTTCGTGATCTACGCGCTGCGGACCCTCGGGCTGAGCACGGCCGCGTTCGGCACCGCGATGTCCGCCTCCGCGATCGGCGGCCTGCTGGGCGCCGTGACCGCCGACCGGTTCGCCCGCTGGATCGGCGAGGCGCGGGTCATCCCGATCTCCGCGCTGGCCTGCGTGCCGGCCGTGGCGCTCACGCCGCTCGCGAGCCACGCCGCGCTGCCGACCCAGGCGCTCATCATCGTCGGCGGCTTCACGCTCTCGTTCTGTGTCGTGGTCTACA
>NZ_QWKP01000102.1 GCF_003470205.1 Cellulomonas rhizosphaerae
CCGTCACGGGCGTGGCGCCGCCGGTGTGCGCGCCGGTGGTCCAGTCGATGGTGAACTGCAGGTCGCTGCCGGCGATGTCGAACGGGCCGTCCTCAGTGCTCTGCACCACCGAAGGCACAGTGCTGGCCGGGTCGCCGGACTCGTCGTCCGTCGCGACGTTCTCGATTGCGAGGCCGCCGGTCTCGTGGTCCCCGACCACGACGACGAGCGTGCCGGGGTGCTTCTTGGCGAAGTTCGTGATCAGCGCGACGGTGTCGTCGAGAGCCTCGCCGGCCTTCAGCATCAGGCCCGCGTTGTTGGCGTGCGCCATCTCGTCGATGCCCTCCTCCTCCACCAGCAGGAAGAAGCCGCGGCGGTGGTCGGAGAGCACGTCGAGCGCCTTGGCGGTCATCGTCGCGAGCGGCACGACGGGCGCGTACGCGTCGCCCTGCCCCTCCGGCGCCTGCTCGAACATCTCCTCGTTCGCGAACAGCCCGAGGATCTGGTCGGACCTGGTGGCCTTGAGCTGCGCCGCGGTGCTGACGTAGTCGTAGCCCTCGTCCTGCGCGAGGTCGACGAGGTTGCCGATCTCGCTGCGGCTGACCTCGGGCCGCGGGTCGGTCGGGTCGTCGGTGTACGCGCCCGGGTCGCCGGTCGGGTACCACCAGTCCTCACCGCCGCCGAGGATCACGTCCGGCTTGGTCTCCTCGATGAACTGCCGCGCGATCTCGCTCTGGTCGGCGCGGCCGGGCACGTGCGAGCCGAACGCTGCCGGCGTCGCGTCGGTGACCTGGGCGGTCGTGACCAGGCCGGTGGCCTTGCGCAGGTCCTTGGCGTGCTCGAGCAGCGTCTTGACGGGCTTGCCGTTCACGTCGACCGAGACGGCGCCGTTGTAGGTGCGGACCCCGGCCGCGAACGCGGTCGCTCCCGCGGCCGAGTCGGTGACGGCCTCGTCGGGATCGAGGGAGTCGGTGTGGGTCCAGCCGGCGTACCGCAGCGAGTCCATCGCGAGCTCGCCGTCCTTGCCGACGCTGGCGAGCCGGATGGCCTCGCGAGCGGCGATGCTCATGCCGTCGCCGACGACGAGGATCACGTTCTTCGCCGCTCTGGGGTCGCCCCGGCCCTTGTCGTCGTGATGGCCGCCCGGCCCCCCTCCGGCGGCCAGACCTGTCGCGAGCGCCGCGGCTCCCGCCGTGGCGATCCATGCGCGTCGTGAGTTGCCATTCATCGTGCACCCCCGGTCGAACGTCGTTGTTCGGGTTGGTGTGGGGCACCGGCGACCTTGCCGGCGCCACCCCCCATGGTCGGACCGACTCCCAAAGCGCGCATCCCAGGGCCTCTGGCGCAAATGCACCTTTTGCACTTACTGTCTGGTCAGTAGCCAAACGGAACGACGCAGCGTCGCCTCGTCCCGCCTGGCACCACCGGACTCACAAGGTCGTGATCGTCCTCGCGCGGGTCGACCCCTGCGCTCGCACCTCTACCTGCACCGGCACGCCGAGAGACGTCCACCTTCCCAAGGAGCAGCTCCTATGTCCCCATCCGCCGGGGGCGCCACCCTCGTGGCCTCCACGTCGCTCACGCGGCGCCTGATCGTCGTCATGCTCACCACGGTGGCGATGATCGTCTCGCTCGTCACCATCGCACCGCTCGTCCCGAAGGCGCACGCCGCCGGGCCGCTGATCTCCCAGGGCAAGCCGGTGACGGCGTCCTCGGTGGAGAACGGCGGGACCGCCGCGGTGAACGCCGTCGACGGCAACGCGGGCACCCGCTGGTCCAGCGCCGCGGCCGACCCGCAGTGGATCCAGATCGACCTGGGCTCGACCGTCGCCATCGACCAGGTCGTCCTCAACTGGGAGGCCGCCTACGCGCGCTCCTACCAGATCCAGGTCTCCAGCTCGGCCTCCGGGCCGTGGACCAACATCTACTCGACGACCGCCGGTGACGGCGGCGTGGACACCCTCGCGGTGACGGGCTCGGGCCGCTACGTCCGCATGAACGGCACGGCGCGCGCCACCGGCTACGGGTACTCGCTGTGGGAGTTCCAGGTGTTCGGCGCCGGCGCCCCGTCCACCTGCAACACCGACGTGAACGCGGCGCTGAACAAGCCGTCGTCAGCCTCGTCGATCGAGAACGCGGGTACGCCGGCCGCGAGCACCTTCGACGCCAGCGCCACGACCCGCTGGTCGAGCGCCGCATCCGACCCGCAGTGGGTCCAGGTCGACCTGGGCAGCACGCAGAGCATCTGCCGCGTCGTGCTCAACTGGGAGGCGGCCTTCGGCCGCGCGTACCAGGTCCAGACGAGCGACTCGTCGACCGGTCCGTGGACGACGATCTTCTCGACGACGACCGGTGACGGCGGCATCGACACCGCGACCGTGACCGGCAGCGGGCGCTACGTGCGCGTGACCGGCACCGTGCGCGCCACGGCCTACGGTTACTCGCTGTGGGACGTCCAGATCAACACGACAGGAGGAGGCACGACGAACCCGACCACGTGCGCCGCCCAGCCGACGGTCCCCGACTTCGGCCCGAACGTCCGCATCTTCGAGGACAGCACCCCGGACGCCACCATCCAGGCCTCGCTGAACGAGGTCTTCGAAGCGCAGAAGGACACGCAGACCGACCAGTTCCACGACCGGCGCGACGCCTTCCTGTTCAAGCCGGGCTCGTACAACGTGTACGCCAACATCGGCTTCAACACCTCGATCCAGGGCCTGGCGCAGAACCCCGACGGCGTGACCATCAACGGCGCCGTCACGGTGGACGCGTTCAACGCGAGCGACGCCGGCAACGCGACGCAGAACTTCTGGCGCAGCGCCGAGAACCTGACGATCAACACCAACGGCGGCCGCAACCGCTGGGGCGTATCCCAGGCAGCGCCGTTCCGCCGCATGAACGTCGTCGGCGGCCTGGACCTGTTCCCGGCGTCGTACGGCTGGTCCTCGGGCGGCTACATCTCGGACACCCGCGTAACGGGCTCCGTCGAGTCGGCCTCCCAGCAGCAGTGGTACAACCAGAACAGCACCTTCGGCAGCTGGAGCGGCTCCAACTGGAACATGGTCTTCGCCGGCGTGAACGGTGCACCGGCGACGAACTTCTCCACCGCGCCGAGCGGGGTTCACCACACGAACGTGGGCAGCACGCCCGCGTCGCGTGACGTCCCGTACATCTACTTCGCCAACAACGAGTACCGCCTGTTCCTGCCGAGCCTGCGCACCAACGCGACCGGTCCCAGCTGGGCCGTCGGCGCGCCGACCCCCGGCACGTCCGTGAGCTTCAGCCAGGTCTTCGTCGCCCGTCCGTCGGACAGCGCGGCGACGATCAACGCGCGGATCGCGGGTGGCTGCCACGTGGTGTTCTCCCCGGGCATCTACAACCTCGACGCCCCCATCGTCGTGAACCGGGCCAACACGGTCCTGCTCGGCATGGGCTACGCCACGCTCGTCCCGCAGGGCGGCGTCACGGCCATCTCGGTGGGCGACGTCGACGGCGTCCGCGTCAAGGGCATGTTCATCGACGCGGGCACCACCAACAGCAGCTCCCTGATGACGGTCGGCACCACCGCGGGCATCGGCACCAGCCGCGCCGCCAACCCGGTGACCGTGCAGGACGTCTTCTTCCGCATCGGTGGCCGCGTGGCCGGCAAGGCGACCAACTCGCTCGTCGTGAACAGCAGCAACACGATCATCGACCACACCTGGATGTGGCGGGCCGACCACGGCAACGGCGGCACGGTCGGCTGGACGATCAACACGGCGGACACAGGTCTGGTGGTCAACGGCAACAACGTGCTCGCGACCGGCCTGTTCGTCGAGCACTACCAGAAGTACGAGGTCATCTGGAACGGCCAGGGCGGACGGATCATCTTCTTCCAGAACGAGAAGCCGTACGACCCGCCGAACCAGGCCGCGTGGATGAACGGCTCGTTGCAGGGCTACGCGTCGATCAAGGTCGCGGACTCGGTGACGTCGTTCCTGGGCCAGGGCCTGGGCAGCTACGTGTTCTTCCAGGCCAACCCCTCGGTGAACCTGTCCCACACGTTCGAGGCACCCGTGAATGCGAACGTGCGCTGGCAGAACATGGCCATCGTGTCGCTCGGCGGGGTGGGGAGCATCTCCCACGTGATCAACGACTCTGGGCCCGGGGTGAACAGCGGGACGAACAACGCGTACATGCTCAGCTACCCGTGATCTCCCGTAGGTGAAGGACGCCGGCCGGCCCGTGGCACACGGGTCGGCCGGCGGCCGTTCAACCACGGATTGACTGTCAGACGTAGCGGGCCGGGACGGTCCAGGGCTCCCCGAAGACCCGGTCGAACCGTGCGGGGTAGAACGGGCTGTCCCCGCCGGCGGGGTAGTTCGTCAGCTCCCCGAAGACGATCCGGTCGGGCAGGTGGTACAGGTCGACGCGGACGAAGTCCGTGCCCTGCGCCAGCGTCTGCGCGAGATCGATCAGCTCCTCCAGCCGGGCAGGTCGAGCCGGTGTCGGGTCGGCCCATGGGGGTCCGCCGCTGAGCGGCAGGTGCTGCCAGGACGGGTCGAAGAAGTCCTGGGTCCGGAGCCCGAAGCGCCCGGAGTCGAGCTGGATGAAGTGGCATCGGCCGTGGAACACGAAGAGCTTGACGTCGTCGGGCACGCCACCCTCGGCCGTCGTGAGCAGCTCCTCGATCAGCACCCGGCGTGTGATCTGCCCGTAGACCCACTCGCGGTTCGGGCCCTGCCCATACAGCTGACTGAGCCAATGTGTCGCGATGGCCGCCAGCTGGTCCCGGTCGGCGGCGTCGGGGCGCACGTGGCTGTAGACCCAGCCCCAGTGCGGTGGCGGCAGTCGTGCGTCCGGGTCGGCCTCGGCGGAGACGATCACGACCGCCCCGCTGCCGTGCGTCGGCTTCATCACGAAGGAGTCCGGCAGCACCAGTGTGGTCAGGTCGTCGGGGTCGTCGACGACGGCGTACGCCCGGGGGAGGTAATGGGCGCCGGCGACGGCGGCGACGTGCTCACGCACTGCAGCCTTGTCGGCGAAAGTCACCAGCAGCTGGCGGTGGTCCCGCAGCATCTTGTACCGGACCTTCTCGGTGAACGTACGAGGCCTGGCGGTGGATGCCAACCGCCACCACCGCACGAGCGGGCTGCGTTCGCGCCATCGGGGCGGCGCGGGGCGGCTCGGCGCGGATCGCGACCACCACTCGGGCACATCTGCATCCTGCCCGACTTGCGTCGTCGCCGCCCACGCGGGCCTGCACCTCGAACTCACTGAGGATTGAGTCGGCCGGCGGCCGTTCATCCCCCACCCGTCTGCCGTTCACGTCGGTCCACTACGTTCCGGACGCGGCTGTGCGCCCGTGCACGCGCCGTCAGGAGGTTGGTCCGTTGGTGAGCACGGCAGCGCTCGACTGGCCCGCAGTCCCGGCCGCGCACGTGCGCCGGGCCCGCTTCCGCCCGGACATCGAGGGCCTGCGCGCCGTCGCCGTCGGCCTCGTCCTCGTCTACCACGCGGGGGTGCGTCAGCTTCCCGGCGGCTTCATCGGGGTCGACATTTTCTTCGTGATCTCGGGCTTCCTGATCACGGGTCTCCTGCTCCGGGAGGTCGAGTCGACCGGTCGGCTCTCGTTGGCGAACTTCTACGCCCGACGAGCCAAGCGGCTGCTGCCGGCCACGGCGCTCGTCCTGATCGCGGCGGCCGCCGTCACCTGGCTCTGGTTGCCCCAGACCCAACGCGGCATCCTCGGCGGGGACATCGTCGCCGCCGCGTTCTACGTCGTGAACTGGCGGCTCGCCGACCGCTCCGTCGACTACCTGGCCGAGGGCGTGGTGCCCTCGCCGGTGCAGCACTTCTGGTCGCTGGCGGTCGAGGAGCAGTTCTACGTCGTCTGGCCGCTCGTCATCCTGCTCGTGCTTGTCGCGGCTCGCCGCTACCGGTTGCCGCTGCGCGGCGCGCTGGCCGTGGGCGTCGCGGCCATCGGGGTCCCGTCCCTCGCCTACAGCATCTGGAAGACCGGCGACGACCCGGCCCCGGCCTTCTTCGTCACGACGACGCGCATGTGGGAGCTCGCGATCGGCGGTGCGGTCGCCCTCGGAGCGACCCACTGGTCGCGCCTCCCGGCCGGTGTCGCGCGACTGCTGGTCTGGGCCGGCCTCGGCTCGCTGCTGGGCGCCGCACTCCTGATCGACGGGGACAAAGCCGCCTGGCCGGGCTCGCTCGCGCTCGTCCCCGTGCTGGCCACGGCCGCCGTGATCGTCGGCGGTTCCGCGGCCGCGCGGCCCGGGGTCCGGCTCCTGGGCGCTCCCCCGCTCGTCTGGATCGGTGGCCTGTCGTACTCCCTGTACCTCTGGCACTGGCCCGTGCTGATCGCGGCCGAGGCCCTGTGGGGCGAGTTCGGAGCCAAAAAGGGCCTCGTCCTCGTCGCGGCCTCGCTGATCCCCGCCTGGTTGTCCCACAAGCTCGTCGAGACCCCGGTGCGCCTGTCCCCCTGGGTCGCGGCCCGCGCCCGGCGAGGTCTCCTCATCGGCGCCGTCTGCACCGCGATCGGGGCACTGGCCGGCGCGCTCGTCGTGCTGCCCTCGCTGACGTCCGACTCCACCGCAGCGCCCGGAGACGTGGTCGGCGCACACGTCCTCGAGCAGGGACCGGACTGGTTCGTGAACGACCCGGTGTCGATCACGCCCAGCCCGGACCAGGCCACGCGGGACGTCCCCGTCCTGTACGCGGACCACTGCCAGTCCCCGCAAGGCGAGTCCAAGCCCAGGGTCTGCGAGTACGGCGACCCGGCGGGGACGTGGACCATGGCGCTGGTCGGGGACTCCAAGGCCGCGCAGTGGCACTCCGCCCTCGACACCATCGCCAAGCGCGATCACTTCAAGCTCATCACCCTCATCAAGGGCTCGTGCGCGTTCAGCGACGGCGCGCAGCTCCGGCCGCAGGGCCAGTCGTTCCCGGACTGCGTCGAGTGGAACGCCAACGCGATGGACGAGGTGCTCGCCGCCAAACCGGCCGTGGTCGTCACGACCCAGCGGGAGTACCGCGCCCTCGAGGACCCCGACGACCCCTCGTCGCCATTCACCTCCGACGCGATGGTCGACGCGCTCGCGAGCCGCTGGCAGACGCTCGAGGACGCGGGGATCGGCGTCGTCGCGCTCGCCGGCAACCCCGGCCCGCCCGGGGTGCTGTACGAGTGCGTCGCCGAGAACCGGCACGACGTCTCGCAGTGCTCGTTCCCGGCGAAGGCGCCTACCGCGGGGGTGCAGGCCCGGGCGGCGAAGCTGGTCGACGGGGCGCACGTGGTCAACCTCAACGACGTCATCTGCCCGGACGGCTCATGCCCGGGAGTGATGGGGAACGTGCTGACCTACCGGTCGACGTCGCACCTGACGAAGACGTTCGTTGACTCGTTGACGGACGTCCTCGCGGAACGGCTCGAGCCCGCGCTCCCGACGAGCTAGACCAGCTCGGCCAGCAGTCGCGCCGCCCGCTCCGCACCGTCCGTCTCCACCTCGCGATACGTCACCTCGGTCCCGACCTCTATCGCCACCGCCTCGGCGAGTCCGTCCGCGTCGAGCACGTCGGCGTACGGCAGGTGCCGCCCCGCCCCGTACCGCTCGAGCCGGGTCCGCACGTGGATGTTCTGCTCGAAGTGGTGCTGCAGCGGCACGTACACGAACGGCTTGCGCAGCGCGGTCAGCTCCATACATGTAGTCAAGCCGCCCTGCACCACGGCCACGTCACACGCGGCCGACAGCTGGTACAGGTCCGGCACGTAGCCGAGCACGGTCGCGCCGTCCGGCGCGGGCAGCGACGACGGGTCGATGCGCGGCCCGGCGACGACGACGAAGCGCAGATCGGGCGCGAGCGAGCGGGCGGCCGGGACGGCAGACAGGACACGGCGCAGCAGCGGCTCCCCCACCCCGGACCCGCCAACGGTCACGACGCACAGCCGCTCGTCCTCGGCCACGTCGAGCGAGGCACGCACACCGGCCGCACCGGCAGAAGCAGCAGCGGGGTCGAACCCCGTGACATACCCCGCGAAGTCGTAGTTCTCCTCGGTCCACCCCCGGATCGATGGGAGCCCCGGCCCGAACGGCACGTCGACGACATCGTCGGGCGACCCCACGAACACCGACCGATCGCGGACGCGAGCGAACCGCGCCCGCTGCGTCAGCATCTCGGCGTTGTAGTCCGCGGTCAGCGCCGCCTCGCGCGACCCGCCGTCGGGCATGGGTAGCCAGCCGACGAAGTCCGTCATCCACGCGAACGAGAAACGCTTGAGCTCGGGGTTCTCGTGCAGGAAGTAGTCGACGTCCCACGCCTCGTCGCCGATGACCAGGTCGTAGTCTCCCTCGGCGACCACGTCGGCGAACACCATGAAGTTATTCACCAGGATCTCGTCCATGCGCCGGATCGCCTGGAACGCGTGCAGGTCGTGCTCGCCGGCCTCGTGCTCGATGTGCCCGGACTCGTTGCGCAGCCACGCCGACGCCGGGTGCACGCGCTCGCCGTGCTGCGCGAGCACGTGCGTGACCGGGTGCTGCGCGAGCCAGTCGATCTGCAGCTCGGGCCGCTGCTCGCGCAGGGCCGCGGCGATGGCCACGTCGCGCTGGGCGTGCCCGAGCCCGATGGGCGAGGACAGGTACAGCGCGCGCGGCGGCCGACGTGCGGCCCGCGTCCACGTCCGACGAACCGGAGCCGGCGGCGCGACCCGGTCGACGAAGTCCCGGATCAGGTGGTTCACCTTCACCGGGTCCCGCGCCGGCGGCCCGTGCCCGGCGCCGTCGATCGCGACGAGCTCGCCGCCGGTCAGCTCCGCGAGCCGCTCGCCGAACGCGATCGGCCGGATCCGGTCGTCGGTCCCGTGCACGACGAGCACGGGGCACCGCACCGCGCGGGCCAGCGGCTCGATCGACTCGCAGACGGCCCCGTCGCACCCGAGCCGCCCGGCCGTGGAGTCCGCGAGCACCTGCGGCGTGATCTCGTGCGACCACCCGACGCAGTCCTCGATCTGCTTCGTCGAGTGCGGCTCGGAGAACATCTTCGCGAAGAAGAACTCGACGAAGTCGTCGTACCCGCCGCCGAGCCAATAGTGCTTGTTGTACTTCGCCCACCCGTCGGAGGAGTCCAGCGGCTCGTCCCACGGCACGTGGTCGCGGCCGGGCGTGGGGACGTTCAGACCGCACGACGGGGCGATCGCGACGAGCCCGAGCACGCGCTCGGGATGCTTCGCGGCGACGTGCACC
>NZ_QWKP01000103.1 GCF_003470205.1 Cellulomonas rhizosphaerae
GCACCCATCCGCTCCGGCCTGGCCGCCGGGCGGTGCGTGGTCGAGGTCGACCTGCGGCCGGCGCTGACCGTCGACCAGCTCGCCGACCGGCTGGCGCGACGCCGGCCGAAGGACTCGGCCGCCAACTGGCTGCGCCGCGCACTCGGGCTCGACCCGGTGGCGATCGGGCTGCTGCGTGAGGCGGGCCCTCTCCCGGCCGACCCGGTCGCCATGGCCGCGCTGGTCAAGGCGGTACCGGTCGTCGTGGCCGAGGCGATGCCGATCGAGCGGGCCATCTCGAGCGCCGGCGGGATCGCGTGGTCGGAGGTCGACGACTCGCTGATGCTGCGCGCGATGCCGGGGACGTTCGTCGCGGGGGAGATGCTCGACTGGGAGGCGCCCACGGGCGGGTACCTGCTGCAGGCGTCGTTCAGCACCGGTGTCGTCGCGGCGCGTGGCGCGCTGGGCTGGCTCGCGCGGTGAGCCGTGTGGGTGGGCCGGTGCACGATTCCCTTCTGGCCAGGTTCGACGAGGAGGCACCGTGAAGCTCTTGCTCACGTCCGGTGGCGTCACGAACGCGAGCATCCGCACCGCGCTCGAGCGGCTGCTCGGCAAGCCGATCCCGGAGTCGCGCGCGCTCGTCGTCCCGACCGCGCAGTGGGGTCACCCGATGTGCGGACCCGGGTCGGTGCGCAGGCTCGTGGCCGGCTCCGAGCACTTCACGGGCCTGGGCTGGGCGTCGCTCGGCGTCCTCGAGCTCACCGCCCTGCCGACGATCGGTGCCGAGCGCTGGGTGCCGTGGGTGCGCGAGGCCGACGTGCTCCTCGTCGACGGCGGCGACGCGACGTACCTGAACCACTGGGTGCGCGAGTCGGGCCTGGCCGACCTGCTGCCCTCACTGCCCGACACGGTCTGGGTCGGTGTGAGCGCCGGGAGCATGGTGATGACGCCCCGGATCGGCGACTCGTTCGTCGAGTGGGCCGCCGCGCCGGACGACCGCACGCTGGGCGTCGTCGACTTCGCGATCTTCCCGCACCTCGACGCGTTCCCGGAGAACAGCTCGGCGGACGCGGAACGGTGGGCCGCCGAGATCGGCGTCCCGTCGTACGCGATCGACGAGCAGACGGCCATCTCGGTGGTCGACGGCGTGGTCGAGGTGATCTCCGAGGGGGAGTGGACCGCGTTCGGTGCGTGAGCCTCCTTGCCAGTCCGGGGCCGGGACGGCACGATCGCGTCCATGTCGAGCCCACCGGTCGTGACCAGCCTGCGCGAGCGCGCACGTGGATCGATCGGACCATCAGTCCGGCGGTTGCGCCGGGAGTGGCAGTGGCGGCGGGCCGGCGTCCCGGCGCGGCTGGACCGTGCGGCATCGGACGGCTTCGACCACGAGGTTGCGGCCCACAGGTCGCCGATCTTTCGCGAGCTGGCCGGTGTGGACCGTCGGCTGCAGGAGAACAAGGCGGTGAACCTGGCGATCGCCGCCGCGCGGCTGGATGGCATCGTGCTGGCTCCCGGGCAGCGCATGTCGTTCTGGCGGCTGGTCGGCAGGCCGAGCTACCGACGGGGGTTCAAGGACGGCCTGGTCCTGCGGCAGGGCCAGGTCGACGAGGCCGTCGGTGGCGGGATGTGCCAGATGACCAACCTGCTCTACTGGATGACCGCGCACTCGCCCCTGACCGTGGTGGAGCGCTGGCGGCACACCTACGACGTCTTCCCGGACAACGGCCGCACGCAGCCGTTCGGCAGTGGCGCGACGTGCTCCTGGCCGGTGCTCGACCTGCAGATCGAGAACCGCACGGCGGCGACGTTCCGGCTGTCGCTGACGGTCGAGGAGGCGGACCTGGTCGGAGCGTGGACCAGCGACCTCCCGCCGGTGAACACCTACGAGGTGTACGAGGCCGCCCACCTCATGACCAACGACCTGCCCGGCGTCTTCACCCGGCGCAACGTGCTGCGGCGGCGCGTGCTCGATCTTGCCGGGAACGAGGTGGACGACGAGCTCCTCGCCGTCAACGAGGGCCGGCTGATGTACCAGCCGTTCCTGGAGGCCGGCGGCTCCCGGTAGGTGCTCCGCGACGTTCACCAAGACGGAGGGCCCGCGAGCAGAAGCTCGCGGGCCCTTCGTGTGCGCGGAGGATGGGGGATTCGAACCCCCGAGGGCTTTCACCCAACACGCTTTCCAAGCGTGCGCCATAGGCCACTAGGCGAATCCTCCCGGCCGACAGAGGATACCGGACTCGCGCCGTGACTCCGAACCGGCGTCCGTCCGGCGTCAGATGTCCCAGTCGAGCGAGAACAGATGGTCGCCGTCAGCGTTCGTGTACAGGTCGACGACCAGCGGGGTCGTCGACCCGTCGGCCCACATGCCTCGGCCCGAGCACTTCATGACGAACGCCTCCCCGGGGCCGGACGGGATGTGCAACGTGGGTCGGCCGTCGGTGATGAGGATCATCGAGTGGGTGGACTGGAGCGGGATCTCGTCGGGGGCAACGGAGTCCTGGGTGTACAGGACGGCCTCGGCGGCCACGTCGTCGCAAGTCATCGACTTGAACGACCGCAGCGCCGCCTTGTCCTGCTGGTTGAGCACCACGGGGATGGCCACGGCCGCGATCATCCCCAGCAGCAGCACTCCCCCCACGACCGAGCCGATGACGATCGCGACGATCGCCCCCGTGTTCCGCGGCTTGCGGGGCGGGGTGCGGGGCGCGCGGTGCTGGGTCCAGGCGTACCCGTCGTACCAGCGGACCATCGCGGGGTGCTCGGGGTCGGGGTACCACCCCGGTGCAGCGGCGTTCACGGTTGGACCTCGGTGTTCGTGCGGACGGCGGTTGCTCTGGACATCGGCATCGCGCGTCCGTCGCTGAAGGGGGTCAGGGCCTCACGACGAGCGTTGCGGTGCCGGTCAGTGGCGCGAGCATGGTGAGCACCTGGTCGTCGTCGGGGACGCGGCCCTCGCTGCGCGTGTAGTACCCCAGGAGGAAGTCGCGGACCGGCGCCGCGGGCAGGTGCCACGCATCGTCGGGTGCCACCACCGACCCCCGCACCGCGAGCGCGAGCAGCAGCATCCCTGGCACGCGCGCGAGGCCGGGGGCGAGCGCTGGCTGGACGTACGCGAGCGGCAGGCGCCGCGCGCCGCGGCGCAGGTAGAAGCGCTCGCGGGCGGCGGGGTCGCCGTGCTCGGGCGAGCCCGTGTGCAGGGCCGGGTCCTCGATCTCCGCGAGCACGACGAGCGGGTCGAGGTCGGCCTGCCACGCGGTCAGAGCCGCGGCCAGGAGCGTCCCGCCCACGCCGCCACCGCGACCGCCCGACCCGACGGCCAGGTAGGACAGGAGCAGCACGGACGTCGTCGGGTCCCACGCGCCGACGGCCAGTGCGACAGGTTCGTCGGCCGACGAGGCCGCCATCGCGACCAGCGCCCCGGACGCGAGCCCCTCGGCCATGTCGTCGGGCGACTCGAGCTCGTCGGGCGGGAACGACGGCGCGAGGATCGCGGCGTGCAGCGCACGCAGCTCGGACGGTTCGCGGACCTCGGTGACCTGCACGGACATGGACCCGACTATGCCGCGCCGCGATGGACACGACCAGCACCGACCCGGTAGACCGTCGGCATGGACCTCCCCCTGCGCGAGATCGAGGCGACCGGAGCCCCAGACACGCCCGTGTGGTGGGCGCAGATCCCGGCGGTCCGGCAGGTGCTGTCCGAGGGGTGGCGCCTGGCGCCGATCACGGTGCTGGTCGGGGACAACGGTGCGGGCAAGTCGACCCTCGTCGAGGCGGTCGCGCTCGCATACGGGATGGGGCCCGAGGGTGGCTCGATCGGCTCGGGCTACTCGACGCGCGCGACGGAGTCGGCCCTGCAGCTCACGGTTCGCCGCGACATCGGAGCGGCGCGATTCGGCTTCTTCCTCCGTGCCGAGACGATGCACGCGTTCTACTCGTTTCTCGAGGACAACCCGGGCCAGCGCTCCGAGCCGCAGTTCCACCGGATGTCGCACGGCGAGTCGTTTCTCAGTCTCATCGGCGACCGCATGCACAAGCCGGGGCTCTACCTCCTCGACGAGCCCGAGTCCGCGCTCTCGTTCGACGGCTGTCTCGCGCTCGTCGCACACATCAAGAACCTGGAGGCCAACGACTCCCAGGTTCTGCTCTCCACGCACTCCCCGCTGCTCGCCGCGATCCCGGGCGCCGAGATCTGGGAGGTCGGTGAGTGGGGGATGCGGCGATGCGAGTGGGAGGACCTCGACCTCGTCCGTCGCTGGCGCGGCTTCCTCGACGACCCGGGCCGCTTCCTGCGCTACTTCCTCGACTGAGCCTCCCGCGCCACCCGCGCCGTCCGCCACGCTTGCCGCACGCCACCTCCACGCCGCGGCGTGCGGATGGGTGTGCGACACGCCGCATCCGGCGCGGCGCGGCGCACACCCACGGGTTCACCGGGGAGCGAGCGAGCTCCCGGGATGGCTGCAGCCAACGCTGCAGGATTCGCGCCGCCGATCATCACGAGCGATGCAACGTTCCATGCAGCGACGCGGCCCCGCAGCGGGCGCAACCCGGCCAACTGGACCGACGGCGCCGGCCGGGCCAGACGCGACGTGCGCCCGCACGTGGGTGACTCTGCGCCGGCCCGACCGGACGCGACGTGCACCCGCTCGTGGGTGACTTCCACCAGGCGAGCGGTGGTTTGTGCACGGTTCACGGCGCGGAAGCGTGCGCGAGGCACCGCTCGGCGAAGGGCTGGGCTCGCGGCCACGGGGTCACACCCGGCGGTGGACCACCAGGGGCAGGACGGAGGTGGCGCCCGCTCGGCGTAGCGCCGCCGCGGCGATGGTCACCGGCCACAGCGTCGCGGTCGCGTCGACGACGAGCAGCACCGCTCGGCCGCGCACCGCGTCGGGCTCGGGCACCGAGAGGGCGTCCCGCCAGGCGGTCGCCTCGCTCGCGCTGGTCAGGTCGCGCGACGACCGAGCCGCCCGCACCGCCGAGTCGTCGACCGCCAGCGACGCGGTCGACATCCGCCCGATCTCCGCGATCCGCGCGACGAGCCCGTCGGTCAGCACCGGGAAGCCGGCCGCGGGCAGCCCGACGACGACGGCGGGCCGCTCGTCCCACTCCCGACCCCACGGGCGCAGCAGCCCGACGAGCCCGTCGACCAGCTCGTCCGGCGGTGCGGCGTCGACCGAGAACACCGTCGCCACCAGCTCGCGCCACTCGGGCGCGTCGGCGTGGATCAGCGCGCGTCCGGGCGCCGCAAGCTCGCCCGGCGCGATCCGGCCGCTCGCGCCGAACGCCCCGCCCGGCCACATCTTGCGCGGCTCGACGGGGTGCGACTGAGTACGCAGCAGCCCGGCGACCGCGCGCGTCGTCTCGACCGACGGCTGCTCGGGCAGGCCGTCCGGCAGCGTCCCCGTGCACACCGAGCACCGGCCGCACGGCTGCGCGCTCGGGTCGTCGAGCGACTCCTGCAGCAGCTGCATGAGGCAGCGCCGGCCGCTCGCGTAGTCGCGCATGATGTCGGCCTCGCGGCGGCGCACCGCCAGGACGCCCGCGTAGTGCGCCTCGTCGTACTCCCACGCCTTGCCGGTGCGCGCCCACCCGCCCTCGCTCCGCTCGACGACCCCGTCGACCGCGAGCTGCTTGAGCATGAGCTCGACGCGCGTGCGGCGCAGGCCGGACTCGGCCTCGAGGGCGGGGACGCTGGTCGGCGACGTCGGCAGCACGTCCAGCAGGCGCGCCATCGCGCGCGGCTCGGGGATCGAGGCCGTCGCGAAGTAGTCCCAGACGCCCGCGTCGGCCGACGAGGTCAGCAGCACGACGACCGCGTGGTCGATCCCGCGGCCCGCACGGCCGACCTGCTGGTAGTAGGACACCGGCGACGGTGGCGCGCCGACGTGCACGCAGAAGCCCAGGTCGGGCTTGTCGTAGCCCATCCCCAGCGCGGACGTGGCGATGAGGGCCTTGAGCTCGTTGCGACGCAGCGCCTCCTCGAGCCGCTCGCGCTCGGCGCCGGTGAGCTGCCCCGTGTACGCAGCGACGGGCAGCGCGTCGCCGTGCTGCGAGCGCACCGCTTCGGCCAGCCGGAGCGCGTCCGCGACGGTCAGCGTGTAGACGATCCCCGAGCCCGGCAGGTGCGGCAGCTGCTCGGCGACCCACGCGTAGCGCTGCAGCGGCGTGAGCGAGTCGATGACCGCGAGCTGCAGGCTGCTGCGCGCGAGCGGCCCGCGCAGGACCAGGGTGTGCTCCCCGAGCTGCGCGGCGACGTCCTCGGTCACGCGTGCGTTGGCCGTGGCGGTGGTGGCCAGCACCGGGGTCTCGGGGTTGAGCGCCTGGACCGTGTCCGCCACTCGGCGGTAGTCGGGGCGGAAGTCGTGCCCCCAGTCCGAGACGGCGTGCGCCTCGTCGATCACGAGCATCCCGAGGTTGCCTGTCAGCGCGTCGAGCACGCGGCGGCCGAAGCCGGGGTTGGCGAGCCGCTCGGGGGAGACCAGCACCACGTCGACCGTGCCGGCCCGCAGTGCGTCCTCGATCTGGGCCCAGTCGCCCACGTTCGAGGAGTTGAGCGTCGCGGCCCGCAGCCCGGCCTTCGCGGCGGCGTTCACCTGGTCCCGCATGAGCGAGAGCAGCGGCGAGACGACGAGCGTCGGCCCCGCGCCCTCCGACCGGCGGATCGCCGTGGCGGTCCAGTAGACGGCGGACTTGCCCCACCCCGTCGCCTGCACCACGAGCACGCGGGCGCCCGGGGCGAGCAGGCCGGTGACCGCAGCGAGCTGGTCCTCGCGCAGCTGCGCGCCCGGGCCGGCCAGCGCCTCGATCACCGTCGTCGCGGTCGCCTGCTGTGCGGGGCTGAGGGCAGGGAGTGCGGCGGTCGTCATGGCGACACCGTAGGCACGTCCGCCCACACCGCGAGCCGCACCGTCCACAGGGGTTGACGGGTTGAACAGATCTGTCTAGTGTCTCGATAGACAGAACGGTCTACCCAACTGGAGTCACCATGGTCCGCCGCAGCTCCGCCACCCTGGCGCTCCTCGTCTCGATCGTCATCACGTTCCTCGCCTCGTCGGCCGCGCCCACGCCGCTGTACGCGACGTACGGCGCCGAGTGGGGCTTCGGCTCGCTCGGGACGACGGTCGCGTTCGGGGTCTACGCCATCGCGGTGCTCGTCGCGCTGCTGGTCCTGGGCCGGCTCTCCGACCACCTCGGCCGACGACCGGTCCTGCTCGCCGGGATCGCCGGCCAGGTCGTCTCGCTCCTCGTCCTCACCACGGCCACGGGTTACCCGGCGCTGCTGACCGGGCGCGTCCTGCAGGGGATCGCGACCGGCGCCGCGGTCGGTGCCGTGGGCGCCGCGATGCTCGACGTCGACCGCGTGCGGGGGGCCGTCGCGAACGGCACCGCGCCCGGCGCCGGCACCGCGATCGGCGCGCTCCTCTCGGGCGTCGTCGTGCAGTTCCTTCCCGCGCCCGTGCACACCATCTACTACCTGGTCATCGCGCTGCTGCTGGTCCAGGCGGTCGGCGTGCTGCGGATGCCGGAGACCTCGCCGCGCCTGCCGGGCGCCGCCCAGCGGGCCCGGGCGAGCCTGGTCCCCGAGATCCGGCTGCCGCGCGCGGTGCGGCCGCGGATGCTCGTCGCCGCTCCCGTCGTGTTCGCGGTCTGGGCGCTCGCGGGCCTGTACGGCTCGCTGGCCCCGACCCTCGTCCACCAGCTCGGTGGGCAGGGCGTGCTGCTCGGCGCCCTCGCGCTCAGCACGCTCGCCGGCGTCGCCGCCGCGGCCGGGCTGGTGCTGCGCGAGCAGTCGCCGCGCGCGCTGATGCTCATCGGGATCGGCTCGCTCACCGTCGGCGTCACCGGGACCCTGGCTGCGGTCGAGGCCGGGTGGCTGCTCGGCTTCTTCCTCGGCTCGTTCGTCGCGGGGATCGGGTTCGGCACCGGGTTCCAGGGCGCGGTGCGCACCGTCGTCGGCGCCGCCGCCCCGCACGAGCGCGCCGGCGTGCTCTCGGCCGTGTACGTCGTCGCGTACCTGGGGATGGGCGTGCCCGCGGTGGTTGCCGGGTCGCTCGTCGGGCGCGTGGGCGACGTGACCACGGTCGTGCGGGACTACGGCATCGTGCTCGTGGTCCTCGCGCTCGGTGCGCTCGTCGGGCTGCTGCGGCGCGAGGCTCCCGCCGCCGCGACCTGCCCCCGCGTGGAGGCGGCGGTGCAGGCATGAGCGCGTCTACGCTGGACAGATCTGTCCAGGACGAGGGGCGTGCGATGACGACGACCGACCGGGCGCCCGCCCGCGAGCGGCTGCTGGCTGCGGCGAACGAGCTGTTCTACGCCGAGGGCGTGCACGCGGTCGGCATCGACCGCGTGATCGAGCGCGCAGGTGTCGCCAAGGCCTCGCTCTACAACACGTTCGGCAGCAAGGACGCCCTCGTCGGCGAGTACCTGCGGGGCCGCCAGGACGCGAACCGCGCCCGGATCACGGCCGCGGTGGAGGCCGCCGACGAGCCGCGCGCGCGGCTGCTCGCGGTCTTCGACGCCCAGACCGCGCTGTTCGCGCGCCCCGGCTACCGCGGCTGCGCGTTCGTCGCCGCGAGCGCCGAGTCCGAGCCCGGCGGGACGGTCGAGCAGGTGTCCGACGAGTACCGCGCCTGGCTGCGCGGGCTGCTCACCGACCTCGCACGCGAGGCCGGCGCACCGGACCCCGAGGCGCTGGCCCGGCAGCTCTACGTCCTCTACGACGGCGCGGGGATCTCGGTCCGGATGGACCGCGACCCGTCGGTCGCCACCGTCGTGCGCGACACCGCGGCGCTGATCGTCGACGCAGCGCTGCGCGGCTGACCGTCATCTCGTCGATTCGTCATCGCCTCGCCGATCGTTTCCGGCGAAACGATGCCGATTCGGCGACCTGACGAGGCGGGCGCGGCGGCTCAGGAGCTGAACCGCGCCACCTGGCGGATCTTGTTCGTCGCGTCGAGCGCCGCGACCTTGTACGCCTCGGACAGCGTCGGGTAGTTCAGGACCGTGTCGACGAGGTAGTCGACCGTGCCCCCGCACGCCATGATCGCCTGCCCGATGTGCACGAGGTCGGTCGCCGAGGTCCCGAAGATGTGCACGCCCAGCAGCTCGCGCGTCTCCGTGTGCACCAGCAGCTTGAGCATCCCGTAGGAGTCGCCGACGATCTGCCCGCGCGCGAGCTCGCGGTAGCGCGCGACGCCCACCTCGTACGGGACGGAGTCCTTGGTCAGCTCCTCCTCGGTCCGGCCGCAGTAGGAGATCT
>NZ_QWKP01000104.1 GCF_003470205.1 Cellulomonas rhizosphaerae
CCTGATGGTGCCGCCGACGAAGGACGACACCCGGACGACGCCGCAGCGCCGCGGTCAGGCGCTCGCGGACCTCGCGCGGCTGGCGCTCGAGCAAGGGATGGTCGGGGGCGGGAGCGACGTGCGCCCGCACCTGTCGTGCGTGGTCGACTTCGAGACGCTGCAGCGCGCGGTGCGCCGCGCCTACCGTCAGCCGGACGACCAGCCGGACGCGCCGATCCCAGGTGGAGTGGATCGCGCCGACGGATCGGTGCCGTCCGCCACCCCGCCGCCCGATCCGGACCCGGACACGGGCCCAGGCCCGGGCACGGGCCCACAACCGGACTCCTCGTCGGGCGCTGACGCTCGTTCACGCCCACCGGTCGGACTTCGGCATCGTTCTGGCCGGCCCGCGCGCGGACCGCGGCGGCTTCCGCCGATCTCCGACATCGACCGCTTCGCCGTGACCGACATCCTCGGCGGCGGAACTCTGCCCGGACCGGTCCTCGCCCGGCTCGCGTGCGACGGTGAGCTCACGCGCCTCGTGTTCGGCCCGTCGTCCCAGCTGATCGACGTCGGCCGGGCGGAGCGGACCTTCTCGGGGCCGCGCCGCCGCGCGATCGTCGCCCGCGACCGGACGTGCCGGTACCCGGGCTGCACCGCCCCGCCTGCGCTCGGCGAGCTCCACCACGTCGAGCACTGGGCCGACGGCGGCAGCACCGACGCCAACTCCGGCATCCTGCTGTGCTGGTACCACCACGACCTGGTCCATCGACTGAGGATCGAGATCCGTCGATCACCGTCCGGCGGCTGGACGTTCGTCACCCGCCACGGCCTCGACGTCGCGGCGTGACGGGGCCGCGTTCGTGGGGGCCGCGCGCGGCGCGCAGGTCGCGTCCGGCGCGTTCGTCGCCGGACGGGGCGCGCGGGCGACAGGACCGCTAGGTTCCGAGGATGGCGAAGAAGGCGGACAAGAAGAAGCTGTCCAACAAGGTCTACGAGGCGGAGCTCTTCCGGCTGCAGACCGAGCTGGTCACGCTCCAGGAGTGGGTCAAAGCGACGGGCGCGCGCATCGTCGTGATCTTCGAGGGTCGCGACGCAGCCGGGAAGGGCGGCACCATCAAGCGCCTGACCGAGTACATGAGCGCCCGCACGGCGCGCATCGCGGCACTTCCCGCCCCGACCGAGCGCGAGAAGACGCAGTGGTACTACCAGCGCTACGTCAACCATCTCCCGGCCGCAGGCGAGATCGTGGTCTTCGACCGCTCCTGGTACAACCGCGCGGGAGTCGAGCGCGTCATGGGCTTCTGCACGCCGCAGGAGTACAGCCGCTTCATGCGGCAGACGCCGATCTTCGAGCAGATGCTCGTCGAGGACGGGATCCTGCTGCGCAAGTACTGGTTCTCGGTCTCGGACGGCGAGCAGCTCAAGCGATTCCGCTCGCGCCTGAAGGACCCGCTGCGCCAGTGGAAGCTGTCGTCGATGGACCTCGAGTCGATCTCGCGGTGGGAGGAGTACTCGCGCGCCAAGGACGAGATGCTCGTGCACACGGACGTCCCGGCCAGCCCGTGGTTCATCGTCGAGTCGGACATCAAGAAGAACGCACGCATCAACATGCTCGCCCACCTGCTCTCGACCATCCCGTACACCGACGTCCCGCGGGACAAGATCCACCTGCCCGACCGTCCCGCTCCCTCGAGCGGGTACGAGCGGCCCCCGCGCGACCTGTCGACGTACGTGCCCGACCAGGCTGCCCGCCTGCTGGGTGACCGCGAGAAGGACCTGTAACCGGTCGCGGGCCGTCGGGCGAACGTCACGTCGCGCGCCCGTTGCGTCCGCCGCCCCGACCTGCGACGTTGGACGCCATGTCGGCCCCCACGTCCTCGCCCGGGCCGAACCTGCGCGTCCGAGTCCCCGGCGTCTCCCCCGCGGTGCGGGACTTCCTCGCCACGGAGGCCGGGTCCGCCGTCGTGCTGCTGGGCGCCACGGTGCTCGCCCTGGTGTGGGCGAACTCCCCGTGGTCCGACGCGTACGAGGCGTTCTGGTCGACGACCGCGGGATGGCACGTCGGCAGCTGGTCGATCGACCTCGACCTGCACCACTGGGTCAACGACGCCGCGATGGCGGTCTTCTTCGCCGTCGTCGGTCTCGAGATCAGCCGCGAGGTCAGCCACGGCGAGCTGCGCGACCGCCGCACGGTCGCCGTGCCGGCGCTCGGTGCGCTCGGCGGGCTGCTCGTGCCCGTGCTCATCTACCTCGCGTTCACCGCGGGCACCGACGCCATGCACGGGTGGGGCGTCGTGATGTCGACCGACACCGCGTTCCTCGTCGGGATCCTCGCGCTCTTCGGTCCCGCGTGCCCGGACCGGCTGCGCCTGTTCCTGCTGACGCTGGCGATCGTCGACGACATCGGCGCGATCACCGTCATGGCCGTCTTCTACTCGGACGACGTCGACCTCGCCGCGCTCGGGCTGGCCGCGCTCGTGGTCGTCGCGATGCTCGTCATGCGGTGGCTGCGGGTGTGGCAGCTGACCCCGTACGTGCTGGCCGGGCTCGTGCTGTGGGGCGCGGTGCAGGCGTCCGGGGTGCACGCGACGTTGGCGGGCGTGCTCGTCGGGCTGCTCGTGCCGGCCACCCTGCCCCGCCGGGAGCACGTCGAGGCGGTGGCCGGGTACGCGGGCGACCTGGTCGACGACGCGACCGCGGAGCGCGAGCACCTCGCCGAGCTCGCGGCGCGCGCCGCGGTGCCGACGAGCGACCGGCTGCAGCGGATGCTTCACCCGTGGAGCGCCTACGTGGTCGTCCCGCTGTTCGGGCTCGCGAACGCTGGCATCCAGCTCGATCCCGACACCCTGTCGGACGCGATGCGGTCGCGGCTGACAATCGGCGTCGCGGTCGCGCTCGTCGTCGGCAACGCGGTCGGCATCACGGGCGCGGCGACGCTGGCCATCCGCCTGGGGCTCGGCGAGCTGCCCGGCCGCGTGCGGTACGGGCACCTGCTCGGCGGCGCGGTTCTCGCGGGGATCGGCTTCACGATCTCGCTGTTCATCGCCCAGCTCGCGTTCGACGACGAGACCCAGCTGTCCGAGGCGAAGATCGGCATCCTCGCGGGCTCGCTCATCGCGGCGGTGCTCGGCTCGATCCTGCTGCGCTGGCTCGGCGAGAAGCTGCCGCTGTGCTCGCCTGGCTCGGACGGCCCTCCCCCGTCGCTCCCGCCGCTGCCTTGGGGAGTGCAGGTCTGACGGTCGGCGCGCGAGACGCCGCTCGTGGTGGGCGCCGGGGTCAGCCCTCCAGCGCCCGGGCGGAGTAGCGCGCCAGGATCAGCGGCCAGTCGCCGAACTTCGCGCGCAGCTGCTCGTCGCCCTCGTGCCACCCACCGTGCGCGAACCTGACGAGAGTGCTGCCCAGGGTGTCGAGCGGCTCGACGAACTCGACGGTGATCACCGACGACGTCCCCGGCGGCTGCGCGAGCGTGGAGGTGTGGACGAGCCGCGCGACGGCAGGCGCCGCCGGGTCCGCCGCGCTCGCCCCGGTCCCGTCGACGGCCTCCACGACGCAGCCCCACTCGACCTCACCCAGCGGATCGACGAGGAAGAGCACGCGCCCGCCGGGCCACGGCTCGATCCGGGCATCACGGAACCCGGCCGCATCGGGGGTGTACTGCGCCGGCCACCAGGACCCGAGGTCGACGTACGCGGCGAAGGCATTCGCCGGAGTCACGCCCGGAAGGACGAGCTCGTGGCGGATCGGTTCGAGGTCGGAGCTCATGACGGGTGGCTCGCTCTCGGGAGCCGTGGACGGCCGATCAGGCGATCGGGTCGTCGTCGCCGTAGGGCGTGAGTCTCATGGTGCGCGCGTCGCCGGCCACGATGCGGTCGGCCGCCGCGAGCAGCGACTCGACGGTGTCGGTGCCGGCCCTCACCAGCCGGCCCGAGAGCTCGTCGAGCGCGCCCTCGCCGAAGGCCTCCACCAGGGCGACCACCTCCGACAGCGGGGTCCAGTCTGAGCGCCCCTCGTGCATGGGCATGGACCCGGTCATGTCGGTCTCGACGTGCCCCGGAGCGAGGTCGAGCACGCGGATTCCCCGGTCGCGGTACTGGGTGTCGACCAGCGTCGTGAGCCGCGCGAGCGCGCCCTTGCTGATCCCGTACCCGGTGTAGGTCTGGGAGCGGCGGTAGCCGGAGCCCGAGTTGAGGTTGAGGATCCGGCCGCCGCCCCGCGCGAGCATCGCGGGCAGGACCGCATGGGTCACCAGGAGCGGGCCGCGCACGTTGGTCTCGATGACCCGCCAGGCGTCCTCGACGTCGTCGGTCACGAAGTCGGTCTCGGCGCGTTCGATCACGCCCGCGTTGTTGACCAGCAGCCCGATCCCCCCGAGATCGGCCTCGGCGCGTGCGACGGCGTCGGCGACCTCGGTCGCGTCCACGAGGTCAGCCGACGACGCGAACGCCGTGCCGCCGTCCGCCCGGACGAGCGCGGCGACCTCGTCGACGTGCGCCCGCGTGCGGCCGACGAGCGCCACCGCGTACCCCGCACGCGCCAGCCCGAGCGCGATGCCTCGGCCGATGCCGCGACCACCGCCCGTCACCAACGCCGTACGCGGGACAGGGGCGAGTGGGGCGCGATCAGTCACGGCGACCATGGTGCCCCATGCGTCCGAGCCGACGCTCGTCGTCAGGCGCCGGCCGCCGCCACGGCCTCGCGCAGCGCTGCCAGCTCGACGCGCCCGCGGAACCGCGTGCTCCCGACGAACAGGGTCGGCGTCCCCTGCACACCGGCGGCGAGGCCCGCCAGGTAGTCGCTCTCCACGGCGGGCGCGTAACGCTGCGCAGCGGCGCCGGCGAACGAGTCCGGGGCCAGCCCGAGCGTCAGCGCGTGCCGGCGCAGGTCGGGGTCGGCGAGGTGCGCCTGGTCCGCGAAGCACAGGTCGTGCAGGTCCCAGAACCGGCCGTGCTCGCCCGCGGCCTCGGCGGCGAGCGCCGCGGTCAGGGCGTGCGGGTGCACCTCGAACAGCGGGAAGTGCCGCCACACGAGTCGCACCTGCCCGTCCGAGGTGTCGACCAGCTCGCGCAGCACGGGCGCCGCCGCCCGGCAGTGCGGGCACTCCAGGTCGCCGTACTCGGTGACCGTGACGGGCGCGGTCGGCGACCCGTACGCGTGCCGCTCGGGGGCGGTCGACGGGGTCGGGGCGCCGGTGGTCGGGGTGTTCGCCATGGTCAGAGCATGCCCGGTGCGGTCGGCGATGCCCAGGCCGGGCCGACGGCGCAGGCCAGCACAGCGCCGGACAGCCGGGTGAAGCCGCTCAGAACAGCCGCGTCGCCTCGAGGTCGAGGAGGAACCGCTTGCGCTCGATCCCGCCCGCGTACCCGGTGAGCGACCCGTCGGCGCCGATCACGCGGTGGCACGGGACGATGATCGCCAGCGGGTTGCGCCCGTTCGCGGCACCGACGGCCCGCGACGCGGTCCGTGGGTCGAGGCCCACGTCGGCGGCGAGCTGCCCGTACGAGCGGGTCTCGCCGTACCGGATGCGGATCAGGCCGGCCCACACGCGCTGCTGGAACGGGCTGCCGACGAGGTGCAGCGGCAGGTCGAACGAGGTGCGGATCCCGGCGAAGTACTCCGCGAGCTGGCGCGACGCCTCCCCGAAGCCGTCGTCGACCGCGACGCCGAACGACCCGCGCGCGGGCGACCCGTCGAGCTCGGGCAGCAGGAGCTTGCTCAGCACGCCGTCGGTCGCCACGAGGGTGACGGGCCCGACCGGCGACGGGACGAGCGTGTGCGTCGTGACTCCCGCACCCGCGGTGAGGTCCTGGAGCGTGTCGCCCGTCATGGTCGTCATCCTGCCGTCCTTCCGTCGTGGTCGCGGCCCGCCACTCCTGGCCCGAGATTCGGACCAGGAGCCGCGGGCGGCCTCACGAGGGAGACGTCCCGCGGGCGCCCGATGTGAGGTCGGCGTGGATCAGGACCGCCGGTCGTCCTCGGAGTCCTCGTCCGGCCCAGAGCCCTCCGAGACCTCGGCGTTGTGCTCGCGCTCGTCGATGACGTCTTGCCCGGGCCCCTGGAAGTTCCGCGACCGCTCGAGCGCCTCGATGCTGCCCGTGAACAGGCGCGAGTCGCTCCCGACGGGCCGCATCGCTTGGGTGTCGTCCATCGCCCAGCCGCCCGGCAGGGGCAGCGGGCCCGTCGCCGCCTCGGACGGCTCCGGGGAGGGCGCGTCGTTCACGGCCGTGATCGGCACCGTCCCCGATGTCGCGGGCACGCGCTCGGTCGGCGGCGTGCCCGCCGGCGCGGGCGCGGCGGCCGGCCCGTCAGGCGCCGTGCCATGCTCGCTCGTCGCGAGTGAACCGTCACCGCTCGTCGCGGGCGCGTCGCCGTCACCCGTTGCCGGGACGTCCCGGTCCGACGCGGGCGCGCTCGGCCGCAACGTACCGGCCACCGCCGGACCGTCGGTCGGCACCGCGTTCGCGGAACCCTCCCACCGCGTCCGCGGGATCGCGTGCGGCGCCTCGCGCTGGGCCCACTCCACGAGCCCCTCGCGCACGTAGCAGCGCAGGTCGAACAGCGTGGGCGCATCGGCGGCACTTGCGAGCGCGCGGACCCGCACGGAGCCACCGACCGCGTCGACCACCTGCAGGATCCCGACGCGGCGGTCCCACAGGTCGGTCCGGTCGAGCAGGCGGGTCAGCTCGTCGCGCATCGCCTGCACCGGCACCTGCCAGTCGACGTCGAGCTCGACGGTGCCGAGCAGCTCGGCCGCGCGTCGGGTCCAGTTCTCGAAGGGCGTCGTCGTGAAGTAGGTCGACGGCAGGATCAACCGCCGGTCGTCCCACGCGTGCACCACGACGTAGGTGAGCGTGAGCTCCTCGATCCGGCCCCACTGCCCGTCGACGACGACCACGTCGTCGACCCGGATCGCGTCGGTGAACGCAAGCTGCATGCCGGCGAAGACGTTGGCGAGCGACGACTGCGCCGCGAGGCCCGCGACGATCGACAGCAGTCCGGCCGACGCGAGCAGGCTCGCCCCGAACGCGCGCGCCGACGGGAAGGTCAGCGCGATGCCCGCCGCCGCGCACACCACGAGCACGGCGACCGTCACGCGCCGCAGCACCTGCACCTGCGTCCGGACCCGACGCGCGTGCCGGTTGTCGGCGACGTCGGTGCGGTAGCGGGCGAGCGCTGCGTCCTCGAGCACGAACGCGAGGCTCCCGACGAGCCACGTGACCGCGACGATCAGGGCCACCAGCAGCAGGTGCTCGGCGACTCGGCGCCAGTGCGTCGGGTCGATGCTGATCCGGAGGGCGATCCACACCGCGACCACCACGAGCACCGCCCGCAGGGGTGTGCGCGAGCGCTTGGTCAGGTCGGCCGCGATGGACGAACGTCGGGCCAGGCGCCCGACGAGGGCTCCGACGAGGGCCGACACCGCCACGGCGACCACCGCCGCGACGACGACCGCGAGGATCAGCAGGAGCACGTCGGTGACCCCGGTGTCCTGGCTCGTGGTTTCGGGCGCCGCGGCAGCGGCGAGAGGGGCGGACGGGAGAGTCGTGAGGAAACGGATCACCGGCACAGGTTAGGCGCCGCCCCCGTGAGCGGGCAGACTCGCGCGGTGGACGTCCCCCTCGACCCCGGCCCGCTGCTCGGCTCCCTGCGCGCCCACGCCGTCCCCGGCGTCGAGGAGGTCGACGTCGATGCCGGCACCGTGCGACGCGCGGTGCGCCTCGCCGACGGACCGACCGTAGTCGAGGCCCGCCTGGCCGCGGACAGGGTCGAGATCCGCGTGATCGAGGGCAGCGCGTCCGACGACGAGCTCGCCGCGCTGGCCACCCGCTGGTTCGGCCTGGCCGACGACGTGGCGGCCGTGGGTCGGCACTTCGCCGACGACCCGGTCCTCGCCCCGCTCGTCGCCGCGCGGCCTCGCCTGAGGATCCTCGGCCACCCCGACGGCTTCGAGGCCGCCGTCCAGACGGTCCTGGGCCAGCAGGTCTCGCTCGCCGCGGCCCGCACGTTCACCGGCAGGTTCGCTGCCGCCTTCGGGATGCCCGGCCCGGGTGGCTTCACGGTGTTCCCGACCCCGTCCGCCGTCGTCGGGCGCGACGCCGACGAGGTCCAGGCCGCCGTCCGCGTCACCGGCGCGCGCGCCCGCACGCTCGTCGCCCTCGCCCGGGCCTGCGCCGACGGGCTGGACCTCGCGCCCGGCATCGACCTCGCCGACGTCCGCGCGCGCCTGCTCGCGCTGCCCGGCATCGGACCGTGGACCGTCGAGTACCTGGCACTGCGGGTGCTCGGTGACCGCGATGCCTTCCCGGCCGGGGACCTCGTGCTGCGGCGCGCGCTCGACGTGCCGGACACGCGTGCGGTCGACGAGGCCGGGCGCCCGTGGGCGCCCCTGCGTGCCTTTGCGGCGCAGCACCTCTGGACGGTCACGGCCTACCCGGCATAGGCCGGGCCACGCCGACGACGTTCGTGCTGACCTGCGTCGATCCCCGAGGCGCTGGCGCAGACGCAGCCCTGACGCAGCCGCGGCCCGATCGGTTGACACCGCTCCGGTCCCGATCTCATGACGGTCACATCACCGTTGCGCGACGATCTCGCCGTTCTCGCCCGACGAGCGCCTCGCACCCCTAGCGTCACCACCATGACGACCTCGACGGCACGACCCACCCACCGCGCCGGCGCCGCGCTCGCGGGCGCCGCCCTCCTCGCCGCCCTGCTCGCGGGCTGCTCCGCCAGCAGCGGCGACTCGGCCAGCTCCGCCGACGTTCCAGCGGCCGCCGCCGGTGGCGGGAACAGCGCGGGTGACGCCGCGAGCGCCGAGGACGGCGGGGACAAGTCGTCGACCCTCGAGGCGAGCGGCGAGCAGCGGCAGGTCGTCCAGACCGGCGACCTCGACCTGCGCGTGAAGGACGCCCGCAAGGCCACCGACGCTGTGGTGACCAGGGTCGAGGCCGTGGGCGGTCGGGTCGACGACCGCTCGGAGCAGGCCACGACCGAGGACTCGGCCGGCAGCGCCTCGCTCGTCGTGCGCATCCCCGCGAACCAGGTGACGCCCGTCATCGACAGTCTCGACACGATCGGGACGGTCGACCGGATCGACCTCAAGGCGACCGACGTCACCGGCGCGGCGCAGGACCTCGACGCGCGCATCCATGCGCTCGAGGTCTCGGTCGACCGCATGGACGCCCTGCTTGCCAAGGCCACGACGAGCAAGGACATCATCGAGGCCGAGAGCGCCCTGACCGAGCGTCAGTCGAGCCTGGAGCAGCTCCAGGCCGAGCGCAACCGCCTCGCGGACCAGGTCTCGCTCTCGACCCTGACACTGAACATCTACGGCCCCGACGTCGCG
>NZ_QWKP01000105.1 GCF_003470205.1 Cellulomonas rhizosphaerae
CTGTGCTTGTGCTGCCACCAGCCGTAGCTCATGCCCGCGTACAGGTTGGCGATGACCAGGCTCGCCCAGTCGTTCCAGCGGCCTGACCGGAAGATCTGGCGGTGCGCGGCGTCGTGCCGGAGGAACATGACCTGCCCGAGCACGACGGCGAGGACCCCCGCGACCGCCAGCTGCCACCAGCTGTCCCCCACTGCGAAGAACGTGACGGCGACGGCGACCAGCGCAGCGTTGAGGAGTGCGAAGCGCGTCCAGTAGTGGGCGTACCTCCGTCGCAGCAGCCCGCGGGCCTGGACCATCGCGGTGAGCTCGGTGAAGTCCTGAGCTGCTGGGCGGGCTTCGGAAAGGTCGGTCGTCATGGACGGCTCCATCGTCAGCTGCCGCCGAGCGGCAGTGCGGGTGGCCAGGTCCGGACCTGGCTGCAACGCTAACCCGGCCCCGACATCTCGCAACCGGGCGGGAGAGCGCCCGCTCCAGATGTCTGCCGATCCACACCGCCATACGCTCGGGGCAGACAGGTCGGCTTCGTCGGAGGCCGACCCACGGACGGAGATGCCCATGGAGAACCACCCCATCCACACCACGCTGATCAGCGAGCTGCAGGTCCTCCTCCTGGAGATGCCGGGCTTCCAGGGCTTCATCGAGGGCGCCGCGAGCGCGGCCGCGAACCGGGCGGGAACGGGCACGTCCGCCACCGTCACCGTGCGGCGCGACCGCAAACCCATGGCGATGGCCGCGAGCGACCCGATCGCCTCGGTGTGCGACGAGGCCCAGTACGCGGCCGACGATGGCCCGTGCCTCGAAGCCCTCGACACCGGCGAGCTCGTCACGTCTTCCGACCTGCGGAGCGAGACGAGGTGGCCGGCGTGGCGGGAGGCAGCCCTGGAGCGCGGCTACGTCTCGGTCGCCGCGTTCCCGCGCGAGGTGCGGTCGGGTGTCGACATCGCGCTCAACCTCTACTCGCCGAACGTCGACCCGTGGGACGAGGGTTCCTTGGCCCTCGGGAACCTGTACGCCGACGAGGTCGCCCGCGCGATGCACCTGCACATGCGAGGCACCGACCAGGCAGAGCTCAATGCCGACCTTCGAGCCGCCCTCGCCTCCCGGGCGGTGATCGACCAGGCGATCGGTGTGATCCTCGCCCAGAACCGCTGCAGCGAGGACGAAGCCCTGAAGATCCTTCGTGCGGCGTCCCAGCACCGCAACGTCAAGCTGCGCGACGTCGCCGCCTCGATCGTCGAGGCCGTCTCGGGCTCCTCCAGTCACGCCGGGGGCTTCCGAGCGCGGACCCCGTAGACCCCGGCGTGCGGCCGGGAGGGTGCGGGCACACGATGAACCGCACGGCACGAACCGGCAGGGCGACACGAGGAGTTCGACATGGGTATCGACGACCTGAAGAACAAGGCCACCGACGCGCTCGACAGCGACAAGGGCGAGAAGGCGAGCGACGCCGGGCTGGACAAGGCTTCGGACGCCGCGTCGAAGGTGACCGGCGGATCGCACGACGAGCAGATCACGAAGGCGGAGGACTCCGCCGACGGCAAGCTCGGCAACGCGTGACCATGGTCTCGCTGGGTGCCGCGCGTCGCGCGGCGCCCGGCGACGACCATGACCGGCCGGCGTGACCCGCGACGAGCGGTGGCTGGTCGCGACGTCGGAGTACGCGGGCCTGACGGCCTACACCGGCGGGATCGGCACCCACTACGCGGGGCTTCTCCCGGCTCTCGTCCGGGCGGGGGCTCAGGTCGACCTGCTGATGGTCGGCGCCGAGGAGCTCGTTGCGGAGTCAGTACCTGGCGGCGTCGTCCTGCTCGATGCGCGGTCCCGCCCCCACCGCATCGTGACGATCCCCGACCGGCACGTCCTGGCTCGCGCCGCGCGGGCCGGCGGGTATGACCGCATCTTTGCGCCCGAGTGGGGCGCGATCGCGTCGTCGCTCCCCCGCGGCGCGCCCCTGCTGACCAACCTCGCCACGAGCACGTCCCTGCAGAACGAGGTGGCCGGGCTCTCCCCGGCAAGCTTTGGGTGGCGCCGCGGAGCCGTCCAGGTGGTCCGGTCCGCGAGGGAGCACCGGCAGATCCGTCGATCCGCGGGCGTCGTCGCCATCTCCCGCGCGATGGTGGAGCGCAGCCAGCGCCTCCTCGGCCGCCTGCCGCCGGCGCGGGTGGTTCCCAACACCGTCGACATCGAGCAGGTCCGCTTGCTCTCCCGCGCTTCGCGGCCGCCGGCATGGTGGCCGAGCAGCGGACCGGTGATCCTGTTCGTCGGGCGGCTCGAACGGCGCAAGGGCGTGCTCGAGGCCATGGCTGCGTTCGCGTCGGTGAGCGCCCATCATCCGGCCGCGCACCTGGTGCTCGCCGGGTCGAGCGGCGACCGGCGGTTCGAGCCGGACCGCGCAGGACTGCTGGACCTCGTCCCCGTCGGCGCCCGTGACCGGGTGCACCTCGTCGGGCACCTCCCGGCCGAGCACCTCCACCCGTGCGTGCGCGCCGCGACCGCCGTGATGTGCCCGTCGCTGTGGGAGGGCTTCGGCAACGCGGCCCTCGAGGCGAAGGCGGTCGGAGCCGCCGTCGTCGTGACGCGCGGCAGCGGCTTCGACGACTTCTGCACGGACGACGACGACTGCCTCATGGTGAGCCCCGGTGATGCTGCCGACCTGGCCCGTGCCCTGATCCGGCTCCTCGACGACCGCGCGCTCCGGCTCCGGCTCGGGCAGGCGGCGGCGCGCTCCGCGGACGCCTACGCCCCCGACCGGGTCGCTCCGCTGCTGCTCCGTGCCGCCGACGAGCTGCTCGGCCCGGTCACCCCGGGACGGCGCGTCGCCACGTCGTCCCGTCCCACCTGATCGCTCCCGCGGCCGCGAACGCGTCGAGCCACCCTCCCATCGGCCACCGGCCCCACCGCCCCGCGAATCGAGCGCCGTTGCGCAGGATGTCGTCGAGGTGCTGCCACGGCGGCGACTGGGTCGGATGGTGCTGGTGGTAGGCATGGCCCCCGCCCACCCAGACGATCGGGATGTCGCGCTCGCGCAACGCGAAGGCGAAGTCGGTGTCCTCCGCGCCGTAGCCCTCGTACCGGCCGTCGAAGTGCGGCGCCGACGACCAGCGCGAGGCCGTGAGGGCGAAGGAGAGCGACCAGAACAGCTCGTAGTCGCCGTCCCCCGCCACGAGCAAGGTGCCGCCCGGTGGGTCGGGGCGAGCGGGGTGCGGGCGGGTCGACCGCGTGAGGGCATCCACGTCGTCGACGTCGACGCCCGGTGCCAGGTAGGTCACGGGACCGCACAGAACGGCCTCGGGCCGGGCCTCGGCCGCTGCCGCATACCCGCGCAGCAGGTCCGGGCCGGGGACGCAGTCGGCGTCCAGGAACACGAGGAGGTCGGCGCCGCGCGCCACGGCCAGGTCAGCGCCGGCGTTGCGGGCGGCGGCGACGCGCAGCCCGTCGCGCCCTGGTGGGACGTGCACCACCAGGTCGGCGTCGACGTCCTGGGGCGGGCCGTCGTCACCGACCCACCCGACGACGTACAGCTCGGCTCCCTGACGTCGCACCGCACGAGCCTGGTGCGCCTGGTGGCCGAGGCGCCCGTCGGAGCAGACCGTGACGACCGCCGTCGTCATCGGAGCACACCTGTCGCGACGCCGTGGACGACGGCCGCGGCCCGACGTGCGGCCCCCTCGACCTCCCACCGCCGCCAGGCAGGTTCCAGGGCTCCAGCCTCTCCGAGAAGGTCCGGCCAGCGATCGGGCTCGGGCCAGCGCGGGCCGACCACCGCGAGCCCCGCGTCACGGAGAGCCACGGCAGTGGCCCGCTGCTCGTCGAAGGGACGCTCCTGGGGGACGACGACCGCGCGGGCATCCGACGCGGCCAGGTCGGCGACGGCGTTCTGGCCGGCCCAGCTGACGACGATCTCGGCCGACGAGAGGTCGGCCCACGGGTCGTCCTGCCAGGAGCCCGAGTCGCCACCCAGCGTGCCCGCGAGAGCCCAGGTGTAGTCAGGGCTCGCCGCGCTGGCACGCCGCAGGTCCTCCGCCCCGACCTCGGCACCGCCGCCGCCCGCCAGGAGCAGCACGGTCCGCGGTCGGGCCCGGCCTGACCGTCGACCCTCGAAGCGGCTGATCCCGCCGGTGAACACGACGGAGTCCTGCACGTCCGCGAGGTGTGGCGGTCGCAGCAGCTCGGCGGGCCACGGCGCGATGATCCGCGTCGCCGTGGCGAGCCCCAGGGTGTGCGCAGCGTCGCCGCGCCGACCGGGTTGCGTCACGAGCACCGTGGGTACGCCCAGGAGTCGGCCCAGGAGTGCGACCTCGACCGACGTGTCCACCACGAGCGCGGTGACGGCGCGCTGCGTGAGCTCCTGCGCGATGCGGGCGAGCCGGCGCCGGTGCCCCTGGTGCCCGAGCGGCGCCCAGTGCAGCAGCCCGCCCACGGTCGGATCGAGATCCTGCGGGGATGGCTGACCCGGCTCGAGCCCGTCGTCGCGGTCGAGCTGCACCCAGGAGATCTCGTCGCGCAGGCCCGACGGTCGCGCCATGGACCCCAGCCCGACGATCTGCTCGTCGAGGTGCGCGCTGATCGCCCGGAACCGCGTCGCGTGCCCGGAGCCGTGGTGGTGGACGTACCACGCGACCCCGGATCGGGTCACGCGACCTCCTGCCCGGACGTCGCCAGGACGCCGAGGATCGCGTCCTCGAGGGCGAGCACGCGGGCGTCGAGCGAGAACGATCGCCGGGCCGAGGCGCGGACCGCAGAGCGGAACGCCGTGACCCTCGCTCGGGTGGCCAACGACTCGGCCCCTGCGACCAGCCCGTCGAGGTCGTCGAGCGGGTTCAGGGACATGCCCAGGGTCTTGCCGGCCACCTCCGGCAGCCCGCCCACCGCGAAGCCCGCGACGGGGGTGCCGCAGCAGAGGGACTCGGGCGCCACGAGGCCGAACGGCTCGGCCCACACCGAGGTGACCACCGAGGTCGCGCTGTGCCCGACGAGCCGCGCGAGCGCCGACTGGTCGAGATGACCGCCCCACCGCGCGTCCCTGCCGAGCATCGGCGCGACGACGGTGCGCATGTAGCGCTCGTCGCCGACCCGGCCCGCCAGCACGATGCGGCGGCCGAGCCTGCGCGCGACCTCGATGGCCAGGTGCGGCGCCTTCTCGGGCACGATCCTGCCGAACCAGACCAGGTCCTCGCCGCCCGGCCCGAGCGGCCAGTCCTCGACGCGCACGCCGTTGTGGAGCAGCTGCGACGTCACGCCCGCCCGCGCCCAGGCGGCCCGCGTGTGCTCGCTCACCGCGACGAACGCGGCGGACGACGGAACGTCCTGCGCGGCGGCGACGAGAGCCGGCTCGGGCGGTGTGTGCAGGGTCGTGATCACGGGGGCGCCGAGGTCGCGGGCACGCCGGAGCGGCAGCGGGTGCAAGCAGTGGTTGAGCACGACGTCCCACTGGCCCAGGGCTGCCTCGTCGAGCGCCCGGTCCAGCGCGTGCACGGTGCGGCCCAGGGATGCTGTCGGCCACGTCGCGTCCGTGGCGTCGTGGCTCGAGCCCCACGTCACCGTCGGGAGGCTGAAGGCGGGACTGCCCACGTCGAGCTGGTCGGATCCTTCGGCCGCGATCAGGCCGACCCTGTGGCCGCGATCGCGCAGCGCCCGCACCTCGTTCCACACCATCGACTCGAGCCCACCCGCGTGCGGGGGGCCGAGCGGGAAGCGCAGCGGAGCGACGACGAGGATGTCGAGGGTGCGGCTCATCGCCCGGCCTCGATCAACCGCTGGTAGAGGGCGCGGTGCGCCTCGGTCGCGACCCGGTCCGTGACGACGCGGGCCTCGGCCCGGCGTCCGACGAGAGCCCGGCGGTCGCGCGTACCCGCAGCGGGCTGGGTGAGCGCGATCGCGAGGGCCTGGGCGACGTCGGCGCCTGCGCCCGGCTGGTCGAGCGGCACGACCGGGAGCACGCTGCCGTCTCGGTGCTGGTCGCGCAGGTGACCGACGGCAGGAGCGACCACGGGGACGCCGAGGTCCCAGCAGAGCTCGAGCCAGCCGGAGTGCGTGCCGTGCCCGTAGGCCAGGACGCATGCGCCGAGGCGGGCGAGGTGCGCCGCCAGCTCGTCGTCCGTGAGTCGGCCCTGCTCCACGAGGGTGAGACCTCCGGCGGTGCACAGCTCACGAACCCGTGCGGCGAGGGCCGCGTCCCGGGTCCGGTCCCGCAGGTGGACCTCGATCTCGACCTCGATCCCGTCGGCACGCAGGTGCCGGGACGCCGCCGTCAGCGCTGCGATCGTCGAGGGCGCGTCGATCCCGGGTCGGAGGTCTTTGAGGTGCGCCGCCACCCGAGGAGTGTGCGGTGCGACACCCGCCCCGTCCGACCAGCCGGGAGCCAGGATCCGCGGATGGGGAACCACCTGAGCTTCGCGGTGCCAGCGTCGCCGCACCTCGGCTGCCGCACCCGGGGTCAGGGTCACGACCGCGTCCGCGCGCTCGAGCAGGATGCCGAGCTGCGCGACGTAGTGGCTCTGGTCGCGGAGCTGCGGGTGGTCGATGTCGTGCACGGTCACGACGACCGGCCAGCCCGCCTGGCGGGCGGCGTCGAGCGCGGACCGCAGGTGGTCGAGCGTGAACGACTCGGTGCCGAAGTGGACGTGCAAGAGGTCGGCGTCGGCGGCGTGCTGCTCGATCCACGACGCGTCGAGCGCCGCGGGCGGCCACCACTGGCCCGCCGGCGCGCCGAGCACGGGTGGGTCGGGCAGGACCGTCACGCCGCGATCGGCGGTGACCGCGCGGACGTACGGATGGCCCGCGGGAACGGCGACCACGCGGATCGTCCCGGCGCGCCGAGCGCTGCCCACGGCAAGAGGGGGTGCCCCCAAGGTCGCCTCCAACGATCGATCCGGGTCTGCGGTGGCGCCAGTCTCGCCCGGTCGCCCTCACCCCGCGACTGGACGACGATGCACCCATGTCATCCCCGTGCCCCGACCTGGTCGTCCTTGGTCCGTCGGGCCACGGCGTGAGCGGGTACGCTTCCGACCTCGCCGCGGCCGTCGTCGCCCTCGTGCCGACCGCCGCGGTCGTCCCGGTCCCCGACGCTGACGCACTCGTCGCGCTCGCCCGCGAGCACCGGCCGTTGCACGTGCACGTCACCGACCACCTGCTGGGCAGCTCGCCGTCGGCGGCCGCCGACGTCGTCGAGTCCGTCGCCGCGCTCTGCGAGGTCTCGGTCACGCTCCACGACATCCCTCAGCCGTCGGACGGACCCGGACGGCTCGAGCGGCGCGCGGCGGGATACGGCCGCATCGCCCGCGCGGCGCGTCGCGTCGTGGTGTGCAGCGAGCACGAGCGGGCCCTCGTGCGCGACCACGTCGACGGCGACGTCGCCGCCGCGGTGCACGTCGTGCCGCTGGGCACGGCGCGCGCGGAGGTGCCCCCCGTCCGGCACCGGGCGACGGCCGGGCAGGGCCTGCGCGTCCTCGTCGCCGGATGGGTCTACCCCGGCAAGGGCCATCTCGAGGCGGCGAGGGCGGCCGTGCTCGCCGCCCCGGTCGGGTCGGCACCCGTGAAGGTCGTGGCGATCGGTGGGTCGTCGCCCGGGCACGAGCAAGAGCTCGAGAACTTGCGCGTTGCCGTCGCCGCGGCGGGCGCGGAGCTCGAGGTCACGGGCGTGCTCGATCGCGCGGCGTACCGCGAGCACCTGTGGGGAGCCGGCGTGCCGGTGGTCGCGCACCAGCACCTCTCGGCATCGCGCACGCTGATCGAGTGGGCGGAGCACGGGCGACGGGCGCTCGTCCTGCGGTCGCGGTACACCCGGGAGATGGACGACCTGCGGCCCGGCCTGATCCACCTCGTCGACCCCGACTCGCTCGGCGAGGCGATCGGAGCGGCCTGGCGTGACCCGGCATCGACGTGGTTGCCGGCTTCGGCCGAGCTGCGACCCGACATGGCCGACGCCGCCCGCGCCTACCTCGCGATCTGGCGCACCCCGTGAGCGGGTCGGTGCACGCCGTACCCCAGAACCGCTGGGACCTGCTCGACGGCCTGCGGCCGGACCCGTTGCCTCCCGTCTCGGTCGTCATCGCCCACTACGAGCAGCCGCGCCAGCTGACCCGCACCCTGGCTGCCGTTCGAGCCCAGGACTACCCGGCGGACCTGCTCGACGTCGTCGTCGTCGACGACGGGTCCCGCACCCCGCCGAGCGTGCCGGACGGGGTCCGCCTCGAGCGGCAGCCCGACCGCGGGTTCCGGCTGGCTGCGGCGCGCAACCTGGGCGTCGCGGCAGCCCGGCACGACCTCGTCGTGCAGCTCGATGCCGACACCGCCCCGGAGCCCGGCTACGTCCGGGCCATCACCCGGCTGCCGGCGCTCGCACCCGACTGCGTCACGGTCGGACGGCGACGCCACGCGCTGTTCGACCACGTCGCGACCACGCTGCCCGTCGAGCGCGTGGGACCCACCGTGGAGGTCGCCGAGCCGCGCTGGTTGCGCGACGCGTACGCACGCTCGCGCAACCTGCTCGACGCGGACGACCGCAGCTACCGGTACGTCATCGGCGCGGTGACCGCGTTCTCCCGCTCGATGTTCGAGGCCGCCGGCGGGTACGACGAGACCTTCACGTCCTACGGCGGGGAGGACTGGGAGTGGGCGTACCGCGCGTGGCTCGCCGGTGGGGTCTTCGCCCACGTGCCCGACGCGGTGGCCTGGCACGACGGCCCCGACGCCGCCGGGCGCCTCGACGACCCTGGCGACGGGCTCGCGGCCCGCAACGACGAGACCCTCCGCCTGGCCGAGCTGATCCCGCTGCCGGGGTCGGGCCCGCGCGGCCACGTGCCTGCCCACGTCGACATCCTCGTGCGGCTTCCCGGTGGCCTGGACGCAGCGACCCGGTTCCTGCTGGCGGACCAGGTCCTGGCCGACCTGCCGCACGCCGCCGTCGAGGGCGAGGCGTCAGCCGCGCGGCGGATCGTCGACCGGGTCCGGATCGACGTCGACGTCCTGGCTCCCCACCTCCTGCGCGCCGGCGCGCTGCGCCGGTCGGTCGACCGGGTCGGCACCGAGCAGCTCGGCGCCCTGCTGATCGCCGACGAGGCAGGGGTGCCGTGCGTCCGGGTGACGTCGCGCCGGGCCGCCGCCCGGCGTGCACGACACGACCGCCCCGGGCTCTCCCCCGAGGTCGAGGTGCGCACCGCCGACTGCCGGGTGCTCGGGTCGGCCCCCGACCTCGCGGCATACCTGGGCGGGTGGGCGTAGTCGCGGTACCGGTCTCGGGTGGCGGCCGGGGATGGTCCGACGTACGGTCCGACGTACCGGGTCCAGCGACGGACCTGGACCACTGCCGGCGGTAGGACACACCGCCCGGTGCCGATCGACGCGATGCCCAGCGCTCGCGCCCCCGATCAGCCCCTCGACGCACGACGCGGCGCACCTCCATGCGTCAGCCTCGGCAGCCACCGCACCGGAAGCAGGCCACCCATGTCCGACGACCCCACTCGCACACTCTCCTCGGTCAGCGAGCCCGGCGGCGTACCGGTCCGCACGAGCGTCCTCCACCCGCCGCTCGCGTCCGATCTCGACTCCCAGGAGACGGCCGCGGACGACACCTCCGGCTCCGACAAGCTCAAGGGCGCGGCCTCCTCCGCGAGCGACGCGGCGGGCTCGCTGCTCGGCGAGGCCCGCA
>NZ_QWKP01000106.1 GCF_003470205.1 Cellulomonas rhizosphaerae
CTCGTCGGCTGGCTGCGCTCGGACGGGCAGGAGCGCACGCGTGACCAGCTCGCCGCAGCACTGCGCGACGAGCTCGGCATCACGCGGCGCAGCTACCGCGTCGACACGGCCGTGCGCGGCGCAGTGACCCGCGGGATGGCCGGCGACGCCTGACAGCTCCGGCACTGGGCTTCGGCTCGCGGGCGACCGGTGGGATCATCGAACGGTGACCTCACCCCGCCCGCGCCGTCCGCGGGTCATCCGCCCCGCCGGCACGGTCGGGACCGACGACTCCGTGCTGATCTCGTCGCACCCCGCGCAGCCCGCCGCGCCTGCGAAGCCGGCGGCCCAGCCCGCGGAGACTCGTGAGCGTGCGGTGCCGTTCCGGGCGGCCGACGACTCGGACGTCGGATGGGGCGAGCGCAACGACGCGAACGACGACCGGCTCCGACAGGACAAGCCCCCGCACTGGTAGCACCTGGGTCGAGCAGGTGTGCTCAGGCGGTCGGCGGGTAGGTCGGGGGAGTGGGTGACCCTGTGTCGTTGGCAGTTGCCGGGTTCGGGCGGGCCGCGAGCAGGTCGCGGATCTCCTGCAGCAGGAGGATGTCCTCGGCGGGAGCCGCGGGCTCGGCCTCGACACCGCGCTTGCGATGAGCAGCGAGCGCGTTGAGCGGCAGCACGACGAGGAAGTAGATCGCGGCGGCCGTGAAGAGGAACGTCAGCAGCGCGCTGATGATCACGCCGACCTTGATCGGCTCGCCGCCCTCGTCGCCCCACGTGTACGGGCCGATGTCCCAGAGCTCGGTCAGGTCCGGCTGGCCGAAGATCCAGCCGATCAGCGGGTTGATGAAGTAGTCGACGAGCGACTTCACCACAGCACCGAAGGCTGCGCCGATCGCGACACCGACCGCGAGGTCGACGACGTTGCCCCGCGCGATGAAGTCCTTGAACCCCTGGCCCACCTTCGCCAGCCCGGTCAGCCGCGCCCCCACGGCGCTCGTCCCTTTCGTCTCCGACACGTACGCCTCCTCGGTGGCCCTGCCCGGTTGGTCCGTCGACGCCGATCATGGCACGACCGCCGCAGACAGCAAGGCCGACGCCGAGGCAGCGGCCAGGTCGTCGACCTCGTCGGGCGCGACCGCGAGCAGTACGGGCAGACTCTCGTCGTCGGCGGCCACGGCGAACGGTCCACCCGCGGCTGCCTCCCGCGCGGGTGAGGGCAGGACCAGGGCCCGCGAGGCGACCACCGTGCCCGTCTCCGCCTCCGGAGTCGCCGCGAGCACGTCGACCCGCATGCCGGCCGCCAGCAGGGATGCCATGGCCGGGTCGGCGAGGCGCACCGCCGCCACGACGGTCCCGGGCGGCCCGGACAGGTCGTCGGGCACGACGACTCCCGGCACGAGCGGGGTGCCCGCGGTGAGCGGGACCGCGGTCGACGACCCGACGAGCGGAGCAACGGCCCGGGCTGCCTGGGCCGGGGCGAGGGTGACCGGGACAAGCTCCACGCGCAGGTCCCGTGCCGCGAGCACCGTTCCTGCGGCGATCGGGCGTGCGGCGACGACCACGGCGACCGACTCGGGTGGCGGCGGGCGTACCGCATCGATCGCGGCGGAGACGACCACGGCCAGGCAGAGCCCGACGACGAGCGCCCGCCAGCGCCACAACATCGCCCGGACGATCACCGACACCGGGGCGCGACGCCGCGCGAGCGGGGGCGGGGAGTCGACGAACAAGGTCACCCGCAGGACGCTAGGCGCGCCCCGACGAGTGCGAGCCGGCTCTGAGCGAATCGGTGGACGAGCGCTCCGAGTCCCGTGGCTGTGGTCGGCTCACCCACGACGGGTGGCCACCGTGGTGGCCGTTGCCGTCGGGGCGCAAGCACTCGCGGCGTGCGTGCGATGGCTGCATCCAACGTTGCATCACCCGTGCTGTGCGGCAGCACCATCGCCGCAACGAACCCTGCAGCCACCGGCAGCACACCGGCACCGGCAGATGCACAGGCGCCCGGCAGCACGCCCGGCCGGCCGCATGGCTGCATCCAACGTTGCATCACACGCGCCGTGCGGCAGCGCGATCGCCGCAACCAACCCTGCAGCGACCAGCGGGGGGAACGAGGCCTACGCGGAAGCGGCAGGCTTCGCGGCGGAAGCCGCGGCCGGCGCGGCCGCGGGAGCGGCAGGGGCCGAGGGCGCCGCGGGAGCGGCGGGGGTGGACGACGACGAGTCGCTCGACGGAGCCGCGGGGATCGACGACGACTTGCCCGATCCGGCGCGCGCGTCGTTCCGGTAGAACCCGGAGCCCTTGAACACGACCCCGACCGAGGAGAAGACCTTGCGCAGCCGACCGTCGCACTCGGGGCACACGGTCAGCGAGTCCTCGCTGAAGGACTGCTGGATGTCGAACGCGTGGCCGCACACGGTGCACGCGTAGGAATAGGTAGGCACGAGGATCTCCACTGGCAGACGTCCGCCGAGCGGCCGTCGCCGCTGGCACTCACATGGTCTGAGTGCCAATGCTAACCGCCCCGGCGGCCCCGATGTTCCGCGTGCAGCGCTGCGGGCCGGGTTGGCCACCTCGCGCCGGGGGACGAACTACCCTCGCAGGGTGTCCCGCCGTGCTGTCCGCCTGACCCTTGCCTCCGTCGCGATCGTGCTGGTCGTCGCCCTCGTCGCGTCGATCGTCGCCGCGTTCGTCGTCGTGCGCCGACCTCTGCCGCAGACCAGCGGCACGCTGCACCTCGACGGCTTGAGCGCGCCCGTCTCCGTGACGCGCGACGCCCGGGGCATCCCGACGATCACCGCGAGGACCAGCGCGGACCTGTTCCGCGCGCAGGGCTACGTGGCCGCCCAGGACCGGTTCTTCGAGATGGACTACCGCCGGCACGTCACGGCCGGCCGACTCTCGGAGCTCGTTGGCGAGAACGAGGACGCGCTCGAGGCCGACAAGGTCATCCGCACGTTCGGGTGGCGCCGGATCGCGCAGGAGGAGTGGGCGATCCTCGAGCCGCAGACCAAGCTCGCGCTGCAGGCCTACGCCGACGGCGTCAACGCCTACCTCGCGGGCAAGGCCCCCTCGCAGATCGCCGTCGAGTACACGGTGCTCGGCCTGCAGGTGGACACCGACGCCCCCGAGCAGTGGGACCCCGTCGACTCCCTCGCGTGGCTCAAGGCCATGGCGTGGGACTTGCGCGGCAACTACGACGACGAGCTGTCCCGCGCCCGCACGTTCGCCTCGGTGCGTGACGTCGAGAAGGTCGACCAGCTCTTCCCCACCTACCCGCAGGACGTCAACGCCCCGATCCTCACCAAGGCCGACGCGAGAGACGAGGCGACGACCGCCTCGGCCGAGCACCCGCTCGACCTGCGCGACCACGACGTGCAGAAGGCGCTGGCCGCCGCGGACGAGGCGCTGTCCGCCGTGCCGCATCTCGTCCGCGACGGCGAGGGCGTCGGGTCGAACTCGTGGGTCGTGGACGGCAGCCACACGACCTCGGGCAAGCCGATCCTCGCCAACGACCCGCACCTGTCGATCTCCGCGCCGGGCATCTGGCAGCAGATCGGGCTGCGCTGCGAGCAGGTCGGCGACGCGTGCCCCTACGACGTGTCGGGCTTCTCGTTCGCGGGCATGCCGGGCGTCGTCATCGGGCACAACGGCGACCTCGCCTGGGGCCTGACGAACCTGGGCGCCGACGTGACCGACTTCTTCCTCGAGCGCGTGAACGGCACGGTCGTGCAGCGCGACGACGGCACCGAGCCCATGACGATCCGCACGGAGACCATCAAGGTCAACGGCGGCGATGACGTGAAGCTGCAGGTCCGCAGCACGCGGCACGGGCCGATCATCTCCGACGTCATCGACCTCGGCGGCACCGGCAACTCGCCGCTCCCGGACGGCACGAGTGGGCACGGGTACGCCGTCTCGCTCGGCTGGACCGCGCTCGCGCCGGGCCACACGGCCGACGCGCTGCTCGCGATCGACGTCGCCAAGAACGCGACGGACATCGCCAAGGTCGGCCGCCTGCTCGAGGTCCCCTCGCAGAACATCGTGTTCGCCACGGTCGACGGCCACATCGGCTACCAGGCGCCGGGCCGCATCCCGATCCGCGCCCGGGTCTCCGGCGAGGTCCCGTCGGACGGCACGTGGCCGCGCCCCGGCTGGGACAGCGCCTACGACTGGCAGGGCTACGTCGACCCGACCGACATGCCGCACGTCCAGGACCCGAAGAGCGGCATCATCGTCGCCGCGAATCAGCAGGTCACGCCGCGCGGCACCGGCCCGTTCCTCACCAAGGACTGGGACTACGGCTTCCGCAGCCAGCGCATCAACGACCTGCTCGAGGCGGCGACGGCCGACGACGGCACGCTCGGCGTCGCGGAGATGAACACGATCCAGACCGACCAGCACAACCCCTACGCGGACGTGCTCGTCCCCACGCTGCTGTCGCTCAACATCGGCAACGACTTCGACGACGACGGCCAGGACCTGCTGCGCTCCTGGGACCGGGTCAACGACACGGACTCGCCGGCCGCTGCCTACTTCGCGGCCGTGTGGTCGACGATCCTGCGCCTGGCGTTCGACGACGACCTGCCGGACAGCGAGTCGCCCACCGGCGACTCACGCTGGCTCGAGGTGGTCCGCGGCCTGCTCGAGGAACCCGACTCCCCGTGGTGGGACGACCGCTCGACGCCCGGCGTCGTGGAGGGCCGCGACGAGGTGCTGACGCGCGCGATGGTCTCGGCCCGGCGCCAGCTCACGGCCCAGCTCGGCCGCGACCCGCAGGACTGGACGTGGGGCCGGCTGCACGAGGCCGCGCCCGAGCACGCGGTGCTGGGCGGCGACTCGATCCCCGCGCTGGTGCGCCGCCTGGTCAACCCGAAGCCGCTGCAGGTCGGCGGCGGCTCGTCGATGGTCGACGCGACCGCCTGGGACGCGAGCTCCGGCTCGTACGGCGTGACGTCGGCGCCGTCGATGCGGATGGTCGTCGACCTCGGCGACCTGGACTCCTCGACGTGGGTCAACCTCACGGGCTCGTCGGGCCACCCCGCCAGCCCGCACTACACGGACCAGTTCTCCGCGTGGGCGCACGGCACCACGTTCCCGTGGCCCTTCACCGCCGCGGGCGTGCAGGCCGACGCGAAGGACCGCCTGACGCTCAGCCCGTAGGTTCGAGCGGGCCGGCCGGTCCGATGGGTCCGACCGGCCGCCAGCCCTCGGGTGTCGCGACCGCGTCCACGGTGCGGTCGTGCGGCTCGCGGGGCAGCGGCCGGGTCGAGGCGTCGTACAGCTCCTCGGGGAACACCACGGCGATCACGGGCGTCCCGGGCCGGACGTGCTCCAGCGCACGGTCGTACCAGCCGCCGCCCTGGCCGAGCCGGGCGCCGTCGGTGTCGACCGCGAGGGCGGGGGCGATGATCGCCTCGACCTCGGCGAGCGCCGCCGCGCCCAGGGTCGGGCCGCCGGGCTCGGGCGGGCGTCCCGGGGCGCGCTCGCGCAGGTCGTCGGGCCCGGCGTACTCGGCCCAGTCGCGCTGCAGGCCGGAGCCGAGCACGGGCAGCAGGATGCGGGTGCCGCGCTCGTCGAGCAGCTCGAGCAGCGCGTTCGTGCCGGGCTCGGACGGGCGGGCCGCGTAGACGGACACGACCGACGCGTTCGCGACGGCGGGGATGGCGGCGACGACGCGCGCGAGGGCGACCTCGGCCTCGTCGCGCAGGCGCTGCGAGCGGGACCGGCGCGACGATCGGATAGCCGTGCGCAGCCGCTCCTTGACGTCCTCGATCTCGTCGCCCTCGGCGGCGCGCGGATACGGCTGGGCGGCGTTGCTCATGGGACCAGTGTCGCAAAGACCGTCGCGTGAGGGGACCGCCGGACCGACCGGTGAACGGTGCGTGACGCTCCGGGGATTCCGACGAGCACGCGGGGAACCCCAGGCGAACGCGTGACCGGCGCCACTGCGCGGCCCGCCGGACGCCCCTAGCATCGCGACATGAGCGCCGACGGACTCGCACAGGCCCAGCGCACGATGACCGACGGTGGGGTGCACCCCACCGCCATCGACGTGTTCACGCGTTTCTACGGGCTGCTCGAGTCCGGCGAGACCGGCGTGATCGCCGAGGACGACGTCGAGCCGCTCAGGGACGTGCCGCACCTCGCCGATCTCGAGGTGGACGAGGCCAGCGCGCGCGATGCGCTCGCGGCCACCGTGGTCGTCAAGCTGAACGGCGGTCTCGGCACGTCCATGGGGATGGACCGGGCGAAGTCGCTCCTGCGCGTCCGGGACGACCGCACGTTCCTCGACGTGATCGCGGGCCAGGTGCTGGCTGCTCGCGCTGCCACCGGCGCGCGCCTGCCGCTCGTCCTGATGAACAGCTTCCGCACGCGCGACGACACCATCGCCGCCCTGGCCGCCTACCCGGACCTCGCCGTCGAGGGGCTGCCGCTCGACTTCGTGCAGAACCGCGAGCCCAAGCTGCGCGCCGACGACCTCACGCCGGTGCGGTGGCCGGCCGACCCGGACCTGGAGTGGTGCCCACCCGGGCACGGCGACCTCTACACCGCCCTCTACGCGTCGGGAGTGCTCGAGGCGCTGCTCGCGGCCGGCTTCCGGTACGCGAGCGTCTCGAACTCCGACAACCTCGGTGCAGCGCCCGACGCACGGATCGCGGGGTGGTTCGCGGCGTCGGGCGCCCCGTTCGCCGCGGAGGTCGCGCGGCGCACCCCGGCGGACCGCAAGGGCGGGCACCTCGTCGTGCGGCGCTCGGACGCGCGCATCGTCCTGCGGGAGTCGGCCCAGACCCGGCCCGACGACGCCGACGCGGCGACCGACATCGAGCGCCACCGGTACTTCAACACCAACAACCTCTGGCTCGACCTCCAGGCGCTCGCCGACGAGCTCGGGCGGACCGGAGGGGTGCTCGAGCTTCCACTGATCCGCAACGAGAAGACGGTCGACCCGAGCGACAAGACGTCGCCCAAGGTCGTGCAGATCGAGTCGGCGATGGGCGCGGCGATCGAGGTGTTCGACGGCGCGGCAGTGCTGGAGGTCGACCGGTCCCGCTTCCTGCCGGTCAAGACGACCAACGACCTGCTCGTGCTTCGCTCGGACGTCTACCGCCTCGAGCGCGACCAGCGGCTGACCGCGGAGGTCGATGCCCCCTTCGTCGACCTCGACGACCACTACACGACGGTCGCAGCCTTCGACGAGCGCATCCCGGCGACCCCGTCGCTCGCGGGTGCCGCGTCGTTGCAGGTCCGGGGCGACTGGACGTTCGGATCCGGTGTGGTCGTGACCGGCGAGGCCGTGCTCGACGACCCCGGTACCCCGTCGCACGTGCCGGACGGTGCGACGGTCGGGCCCACCGGGATCTCCTGAAGTCGTCCGGCGCGGCCGGTGCGCCTCGCGGGCGCCGCGCGGGGCACAATGCGCGCATGAGATCGGTCCAGGACCACTTGGCGGCCGTGCTGGCCGCCGTCGGGCCGGTCGCGCCGCTCGACGTCGCGCTGCACGACGCCGCCGGCTGCATCCTCGCGGCCGACCTCGTGGCGGGCGCCGACCTGCCGCGCTTCGCCGTCGCGACCCGGGACGGGTACGCCGTCGCCGCGCGCGAGACCGGTGGCTCCGACCGCGTCATGCCCGTCGCGCACGACGTGCGGCCCGGCCGCGGCGCGCCGCTGCGCCTGGCACCCGGGCAGTCCGTGCGCATCGCGTCGGGTGCGCCGCTGCCGGTGGGCGCCGACGCGGTCGTCGCCCTGGAGGAGACCGACCGCGGCACGGCGCGCGTCGCGCTGCAGCGCCCGGCCGTCGCCGGTCAGCACGTGCGCGCCGCGGGATCGGACGTGCGTGAGGGCGAGGTCGTGCTCGAGGCCGGCACCCGCCTCGGCGCCCGGCAGCTCGCGATCGCCGCGTCGCTCGGCCGCGGTCGCCTGCACGTGCACCCCACGCCCCGGGTCGTCCTGCTGACCGTCGGCGACGAGCTCGTCGAGCCCGGTTCGACGCGGTTCGAGGAGGGCGCGGTCTTCGAGGCCGACGGCCACGCGCTCGAGGCCGCGGTCCGCGACGCGGGCGCCTCGCCGGTGCGGGTCGCCATCCAGGGTGACGACCGCAACCTGCTGCGCGAGGCGCTCGACGACCAGCTCGTGCGCGCGGACCTCGTCGTCGTGTGCGGCGGGCTGTCCGAGCTCGCGCACGACACGGTCAAGGACGTGCTCGCCCCGCTCGGCACCGTTCGCCTCGACCAGGTCGCGATGACGCCCGGGCACCGCCACGGCTTCGGCACGGTCGGCTCGGAGCTGGGGCGCGACCGCGAGGTGCCGATCTTCGCGCTGCAGGGCCACCCGGTCGCGGCGCAGGTCTCGTTCGAGGTGTTCGTCCGGCCCGCGCTGCGCGCGATGGCCGGGCACAGCGAGGTGTTCCGCCCGTCGGTCGCGGCGCAGGCCACCGAGGGCTGGTCCTCGCCCCCGGGGCTGCGCCAGTTCGTGCCGGCCGTCGTCCTCGGTTCGCCCGACGAGGGCTACCGCGTGACGCCCGTCGGCGATCCCGCCTCCCCGTCGGTGAGCGCGCTCGCGCACGCCAACGCGCTGGCCGTCGTCGGCGAGCACGACCTCACGGTCCGGTCCGGGCAGACGGTCCACTGCCTGGTCCTGGAGGGCTGATGGCTCCCGGCTGGCCCGCGGTCCTCGTCGACGGCGAGGTGCGCCTGCGCCCGCTGCGGCGGCGCGACCAGGACGCCTGGATGCTGCTGCGCGCGTCGAACGCGGCGTGGCTCGAGCCGTGGGACGCGACGAGCCCTGTGCCGCTCGACGGCCCGCGGCCCTCGTTCTCGTCGTTCGTGCGGACCCTCGCGGCGCAGGCGCGCGCCGGGACGACGCTGCCGTTCGCGGTGGAGCACCGCGGCGCGCTCGTCGGGCAGCTCACGGTCTCGTCGATCGCGTACGGCTCGCTGCGCTCGGCGAGCGTCGGCTACTGGGTCTCGCGGCACGTCGCGGGGCTCGGCATCATCCCGACCTCGGTGGCGCTCGCGACCGACCACTGCTTCGGGGCGCTCGGGCTGCACCGCGTGGAGATCAACATCCGCCCGGAGAACGGCCCCTCGCTGCGCGTCGTCGAGAAGCTGGGCTTCCGTGACGAGGGCGTGCGCGAGCGGTTCCTGCACATCGGCGACGCGTGGTGCGACCACCGCACGTTCGCGCTCACGACCGAGGACGTGCCGGGCGGGCTGCTCGCGCGATGGCATGCCACGCGCACGGCGGGACGCTAGAAATCACACGCATGTAGTTCGACACGCCGCCCGGCTGCGGCGGTGAGCCTCCCGCGCGCCCTACCGTCGGTGCGTGACAGATCTCGCAGGACCCGTCGCGCTCGCGCTCGTGGTCCTGTGGGTCGCTTACCTGGTGCCGCACAAGCTGCGGCACCGGCAACAGCTGCTCGAGTCCCGGGCGGATGACCGGTACTCGGACGCGCTGCGTGTGGTGGCGGTCAGCGACCGGCCCGGCCGGTCGGCCCGCACCGTCGACGCACGTCGGCCGGCGGCACGCAGTACCACGGGGTTGCTGACCCCGGGCAAGGGGGTTCCGGTCCGCCGACCGGTACCCGACGAAGGAGGTACCACCGTGGACCGACCGACAGCGACCCAGGACCGGATCGCGACCGAGGCCGCGCGCCGCACCGCGCAGGCCCGTGCCGCGCACGCCGCCACGACCGCGCGTCGTGGCGCCGCCGCGCGCCGCCGCGGGATGCTCGCCGGCCTCCTCACGCTCGCCACCGTCGTCGGCTGGGTGGTCGTCGGCGTCGCGCCGGCCGTCACCTGGGTCGCCGGCGTGGTGCCCACGGTGCTGCTCGGCGGGGTCGTCGTGCTCGGCCGACGCGCGGTGCTCGCCGGTCGCGCCGCCGACGCCGCGTGGGAGCAGCGCCAGGCCGCCGAGCTCCGCGCCGCCGCCG
>NZ_QWKP01000107.1 GCF_003470205.1 Cellulomonas rhizosphaerae
CGTCGTCGGGCACCCGCAGGCCGGTCGTCTCGGTGAGCTCGTCGGGCCGCAGGACGCCCGGCAGGTGCCAGGACCCGTCGGCAGCACGCGCGGCCGAGGTGCGGCGTCGGTCGTGCTCGTCGGCCACGTCTCCGACGAGCTCCTCGACGACGTCCTCGAGCGTGACGACGCCCGAGGTGCCGCCGTACTCGTCGACGACGACGGCCATCTGCAGGCCCTGCTCGCGCAGCTCGACCATCAGCGGGCCGAGGTGCACGGTCTCGGGGACCTGCGGCGCGTCGACCATCAGGGCCGCGGCGGGGACCTCGGCGCGGCGCTTGAACGGCACCGCGACGGCCCGCCGCACGTGCACGAGCCCGACGATGTCGTCGTTCGACTCCCCGATCACAGGGAACCGGGAGTGGCCGGTCGCGCGGGCCAGGGCCGTCACGTCGGCCGCCGAGTCGTCGCGGCGCACGACGACGAGCCGCTGGCGGTCGGTCATGACGTCGACCGCCGTGAGCTCGAAGAAGTCGATCGAGTTGGTGAGCAGGGTCGCGGTGGACGCGTCGAGCGTGCCCTCCTGCGCGGACCGACGGACCAGCGCCGCCAGCTCCTGCGGCGAACGCCCGCCGGACAGCTCCTCGCGCGGCTCGACGCCGAACCGGCGCAGCAGCGCGTTGGCGCTGCCGTTGAAGAACGAGATCACCGGGTGCAGCGCGGTCGTGAAGCCGGACTGGAGTGGCACGACGGCGCGCGCGGTGGCCAGCGGCCGGGCGATCGCGAAGTTCTTGGGGATCAGCTCGCCGACGACCATCGAGAAGCCGTTGACGAGGACCACGGTCAGGACGAGCGCGAGCACCCCGCTCACCGCGGCGCTCACCCACCCGTCGAACAGGTCACCCAGCATCCGGCCCACGGCCGGCTGGGTGGTGTACCCGAGCAGGACGGTGGTCACCGTGATGCCGACCTGGGCGCCGGAGAGCTCGGTGGACAGGCGGCGCAGCGCGCGGAGCACGCCCTGGCCGCGACGGTCGTCCTGCGCGGTCTGCTTCTCGACGACGCCCGGGTCGAGCGTGACGAGCGAGAACTCGCTCGCGACGAACACCGCGGTGCCGAGGGTGAGCAGGATGCCGAGGGCGACGAGGAGCCACTCGCTCAGCACAGGGGGCCCCGGATGCTCGGGGCGGCGGACAGTTCAGTGGGGTGGCCGGCATGGTCGGGCCTGGGGGTCGAGCCCCGGGCGGGACGCCGGCAGCGACTTGAGCTGCTCATGGTGCCGCCCATCATAAAGGTCCTGCGCCGCGTCGCCAGGGGTGATCCACAGGGGCCGGTGCCGATCTCCACGCCACACGAGCGCCCCTGTGCCAAGGTGTGGGAATGATGACGACGAGCGCGTCCGGTCGCAACGGCACGACCGTGCTGGTGGTGGAGGACGAGCCGGCGATCGCCCAGGCCATCGCGCGCCGGTTCACCGCCGAGGGCTGGGCCGTCGAGGCGGTCGGCGACGGGCTCGCGGGCGTGAGCGCCGCGGCCCGGCTGCAGCCGGACGTCGTCGTGCTCGACGTGATGCTCCCCGGGATCGACGGCCTCGAGGTCTGCCGCCGCATCCAGGCCGACCGCCCCGTGCCGGTCCTCATGCTCACCGCGCGCGACGACGAGACCGACATGCTCATCGGCCTCGGCGTGGGCGCCGACGACTACATGACCAAGCCGTTCTCGATGCGCGAGCTCGTCGCCCGGACCAAGGCGCTGCTGCGCCGGACCGAGCGCGCCGCACGCGCCGCCGAGATCGCGCAGGCCGCCCACCCGGACCCGCCCGTGGAGATCGGCGACGTGGTCATCGACCGCGCCCAGCGCCGCGTGCAGCGGGCCGGCGCCGAGGTGCACCTGACGCCCACCGAGTTCGACCTGCTGCTCGCGCTCGCCGCGACGCCCAAGACCGTGCTCACCCGCGAGCGGCTGCTCGCCGAGGTGTGGGACTGGGTCGACGCGAGCGGCACCCGGACCGTGGACTCGCACGTCAAGGCGCTGCGCCGCAAGCTCGGACCGGACCTGATCCGCACCGTGCACGGCGTCGGGTACGCCTTCGAGCCCGCGGCCGGCGACGAGCAGGACGGCGCCTGAGCCGGTGGCGGTCCCCCGTCACGTCCGCGGCGGGCCGGTCCGGCCCCTGCTGCCCGACGTGCGTCCCCTCGACCAGTTCCGCTCGATCAAGATCAAGCTCGGGATCCTCGTCGCCGCGACGGTGACGCTGGCCTCGTTCATCACGTGGGTCGGGCTGTCGAAGCACCTGGGCCCGACGCGCACGCTCCCCCTGGCCATCGTCATCTCGCTGATCGTCACCCAGGTGCTGGCCCGCGGCATGACCTCGCCGCTGCGGGAGATGACGTTCGCGGCGCGGCAGATGGCGTCGGGCGACTACTCCTGGCGCGTGCGCGCGACCAGCGCCGACGAGGTGGGCCAGCTCGCGTCCGCGTTCAACACCATGGCCGACGACCTGCAGCAGAACGACCAGTTCCGCCGCGAGCTCGTCGCGAACGTCTCGCACGAGCTGCGCACCCCGGTCACCGCGCTGCAGGCCCAGCTCGAGAACATCGTCGACGGCGTCGACGAGGCGGACCCGGCCACCATGGAGGCCGCGCTCGCCCAGACCGAGCGGCTCGGCCGCCTGGTCACCTACCTGCTCGACCTGTCGCGCCTCGAGGCCGGCGACGCGCCCCTGGAGATCGAGCAGGTCCGGCTGGCCGACTTCCTGCGCGAGGCGGCCGACGGCGCACAGCTCGTCGGCGCGGCCAAGCACCTGCGCTTCCCGGTCTCCGTCGAGCCGGCCGACCTGTCGGTCCCCGCCGACCCCGAGCGGCTGCACCAGGTGATCGCGAACCTCCTGCACAACGCCGCGCGGCACTCGCCGGAGGACGACGAGGTCCGCCTGGTCGCCACGCGGGTCGCGGGCGACGTGCAGATCGACGTGATCGACAACGGGCCCGGCATCGCCGCGGCGCAGCGGGCTCACGTGTTCGAGCGGTTCGTGCGCGGGAACAGCCCGTCGACGACCGGCCAGGTCTCGACCGGCGGCACCGGCCTCGGGCTGGCCATCGTCCGCTGGGCCGTCGAGCTGCACGGGGGGCGCATCGAGGTGGCCGACACCGAGTCGGGCTGCACGATGCGCGTCACCCTCCCAGGCGAGGGCGCACCACCGACGGGCGAGATCGCCCTCACCACCCTCTGACGCCGCCGAACCTGTCGCTATGCACGCTTGCGCCCCCGGAAGCGTGCATGAGGACGGGGTCGGCCGGCTGGCAACGCGCGCGTCTCGGGGGCGCGGCCAAGACATGACCTGGCAGACGGTCCGCCGACCAGGCCTTTTGCCGGGCAAAGGCTCGCAATTGCCCGGTGTTGACCCGCGTGTGTCGAGCGAGTGAAGAGCGCTGGTCCGCTGTCCAAGATGGCCGCTTCCAGCATGGGACAAAGGTCCGGAGGCCGTAGTGTTGACACCGACAGAACCGGCAACGACGCGGACCAGGTCCGCAGCGGAAGTGGGCGATCCTCGCGTGTCCCAGAAGGCTGAGCCTGACTCGATGCGCGCCGTTTTCGGCGCGAACGAATGGCTCGTGGACGAGTTGTACGAGCAGTACCTGAAGGACAAGAACGCGGTGGACCCCGCGTGGTGGGACTTCTTCGAGGGCTACAAGCCCGAGGACGTCGACACCGCTCCTGACGGCAAGCCCGCGAGCACGAACGGCACCGCTGCCGCTCCCGCTGCGCTCGTCGACAAGCCCGCCGAGAAGCCGGCGGAGGTCAAGCCCGCGACGTCGACGTCGACGGAGCCCAAGACCCCCTCGGTCCCGAAGCCGGCCGACGACCCGACGCCCGTCGCGAAGCCCTCGCGCGAGCCCGCTCCCCTGACGTCCCCGGTCGCGACGGCGCAGCCCGCCACCGCGCCGTACGCCGAGGCCGCGCTCAAGAGCACGCCCCAGGCCGACGACGTGACCGACGAGGTCCAGAAGCTGCGCGGTCCCGCCGCGCGCGTCGTCGTCAACATGGAGGCCTCGCTCGAGGTCCCGACGGCCACGTCGGTCCGCGCGGTCGCGGCCAAGCTCATGGTCGACAACCGCATCGTCGTGAACAACCACCTGACGCGCGGTCGCGGCGGCAAGATCTCGTTCACCCACCTCATCGGCTACGCACTGGTCGAGGCGCTCGCGCAGATGCCGGCGATGAACGCGGCCTACACCCCGATCGACGGCAAGCCGGGCGTCACGCAGCCCGCGCACGTCAACCTCGGCATCGCGATCGACCTGGCCAAGCCGGACGGCACGCGTCAGCTCATGGTCCCGTCGATCAAGAAGGCCGACACGCTCGACTTCGCGCAGTTCTGGAGCGCGTACGAGGACGTGGTGCGTCGCGCCCGCGGCAACAAGCTCACGGTCGACGACTTCGCCGGCACGACGATCTCCCTGACCAACCCGGGCACCATCGGCACCGTGCACTCGGTCCCGCGCCTGATGCAGGGCCAGGGCACGATCATCGGCGTCGGCGCGATGGACTACCCCGCCGAGTTCGCGGGCACCTCCGAGGACCGCCTGAACAAGATGGGCATCTCGAAGGTCCTCACCCTGACGAGCACCTACGACCACCGGATCATCCAGGGCGCCCAGTCGGGCGACTTCCTGCGGATCCTGGGCGTCAAGCTGCTCGGCGAGGACGGCTTCTACGACCGCGTCTTCGCCTCGCTGCGCGTGCCCTACGAGCCCGTGCGCTGGGTTCGCGACACCTCGAGCGACCCGGACGCCGAGGCCATCAAGCCCGCGCGCATCGCCGAGCTCATCCACTCCTACCGCTCGCGCGGTCACCTCATGGCGGACACCGACCCGCTCGCCTACCGCCAGCGCAAGCACCCGGACCTGGACATCCAGACCCACGGCCTGACGCTGTGGGACCTGGACCGCGCGTTCCCGACCGGCGGCTTCACCGGCAAGAACAACGCCAAGCTGCGCGACGTGCTGGGCCTGCTGCGCGACTCGTACTGCCGCACCACGGGCATCGAGTACATGCACCTGCAGGACCCGCGCCAGCGCCGCTGGCTCCAGGAGCGCCTGGAGTCCGGCTACGCCCGCACGCCGCGCGAGGACCAGCTGCGGATCCTGCGCCGCCTCAACGCCGCCGAGGCGTTCGAGACGTTCCTGCAGACCAAGTACGTCGGCCAGAAGCGCTTCTCGCTCGAGGGCGGCGAGTCGGTCATCCCGCTGCTCGACGCGATCTTGTCGAAGGCCGCGGACAACGGTCTCGACGAGGTCGGCATCGGCATGGCCCACCGCGGCCGCCTGAACATCCTGGCGAACATCGCGGGCAAGTCCTACGCGCAGATCTTCAGCGAGTTCGAGGGCAACGCCGACCCCAAGTCAGTGCAGGGCTCGGGCGACGTGAAGTACCACCTGGGCACCGAGGGCACGTTCACCGCCGAGTCCGGCGCGACGACCCAGGTGTACCTCGCGGCCAACCCGTCGCACCTCGAGGCCGTCGACCCGGTGCTCGAGGGCATCGTGCGCGCCAAGCAGGATCGCATCGACCTGGGCGGCGACGGCTTCTCCGTGCTGCCGATCCTCATCCACGGCGACGCGGCCTTCGCGGGGCAGGGCGTCGTGTTCGAGACGCTCAACCTCGCGCAGCTGCGCGGGTACCGCACCGGCGGCACCATCCACGTGATCATCAACAACCAGGTCGGCTTCACCACGGGCCCCTCGTCGTCGCGCTCCTCTCAGTACGCGACCGACGTGGCCAAGGGCCTGCAGGTGCCGGTCTTCCACGTGAACGGCGACGACCCCGAGGCGTGCGTGCGCGCCGCGGAGCTCGCGTTCGAGTACCGCGAGCAGTTCGACCGCGACGTCATCATCGACATGCTCTGCTACCGCCGCCGCGGTCACAACGAGGGCGACGACCCCTCGATGACGCAGCCGCTGATGTACAACCTCATCGAGGCCAAGCGCTCGGTCCGCAAGCTCTACACCGAGACGCTGGTGGCGCGCGGCGACCTGACGATCACCGACGCCGAGCAGGCGCTGCAGGACTACCAGCAGCAGCTCGAGCGGGTGTTCGCCGAGACGCGCGAGGACGGCTGGACGCCGCCCCCCGCCGAGGCCGAGGCCGTCGCGGGCCTCGAGCGCCCGGAGTCGCAGCTCGAGGACGCGGGCGTCATGGTCGGCTGGAAGACCGCCGTCGACGCGAGCCTCATCGAGCGCATCGGTCGCGCGCACGTGCGTCCGCCGGAGGGCTTCACGGTCCACCCGAAGCTCGCGCAGCTGCTGGCCAAGCGCGAGCAGATGTCCCGTGAGGGCGGCATCGACTGGGGCTACGGCGAGCTGCTCGCGTTCGGGTCGCTGCTGGCCGAGGGCACCCCGGTGCGCCTCGCCGGACAGGACTCGCGCCGCGGCACGTTCGTCCAGCGCCACGCGGTCATGCACGACCGCGAGACCGGTGCCGAGTGGACCCCGCTGCTCTACCTCTCGGGCGAGCAGGCCAAGTTCTGGGTCTACGACTCGTCCCTGAGCGAGTACGCCGCGCTCGGCTTCGAGTACGGCTACTCCGTCGAGCGCCCGGACGCGCTCGTCCTGTGGGAGGCGCAGTTCGGCGACTTCGTCAACGGCGCGCAGACGATCATCGACGAGTTCATCTCGTCGGCCGAGCAGAAGTGGGCGCAGCGCTCCTCCGTGGTGCTGCTCCTGCCGCACGGGTACGAGGGCCAGGGGCCGGACCACTCGTCGGGCCGCATCGAGCGCTTCCTGCAGCTGTGCGCGCAGGACAACATGTTCGTCGCGCAGCCGTCGACGCCCGCGTCGCACTTCCACCTGCTGCGTCGCCAGGCCTACCAGCGCCCGCGCAAGCCGCTCGTGGTCTTCACGCCGAAGTCGATGCTGCGCCTGAAGTCGGCGTCGTCCGCGGTCGAGGACTTCACCACGGGCACGTTCCAGCCCGTGATCGGCGACGAGCTGGCCACCGCGAAGGCCTCGCAGGTCGACCGCGTGCTGCTGTGCTCGGGCAAGGTCTACTGGGACCTGCTGGCCGAACGCGTGAAGTCGGGCGACGAGCGCACCGCGATCGTCCGCTTCGAGCAGCTCTACCCGCTCGACGCCGAGTCGGCCGCAGCGGCGCTCGCGCCGTTCGACGGGGCCGAGCTGGTGTGGGTGCAGGACGAGCCGCAGAACCAGGGCCCGTGGTCGTTCGTCTCGATGCACCTGCCGCAGCTGCTCAACCGCACGCTGCGCGTCGTGTCCCGTGCCGAGTCGGCGTCGCCGGCCGCCGGGTCCGCCAAGAAGCACCAGGCGCAGCAGGCCACGCTCGTCGAGCAGGCGTTCGCGCGCTGAGCTGACCGCCTCGACGAGGGCCGTCTCCGATCGCGGGGGCGGCCCTCGTCGTTGGCAGGATCTTGACGGACGACGACGAAGACGCCACTGGCCTGACGAGCGGCACGGGCGAACCGTGGGAGCCATGACCACGCTCGCCATCGTCGTCCTCCTCGCCGGGGCCTGGCTGGCGCTGCGGCTCGTCGCCGCCGCGCACGGCGACGGGCTGCGGGACACCCCCGTCGCGCGCGGCCGGTGCGGCGACACGCGCTGAGCCCGCCGCTCGCGGCCGCGGCCCCCTGAGAGACTGGGGTCTCGACTACGAGAAGGAGTGGTGCAGGTGGGTGAGCTGCGGCTCGTGGTGATCGGTGACGAGCTCGTCGCCGGCGCCGGGGACCCGAAGGCGCTCGGGTGGGTGGGGCGCGTCGCGGCCCGGACCACTGCGCCGGACCGGCTGACCACCGTGACGCTCGCGGTGCCCGGGGAGACGACGACCGCGCTCGGATCCCGCTGGGAGGACGAGGTACGGCGGCGGCTCGACCCCGCGGCCGACAACCGGCTCGTGGTCGGGCTCGGCCGGGCCGATCTGGGCGCGAACCTCTCGCTCGCGCGCAGCCGGCTCAACCTCGCGAACATCCTCGACGTCGCCGACCAGTGGAAGCTCCCGGCGTTCGTCGTCGGCCCGCCTCCCGGCCCCGCGGCCGACAGCGACCGGCTCGGCGACCTGTCCGCCGCGTTCGGTGACGTCGCGACCCGCCGCCGGGTGCCCTACGTCGACACCTTCTCCCCGCTCGCCGCCCACGAGCAGTGGCTCGGCGACATGGCCGCGGGCGACGGCGAGCTCCCCGGCCAGGCCGGGTACGGGCTCATGGCGTGGCTGGTGCTGCACACCGGTTGGCACGCCTGGCTCGGTCAGCCCGACGACGGCGCGTAGCAGCGCCCGCACCATCACCGGTCGGTACATCGGCTCGGCCCCTCCTCAGCGCAGGGTGTCCCGCAGGGCGCGGCGCGCGTCGTCCAGCGCGCGACGCACCTGCTCGACGGTCTGGGAGTCGACGCGCCCGTGGGCGGACGCCCGCTTGAGGTCCGCGCGCACCTCGTCGCGGAACCGCGTGAGCAGGCCGTCGGCCTCGGCCCAGCGGGCGTGCGACTCGCGGCGCGCGTCCGACGACGGGTCGTGGCCCGGCTTGGCCGCGGCCCGCGCCTGGCGCGCCTGCTCCTCGAGGTCCTTGAGCAGCCCGCGCATCGAGCCGCGCACGTCGTCGCGGACCTGGAACGCCCGGTCGCGGACCGTCTCGGAGATGCCCTCCTCGAGGTGGGTCAGCTCGTCGCGCCGGGCCTCGAGCTCCACGCGGCCGGCGTCGGTGAGCGCGTACGTGCTCTTGCGCTCCTCGTCGGTGCGCGTCACGAGCCCCTCGTCCTCGAGCCGGGCCAGGCGCGGGTAGATCGTGCCGGCGCTCGGCCGGTACGTGCCGTCGAACCGCGCCGAGAGGGCGGTGATCAGCTCGTAGCCGTGCTTGGGGCCGGACTCGAGCAGCGCCAGCAGGTACAGGCGCAGCTGGCCGTGGGCGAACACCGGCGACATCACGGCGCGCTCCGCAGGACGGTGACGTGGCCGGAGACCGTGCTCGCCGAGACGAAGCAGCCGCCGTCCCCCGTCGTCAGGTCGACCTTGCGCTGCGCGGGCTTGCCGTCCTTGTACTCGCGGCCGTCGATGACCAGGCGCCCCGAGACCGACTGGGCCTGCACGCGCACGCCCTGCTCCTGCGGCAGCCGCACGGTCACGTCGCCGGAGACGGTCGAGGCGGTCACGGACGACGAGCCCGTGGTCACGTCGAGCGACAGGTCGCCCGAGACCGAGTTGGCCTGCACGAGCGTGAGCTCGCCCGACGCCGCGAGCTCGCCCGAGACGGTGTTGAGCTTGAGCGCGCCGGCGTGGGCGCGCACGACGATCTCCCCGGAGACCGTGTTCGCGGACAGCCGCCCGCGCGTGCCGTCGGTGACGAGCGAGCCGGAGACCGTGGAGACCGACGCGTCCTCGTCGACCCCGGCGAGCAGACCCTCGGCGCTCACGGTGCCGACCTTGGCGCGCACCGAGCGCGGGATCGCGATGTGCACGTCCGCCCGGTCCTTGTCGCGGAAGTTGCGGAACTTCTCGAGGAAGCCCTCCCAGCCGCCCAGGGTGAACGAGTAGCCGACGCGCAGCTCCCCGTCGCTCAGGGTGACCTCCAGCGGGCGACCGTCGACCGCGTGCACCTCGATGCGGGTCGTCGGCTCGTCGTGCGCGACGACGTCCACGCGCCCGCCGACGAGCTGCACGCGCAGCGCGTCGACCTGCTCGACCTCGATGATCTGCGGGCCGGCGACGACCCAGGACTCGGTAGGCATTGCTCGCTCCATTCGCGATATATCTCGTGTTGTCGAACACGTTATATCGCGTCTTGGTCGAAGGCAACCCTGGGACGACGAACGGCGCGCGGCCGGGGGCC
>NZ_QWKP01000108.1 GCF_003470205.1 Cellulomonas rhizosphaerae
CTCGCGGACCGCGCCCGGCGCGAGGGCCTGCTCTCGCTCGAGGACGCGGCACGCAGCATCGACGACGAGTTCCTGCGCAACGGTCTGCAGGCGGCGATCGACGGCACCGACCCCGAGGACCTGCGGGTCATCCTCGAGGACCGCATCGCGACCAAGCGCGCGAGTGACCGCGTGCACGCCAAGTACTTCGCCGACATGGGTGGCTACGCGCCGACCATCGGCATCATCGGCACCGTCATCTCGCTCGTGCACGTGCTCGAGAACCTGTCCGAGCCCGCGGAGCTGGGCCACTCGATCGCCGCGGCTTTCGTCGCGACGCTGTGGGGCATCCTGTCCGCCAACGTCATCTGGCTGCCGCTCGGCGCGCGCATCAAGCGCATCTCCGACCTCGAGTGCCAGCAGATGGAGGTCACGCTCGAGGGGCTCCTCGCCGTCCAGGCCGGCGCCAACCCGCGGCTGGTGGGCGAGCGCCTGCGCAGCCTGCTGCCCCCGGCCGCCGCAGAGAAGAAGGCCGCGGCATGAGCGGCCACGCGGGGCGGGGTCGCGGCCGGCGCGGCGGCGGCCACGAGGAGGAGCACGTCAACCACGAGCGGTGGCTGGTCAGCTACTCCGACATGATCACCGTGCTCATGGCGCTGTTCATCGTGCTGTTCGCGATCAGCCAGGTGGACCAGGACAAATACATCGCGCTGCGCGACTCGCTCAGCGCCGGCTTCCAGGACCAGAGCGGCACCGACTCGGTGCTCGACGGCAGCCGCGGCACGCTCACGGGCGAGAGCGTCGTGCCCGAGACGACGCCGGTCGACGGCACGGCCGGCATGGTCGCCGCGGACGCCGGCCTCGGCACGCAGGGCGCGAGCCCGACGACGGCACCCGACGACCCCGACGACGCAGTGGACCCCGACGTGCTCGCGGCCGCCAGGAAGGAGGCCGCGCACCTGCAGGACCTGCGGGACAAGATCGAGGCGCAGCTCGCCGCGAGCCACCTGGGCGACGCGGTGCGCTTCCGGATCGACGAGCGCGGCCTCGTGCTGGGCCTCGTCGCCGACGACGTCTTCTTCGCCCCCGCGAGCGCGGACCTGACACCCGTGGCCCGCAAGGTGCTCGACGTGGCCGGGCCGATGCTGCGCCGCGTCGACGAGCAGATCTCCGTCGAGGGCCACGCCAACGTGCTCCCCGTCTCCGGGCGGTACGCGACCAACTGGGAGCTGTCCGCCGATCGCGCGACGCAGGTGCTGCGGCACCTCGTCGAGAAGGACCGCCTGCCCGGCAAGCGGATCATGGCCGTCGGTTTCGGCGACGAGCGACCCCTGCAGGCCGGGCACGACGACGAGGCCCTCGAGGCCAACCGCCGCGTCGACCTCGTCGTCCTGTCCAGCGCCCCCGAGGCCGTCCGGGCCCTGCTGCCCGCCCTGAGCAAGGAGTAGTCGGATGCCCATCGAGCAACGCGTCGTGTCCGGTCCGAAGATCGGCGGCAAGATCGGCGGCGGGTCCGGCGCCCCGCAGACGGAGGCCGAGCCCGCGCCCGAGGCCGAGAAGTCCAGGAAGAAGCTCGTCCTGGTGATCCTGCCGGTCGTGCTCGTCGCGCTCGGTGCGGCCTGGTTCTTCCTCCTGCGCCCGTCCGGTCCGGCCGAGCCCGCCGCCGAGCCCACGCCCGAGCCCGGTGAGGTGCTGACCGTCGAGCCCGTGAGCCTCAACCTCGAGGGCGGCCACTACCTGCGGCTCGGCCTGGCGCTGCAGCTGACCACCGACGTGGCCGAGGCGCCCGACCCGTCGAAGGCGGTCGACCACGCGATCGCCCTGTTCTCCGGACGCTCCGTCGAGGAGGTCTCGGACCCGAAGACCCGCGAGAAGCTGCGCGACCAGCTCGCCCACGAGCTGTCCGAGGCGTACGAGGGCGAGGTGATGGGGGTCTACCTGACGAACTACGTCACGCAGTAGCCGGCACGACCGGTCGTTCACTGGCGCCACGGAGGGCGCCGCACCGCTCCGCCGGGTCCCGTCCAGGGACCCGAACCCACCCATGGAGGGTGGGCCGGAGAAGAAGTCCCGTGCGATCGCTCAACACGTCCGCGCGCCCGCCGATGGGTGGCTCGTGACCGACCCGCACGCGCCCGACGCCCCCGCTGTGCCCCCTGCCAACGGCGCGCCCTCTGTCAACGGCGTGCCCACGCCCCGCCGCGCGCGCGGCACGCAGGTCGACACCTACGACTTCCGGCGCCCGCTGACCCTGGTGCGCGAGCACGCGCGCCACCTCGAGATGGCGTTCGAGCGGTTCGCCCGCCAGTTCGGCAACCAGCTGACCGCGCGCCTGCGCGTCGTGAGCCACCTGGCCTTCGACCAGGTCGCGCTCCAGACGTACGACGAGTACGTCAACCTCCTGCCGAGCCCCACCGCGATGGTGCTCTGCACCGTCGAGCACAGCCGGCAGACGGCCGTCGTGCAGCTGCCCGTGGGCGCCACGATGGTCTGGATCGACTACCTCTTCGGCGGCGACGGCCGCGGCGACGAGCGCGAGGGCCGCGAGCTCACCGAGATCGAGCTGACGCTCGTGCGCGACCTGCTGCAGCACTCGCTGGCCGACCTCGAGTACGCGTTCGCGGGCCTCACCCGGCTCGGCGTCACCGTGCAGGGCGTGCAGTACAACCCGCAGTTCGTGCAGGCGACCGGCGCCTCCGAGACGGTGCTCGTGGCCTCGTTCACGCTGCGGGTCGGCGAGCGCGAGGACGCGGTCACGTTCATGCTGCCGGCCGACACGATGCTCGCCGCGCTGCACGCCGCCGACGGCGCGATCGCGCACTCGGCCGAGGACCGGCAGGCGGCCGCGGCCGCGCACGCCGACCTCGAGCTCGCCGTGCAGGGCGTGCCCGTGCGGGTCGGCGTGCAGTTCGCGCCCGTGACCGTCCACCCCCGCGACGTGCTGTCGCTGCAGGTCGGCGACGTCCTGCCCCTGTCCCACCCGTCGTCGACCCCGCTGGACGTGGTCGTCGACGGCGTCGTGCTCGCCCGGGCCGCCATCGGCAGCCACGGGTCACGGCTCGCGTGCCGTGTCGTCACCGTCGAGGAGATCCCCGCATGAACTCGCCCAGCTCCACCGCCGTCGCACCCGACCTCGGCACCGCCCAGCTCGCCGAGCGGGCCGCGCGCGCTGCCGCCGCGCTCGTGCCCGCGACCACCCCGCTGACCGTCGTCGCCGCGCGCGACGGCGACGTCCCCGCGGACGCGGTCGCGGTCGTCGCGACCCTCGTCGGTTCGCCGAGCGCGGACCTCGTGCTCGTCGCGTCCGACGTGCTGGGCGACGTCACGGCCGCGGCCGGCGGCACCCTGACCGCGCTCGACGCCCTGCGCCCCGCGCTCGAGGCGGCCGGCCGCGAGGTCGGCGCGGGCGTCCTCGAGGCCAGCCGGACCGAGCCCGCGGGGGCGGCGACCGGCGGCGCCGAGGTGCTCGCGCTGCAGGACGAAGGCCGCACGGTGGCGTGGTTCGCGCTGCGCGTGCGCGGCCAGCGCACGACGCCGGCCCCCGCGGCCGTCCCGACCCAGCGCGGCAGCATGCGGATGCTCTACGACGTCGACATGACCCTGACGGCCGAGATCGGCCGCACCACGCTCCCCGTCCGCCAGGTCCTCGACCTCACGCCCGGCACGGTTCTCGAGCTCGACCGCGCCGCGGGCGCGGCGGCGGACGTCATGGTCAACGGCCGCCTGATCGCGCGCGGCGAGGTCGTCGTCGTCGACGAGGCGTACGGCATCCGCGTCACGGAGATCGTGTACGACGAGGACGCCGCGCGCTGATGGACACCGTCATGCTCGCCGCGCGGGTCCTCCTGTCGCTCGCGTGCGTGATCGGGCTCATCTGGTTCGCCGGTCGGCGACTGGGCGGGCCGCGACGCGTGCGCGCCCAGCGCGAGGCCGAGGTGCGCCTGGTGGGCAAGCAGGCCGTGAGCCGCCACTCGGGCGTCGCGGTCGTCGCGGTCGGCAACCGCCGGCTGCTCGTCGGCTACGGCGACCAGCAGGTCACGATGCTGTCCGAGCTCGCGCCGGTCGTCGAGGCCGCACCCGCGCTCGCCCCCGCTCCGACCAAGCCCCGCGTCCCGGCACCGCGCGCCCCGCTGGACTCCGGCCTGACCTCCGGGCTCGACCCCGCGCACACCGGCGGCCCGCTGCACGGCTCGGTGCTCTCGCCCGAGACCTGGCGCACCCTCGTCAAGACCCTGCAGGACCGGACGGTCAGGCGGTGAGCGCGCGTGCCGTGGCCCGCCGCCTGACGGTGGTCGTCGCGCTCGCCGGGATCGCGCTCGTGGCCGGGGCGACCGCCTCGACCGCGGCGCCCACCGACCCCGCCACCCCGACGCCGCCCGCGGCGCCCTCGGGCCTGGGCGACAGCGTGACCGTCTCAGTCAACGGCGTGAACGGCACGCCCAGCTCCTCGATCGTGGTCCTCGTCGCGATCACGCTGCTCTCGGTCGCCCCCGCGCTCATCCTCATGACCACGAGCTTCACCAAGATCTTCGTCGTCCTGGCGTTCACCCGGAACGCGCTGGGCCTGCAGGGCGTCCCGCCCAACCAGGTCCTGGCGGGGCTCGCGCTGTTCCTCAGCCTGTTCGTCATGTCGCCCGTGCTCTCGGACGTCAACGCCGACGGCGTGCAGCCCTACCTCGACGGCTCGATGACGTTCTCCCAGGCGGTCGACGCGGGGTCCGCGCCCCTGCGCGAGTTCATGGCGTCCCACACGCGCGAGCAGGACCTGGCGCTGCTCACGCGCGCCGCGGACCGGCCCAACCCGGCGACGCCCCAGGACGTCCCGATGGTCACGCTCGTCCCGGCGTTCCTGCTCTCGGAGCTGCGCTCCGCGTTCATCATGGGCTTCGTCATCTTCGTGCCGTTCCTCGTGATCGACCTCGTCGTCTCGGCGTCCCTGATGTCGATGGGCATGATGATGCTGCCGCCGGTGATGATCTCGCTGCCGTTCAAGCTGCTGCTGTTCGTGCTCGTCGACGGCTGGGGGCTGGTCGTCACCTCGCTGGTCGGCTCCTACACGGGCGGCGGCTAGTGGACACCGCGGCCGTCCTCGACGTGGGGCTCGACGCCCTCGTGCTCGCCGCCAAGCTCTCCGCGCCCGTGCTGGTCACGGCGCTGGTCGTCGGCTTCATCGTCTCGCTGGTGCAGTCGGTCACCCAGATCCAGGAGGTGACGCTCAGCTTCGTGCCCAAGGCGCTCGCCGCCGGCATCGCCCTGCTCGTGTGCGGGCACTGGATGATCTCCGAGCTCGTGAGCTTCACGCACGACCTGTTCGCCCGCATCCCCACCCTCGTGGGCGGCTGACGTGGGACCCGCGACGCTGACGCTCCCGCTCGCCGGGATCGAGACGGTGATGCTCGCGAGCGTGCGGTTCGCCGCGTTCTTCGTCGTCGCGCCGCCGTTCGCCCACCGCGCGGTGCCCGGGACCGTCAAGGTCGGCCTCGCGATGGCCCTCGCGCTCGCGGTCTCGCCGCGGCTCGACCCGCTGCCCTCGGACACCACGCCCGCGTTCCTCGGCGCCCTCGTGGCGCAGGCGGTCGTCGGCGGCGCGCTCGGGTTCCTCGTCTCCCTCGTGTTCGCGGCCGTGCAGTCGGCCGGTGCGCTCATCGACCTGTCCGGCGGCTTCCAGATGGCCACGGCGTTCGACCCGCTCGGCATGACGAGCGGCGCGCCCTTCCAGCGGCTCTACCAGATGGCGGCCCTCGTGCTGCTGTTCGCGACCGACGCCTACCAGGTGGTCATCGCCGGGATGGTCCGCTCGTTCGACGCCCTGCCGCTCGGCGCGATGCTGGACACGGCCGCGCTCGCGCAGGCCCTCACCACGGGCATCACCCAGATGTTCCTGTCCGCGCTGCAGATCGCCGGGCCGCTCATCGTCGTGCTGTTCCTCGCCGACGCGGGGCTCGGTCTGCTCACCCGTGTCGCGCCCGCGCTCAACGCCTTCGCCCTGGGCTTCCCGCTCAAGATCCTGCTCACCCTCACGCTCGGCGGCTTCGCGTTCGTCGGGCTGCCCGCCGTGGTCCAGGGCCTGACCGGCCGGTCGGTCACGCAGATGCTGGGGGTGCTGCCGTGAGCGAGGACAAGTCCGAGAAGGCCACCCCGCAGCGGATGAAGGAGGTCCACCGCAAGGGCCAGCTGGGGCGCTCGCAGGACCTCGCCGCCTGGCTGGGCCTCGGCGCCGCCGTCCTGATGATGCCGACGACGATCTCGCGCGGGCAGTCGGCCGCGGTCGACCAGCTCGCGCTGGTGCGTGACGTCGCGCGCGACCCGTCGGCCGAGGCCGCGGTCGCCGCGCTGCGCGACGGGCTCACGAGCGTGCTCACCACGCTCGCCCCGCTGTTGGTCGTCGCGGTGCTCGTGACCCTCGCGGTCGGCCTGGCCCAGGGCGGGTGGCGCCCGCGCCGGTTCCGCCTGCACGTCGACCAGCTGAACCCGGTCAAGGGCGTCAAGCGGCTCGTCGGCCCGCAGGCGTGGTGGCAGGGGCTCAAGACGCTGCTCAAGACGATCGTCGTCGGCGTCGTGCTGTACGTCTCCGTGCAGGCGCTCGTGCCGCTGGTCGTGGGCTCGGGGCGGCTGCCGCTCTCGCACCTGCTCGGCGAGGCGTCGCGCGGCACGCAGGCGCTGCTGCGCTGGGGCATCGCGGCCGGCGTGCTGCTCGCGGTGCTCGACGTGGTCGTGGTCATGCGGCGCAACCGCAAGCAGACCCGCATGTCGCTCAAAGAGGTCAAGGACGAGCACAAGCGCACCGAGGGGGACCCCATGCTCAAGGGCGCGATCCGCTCCAAGCAGATGGCCATGAGCCGCAACCGGATGATGGCCGAGGTGGCCGGCGCGGACGTCGTGCTGGTCAACCCGACGCACGTGGCCGTCGCGCTGCGGTACGACCCGGGCACCGGCGCACCGCGCGTCGTGGCCAAGGGCGCGGGCGTCGTCGCGGCCAAGATGCGCGCCGCCGCGTCCGAGAACCGCGTGCCGATGGTGGAGGACGTGCCCCTGGCGCGCGCGCTGCACGCGGCCTGCGAGCTCGGGCAGGAGATCCCCGCGCACCTGTTCACCGCCGTGGCCCGCGTGCTCGCGTTCGTCATGGCGCTGCGCCGCCGCGGCGCCGCGGCGGGCCAGCACCGCCTGCAGGGCGGCTCAGCGCTGCCGGCCGACGACACCACCGACCACCGGGCCGCCGCACGCGCGGCCCGCCGCACGCCGGCCCGCGCCGGCGCGACCCCGAAGGCCCAGCCATGAAGAACCGGTCCCTCGCCCCCATGGCCGTGCCCGCGGGCGTCGTCGGCATCGTGCTCATGCTCGTCGTGCCGCTGCCCGCCGCGCTGCTCGACGTGCTGATCGCCGTGAACATCACCGCGTCGCTCGTCATCCTGCTGACCAGCATGTACGTCAAGCGACCGCTCGACTTCTCGGTGTTCCCGTCGCTGATCCTCGTGTTCACGCTGTTCCGGCTCGGCCTCAACGTCGCCTCGACGCGGCTCGTGCTGCGCGACGGGTACGCGGGGCAGGTCATCGACGCGTTCGGCCACTTCGTGGTGGGCGGCTCGCTCGTGATCGGGCTCGTGATCTTCCTGATCCTCGTGGTCATCCAGTTCGTCGTCATCACCAACGGCGCGGGCCGCGTCGCCGAGGTGGGCGCGCGGTTCACGCTCGACGCGATGCCCGGCAAGCAGATGGCGATCGACGCCGACCTCAACTCGGGCCTGATCGACGAGGAGCAGGCGCGCCGCCGCCGCGCGGACGTGGCCGCCGAGGCCGACTTCTACGGCGCGATGGACGGCGGGTCGAAGTTCGTCAAGGGCGACGCGATCGCCGGCATCGTCATCACGGTCATCAACCTCATCGGCGGGTTCGTCATCGGCATGCTGCAGATGGGCATGTCGCCCACCGAGGCGCTCGAGCGCTTCAGCCTGCTGACGATCGGCGACGGCCTGGTCACGCAGATCCCGGCGCTGCTGCTGTCGGTGTCCACGGGCATCGTCGTCACGCGGGCGACCGCCGAGGGCGACATGGGCTCGGCCGCGGCCAAGCAGCTGACCCAGTCGCGCAACGCGCTGCTCATCGCGGGCGGCGGTGCCGTGAGCCTCGCGCTGCTGCCCGGCATGCCCAAGCTGCCGTTCCTGCTGGTGGGCTGCGTCCTGATCATCGTCGCGCAGCGCACCAAGGCCACCCAGGCGCGCGAGGAGAAGGCCGCGCTCGTGCCGGCCGCACCCGCCGCGGCGCCGTCCGCCGACACCCCCGAGCAGCTCATCGAGCAGATGCGCGTCCACACGCTCGAGATCCTGCTCGCGCCGGACCTCGTCGACCTCGTCGGCGACGGCCCCGAGCAGGACCTGCTGGCGCGCGTGCGCGGGCTGCGGCGCAAGACCGCGCTGGACCTCGGCATCGTCGTGCCGCCCGTCCGCACGCGCGACAGCGTCGACCTGCCGCCCGCCACATACGCCGTGCGGATCGCGGGCGTCGAGGTCGGCCGCGGCCAGGCCCCGGCGGGTCGCGTCCTCGCGCTCGGCGACGACCTCGCGGCGCTGCCGGGCTCGGTCGTGCAGGAGCCGGTCTTCGGCCTCGCGGGCAAGTGGGTACCGGCCGAGCTCCGGCACGCCGCGGAGATGACCGGCGCGACCGTCGTCGACCGCGTGTCCGTGCTCATCACGCACCTGGGTGCGCTCATCAACCAGAACGCCGCGCGGCTGCTCGGCCGCGAGGACGTGCGCGTGCTGACGGAGGGGATCAAGCGCGTCAACCCGTCGGTGGTCGAGGAGCTCGTGCCGACGCTCATGTCGCTCGGCGAGGTGCAGCGCGTGCTGCAGGGGCTGCTCACCGAGGAGGTGCCGATCCGCGACCTCGGCCGGATCTACGAGGCCCTCACGCTCCGCGCCCGCGCGGGGACCGACCCCGAGGGGCTCGTGGAGGCGGCCCGCTCCGCGCTCGGCCCCGCGCTGTCGGCGCCCTACGTGCAGGACGGCGTGCTGCGCGTCGTCACGCTCGAGCCCCTGCTCGAGCAGCAGCTCGTCGAGTCCGTCCGGCCCGCCGAGCACGGCACGCAGCTGCTCGTCGACCCGTCCCGTGTCGAGCTCGTGCTCGCGCAGCTGCGCGACGCGGTCGCGCACGCCGAGGCCAGCGGGCGCACCGTGCTCCTGGTGTGCGCGCCGACGATCCGGCCCGCGCTGCGGCGCCTCGTCGCGCTGGGCCTGCCGCGCCTGCCCGTGCTCTCGTACGGCGAGGTCACCGGGGCGGGCGTCACGATCGAGACCGTCGGGGTGGTGAGCAGTGGGCACGCGGTTGCTGCTTGAGGGCACCGACCTGGCCGCCCTGATGGCCCACGTCCGCGAGGAGCTGGGCGCCGGGGCGAAGGTCGTGCGGGCCGAGCGCGTGCGCACGGGCGGGCTGGTCGGCTTCTTCGCGCGCGAGCACTTCGAGCTCACGGTCGAGGTGCCCGAGGCTCCCGCTCCGCGGCCGCGCGCGAGCAGGGCCGACGCCGCGGGCATCGACGCGCTCCTCGAGGCGGCGGACGCCGCCGACTCCGGTCCTCCCGAGGTCTCGACGGGAAGCCCCGCCTTCGCCGACGTGCTCGAGCAGGTCCGGGCGCTGGTCGGCGACGCGACGCCCGTCCCGCGCCCGGCGCCGCCCGAGGTGCTGCGCGCGGTCCAGGCCGACAAGCCCACCGACCTCGCCGACCGGCTCGCGGGCCTGGGCGTCCCCGCGCGGCTGCTCGTCGACCGCCCTCGCACGCTGTTCGAGGCGCTGGCCGCCGTGCCGGTCGCGGCCGCACCCGAGCGTGGACCCGGGTCGGTGCTCGCCGTCGTCGGCGCGCCCGGCGACGTCGACGCGGTCGCGACGCTCCTCGCCGAGCGCCTGCACCTCGACGCCGCCGCGGTGGTGCCGGCCGGCACCCCGACCGCCCGGCCGGCCGTGCCGCGCCC
>NZ_QWKP01000109.1 GCF_003470205.1 Cellulomonas rhizosphaerae
CGGGCCCGGACGGCTTCCTCGACGTGCACCGGACCGCGGAGAAGGTCGCCGGGGTGCTGGGGGCCTCGGCGGGCGACGTCGTGGTCTGCTCGACGGGTCTGATCGGTGAGCGGCTGCCGATCGGGACCCTCCTGGCGGGCGTCGACGTCGGCGCGGAGGCCCTGTCCACCACGGGCGGGCACGACGCGGCGGTCGCCATCATGACGACCGACACGGTGCCGAAGACGGCCGAGCTGACCATCGAGGGCGACACGGGCACCTGGAAGGTCGGGGGCATGGCCAAGGGTGCCGGCATGCTCGCCCCGGCGTTGGCCACGATGCTGTGCGTCATCACCACGGACGCGGTCGTCGACGCGGCGACCGCCGACGCGGCGCTGCGCAGCGCCACGAGCCAGTCGTTCGACCGCATCGACTCCGACGGCTGCATGTCCACCTCGGACACCGTGACGCTGCTCGTCAGCGGCGCGAGCGGCGCAACGCCCGACCCCGAGGCGTTCGCCGCCGCGGTCACGGCGGTCGCGGCCGACCTCGCGCGCCAGCTGGTCGCCGACGCCGAGGGCGCGTCGCACGACATCGCGGTCACCGTCGCGGGCGCGCAGACGCAGGCTGCGGGCCTCGCCGTGGCCCGCGCGGTCACGCGCTCGAACCTGTTCAAGGCCGCGATGTTCGGCAACGACCCGAACTGGGGCCGCGTGCTCGCGCAGGTCGGCACCGTCCCGGAGAGCGTCGCCGCTTTCGACCCGGCCGAGCTCGACGTGACGATCAACGGCGTGATGGTCTGCCGCGCCGGCGGCGCGCACGAGCCCCGCTCGAGCGTCGACCTCGCCGCGAACCGCGAGATCCACGTCCTCATCGACCTGCACGCGGGCGGTGAGGTGGTCACGGTCTGGACGAACGACCTCACCCACGCCTACGTCACCGAGAACAGCGAGTACTCCACGTGAGCGACGAGTTCGTGTTCAACACGCTGACCGACCTGCGCCCCGACCAGAAGGCCGAGGTGCTGATCCAGGCGCTGCCGTGGCTGCAGAAGTTCGCGGGCGCGCTCGTCGTGGTCAAGTACGGCGGCAACGCGATGGTCGACGAGGACCTCAAGCGGGCCTTCGCGCAGGACATGGTGTTCCTGCGCCAGGTCGGCCTGCGCCCCGTCGTCGTGCACGGGGGAGGACCGCAGATCAACGCGATGCTCGACCGGCTCGGGATCGAGTCCGAGTTCCGGGGCGGCCTGCGCGTCACCACGCCCGAGGCGATGGACGTCGTGCGCATGGTGCTCACGGGCCAGGTCTCGCGCGAGCTCGTCGGCCTGCTCAACGCGCACGGCCCGCACGCCGTCGGCCTGTCCGGCGAGGACGGCGGCCTGTTCCAGGCGCGCCGCCGCACGGCCGTCGTCGACGGTGTGGAGGTGGACGTCGGCCTCGTCGGCGACGTCGTGCACGTCAACCCGGGCGCGGTGCAGGACCTGCTCGACGCGGGCCGCATCCCCGTGGTCAGCACGGTCGCGCCCGACATCGACGACCCGACCCAGGTGCTCAACGTCAACGCCGACACCGCCGCGGCCGCGCTCGCCATCGCGCTCGGCGCCCGCAAGCTCATCGTGCTCACCGACGTCGAGGGCCTGTACCTCAGCTGGCCCGACAAGTCCTCGCTCGTGCGCCGCCTGCGGGCCGGCGCGCTCGCCGAGGTGCTGCCGGGCCTGGACTCGGGCATGCGACCCAAGATGGAGGCCTGCTGGCGTGCCGTCGAGGGCGGCGTGGGCCGTGCGCACGTCATCGACGGCCGCGCGCCGCACTCGATCCTCGTCGAGGTCTTCACCTCGGACGGCATCGGCACGATGGTGCTCCCCGATGAGGAGCCCGCAGACGCACCGTTCACCGCGCCGATCCCGAAGGTGCCGACCCCCGAGGTGACCGCATGACCGAGCTCAGCACCGGTCGCCACCGCGCGGCCGCACCCGTGGACGGCGGCCTCGCGCCGACCGTCGACGGCTCCGTCGCCCAGTGGACCGACCGCTACACCCACGCCGTGATGGACACCTTCGGCGCCCCGCAGCGCGTGCTCGTGCGCGGCGAGGGCTCGTACGTCTGGGACGCCGACGGCACGCGCTACCTCGACCTGCTCGGCGGGATCGCGGTCAACGCGCTCGGCCACGCGCACCCCACGCTGACCGCCGCGATCAGCGCGCAGCTCGGCACGCTCGGCCACATCTCGAACTTCTTCGCGAGCCCCACCCAGATCGCGTTCGCCGAGCGCCTGCTCGGCCTCGCGGGCGCCCCGGCCGGCTCGCGCGTGTTCCTCACGAACTCGGGCACCGAGGCGAACGAGGCCGCGTTCAAGCTCGCCCGCCGGACCGGCCGCACCCGGATCCTCGCGCTCGAGGGGTCGTTCCACGGCCGGTCGATGGGCGCGCTCGCGCTGACCCACAAGGCGGCGTACCGCGAGCCCTTCGAGCCGCTGCCCGGCGGCGTGGAGTTCGTGCCGTTCGGCGACACGGCGGCCCTCGAGGCCGCGTTCGACGGCGAGCCCGTCGCGGCGTTCTTCGTCGAGCCGATCCAGGGCGAGGCCGGCGTGCTGCCGCTGCCCCCGGGCTACCTGGCGCGGGCGCGCGAGCTGACCCGCGAGCACGGCGCGCTGCTCATCCTCGACGAGGTGCAGACCGGCATGGGCCGCACCGGCACGTGGTTCGCGCACCAGCTGCCGCACATCGGCGCGGGAGTCCTGCCCGACGCGGTGACCGTGGCCAAGGGGCTCGGCGGCGGGTTCCCCGTCGGCGCGCTCATCGCGTACGGCGACCCCGTGGCCACCCTCATCGGCCGCGGGCAGCACGGCACCACCTTCGGCGGGAACCCCGTCGCGTCGGCCGCCGCCCTCGCGACGATCGGCGTGATCGAGCGCGACGGGCTCCTCGAGCACGTCACCGGCCTGGGCGAGCGCCTGCGCACCCGGATCGCCGAGCTCGGGCACCCGCTGGTCGAGACGGTGCGCGGCGAGGGCCTGCTCATCGGCATCGAGCTGACCGCGGCCATCGCGCCGCAGATCGCCGCGCGAGCGCTCGAGGCCGGCTTCGTCGTCAACCCGTGCCGCCCGACGACCATCCGCCTCGCGCCGCCGTTCGTCCTGACCGACGAGCAGGCCGGCACGTTCGTCGACTTCCTCGCGGCCCTGCCGCACGACCTGGGGGCCGACGCATGACCCGGCACTTCCTGCGCGACGACGACCTGTCGCCGAGCGAGCAGCGCGACGTCCTCGAGCTCGCGCTCGCCTTCCGCTCCGACCGGTACATCCGCACGCCGCTGTCCGGCCCGCACGCGGTCGCGGTCATCTTCGACAAGCCGACCCTGCGCACGCAGGTCTCGTTCAGCACGGGCATCGCCGAGCTCGGCGGGTTCCCGCTCGTCGTCGACGGGAAGCTCGCGCAGATCGGTACGCGCGAGTCGATCCCGGACACGGCGCACGTCCTCGGCCGGCAGGTCGCGGCGATCGTCTGGCGGACGCACGCGCAGGAGCGCCTGCAGCAGATGGCGCAGCACGCGGGCGTGCCCGTCGTGAACGCGCTGACGGACGACTTCCACCCGTGCCAGGTCCTCGCGGACCTCGCCACGGTCGCGCTGCACCGCGGCGGCACCGGTCGGCTGGCCGGCCAGGTGCTCGCGTACGTCGGCGACGGCGCGAACAACATGGCGCACTCCTACCTGCTGGGCGGCGCGACCGCAGGAATGCACGTGCGGATCGGCACGCCGGACGGCTACCTGCCCGACGCCGGCATCCTGGCCGATGCGGCGCGCATCGCGGCCGAGACCGGGGGCTCGGTGAGCGTGCTGCACGACCGGGACGCCGCCGTGGCCGGCGGGGACGTCGTCGCGACCGACACGTGGATCTCGATGGGCCAGGAGGACCAGGCCGACGCGCGCGAGACGCCGTTCGTGCCGTTCCGCCTGGACGGCGCCGCGCTCGCGCTCGCCAAGCCCGACGCCATCGTCCTGCACTGCCTGCCCGCCTACCGCGGCAAGGAGATCACCGCCGACGTCATCGACGGCCCGCAGTCGGTCGTCTGGGACGAGGCGGAGTTCCGCCTGCACGCGCAGAAGGCGCTGCTGACCTGGCTGCTGGAGCGGGCATGAGCACCGCGACCGTCCCGCAGACGAAGGCCGCGCGGCACGCCCTCATCGGCGCGCTGCTCGCGCGCGGCGCGGTGGCCTCTCAGCAGCAGCTCGCGGACCTGCTCGTGGCCGAGGGCGTCAGCGTCACGCAGGCAACCCTCTCGCGGGACCTCGTCGAGCTGCGCGCCGTCAAGGTCCGCACGCCCGCGGGTGGTCTCGTCTACTCCGTGCCCGCGGAGGGCGAGGTCCGCGCCGCGCCGCCGGACACCGAGATGCTCGCGGCCCGCCTGGCGCGGCTGTGCGAGGAGCTCCTGCTCACCGCGGAGGCGTCCGGCAACCTCGTCGTGCTGCGGACCCCGCCCGGCGCGGCGCAGTTCTTCGCCTCCGCCATCGACCACTCCGTGCTGCCCACGGTGCTGGGCACGATCGCGGGCGACGACACCGTCCTGGTGATCGCCCGCGACGACCGGCCCGAGGCAGGTACCGCCCTGGCGGCGCGCTTCCTGGCGCTTGCCTCCGACGCGCGTCCCGACGCGCGACACTGAACCCCATCACCCCGCAGAACAGAAGGAAGAACCATGACTGAGCGCGTCGTCCTCGCCTACTCCGGCGGCCTGGACACCTCTGTCGGCATCGGCTGGATCGCCGAGGCCACCGGTGCCGAGGTGATCGCGGTCGCCGTCGACGTCGGCCAGGGCGGCGAGGACCTCGAGGTCATCCGCCGGCGCGCGCTCGACTGCGGCGCGGTCGAGGCGTACGTCGCCGACGCGCGCGACGAGTTCGCGTCCGAGTACTGCATGCCCGCGCTGCGCGCCAACGGGCTGTACCTCGACCGCTACCCGCTCGTCTCGGCCATCTCGCGCCCCGTCATCGTCAAGCACCTGGTGCGCGCGGCCCGCCAGTTCGGCGCCACGACCGTCGCGCACGGCTGCACCGGCAAGGGCAACGACCAGGTCCGCTTCGAGGTCGGCATCACGTCGCTCGCGCCCGACCTGACGTGCCTCGCGCCGGTCCGCGACCTGGCCCTGACGCGTGACAAGGCGATCGAGTTCGCCGAGAAGCACAAGCTCCCGATCGAGACCACCAAGCACAACCCGTTCTCGATCGACCAGAACGTGTGGGGCCGCGCGGTCGAGACCGGCTTCCTCGAGGACATCTGGAACGGCCCGACGAAGGACGTCTACACCTACACCGACGACCCGACGTTCCCGCCGGTCGCCGACGAGGTCGTCATCACCTTCGAGCAGGGTGTGCCCGTCGCGCTCGACGGCGTGCCCGTCACGCCGCTGCAGGCGATCCAGGAGATGAACCGCCGCGCGGGCGCCCAGGGCGTCGGCCGCATCGACATCGTCGAGGACCGCCTCGTCGGCATCAAGAGCCGCGAGGTCTACGAGGCCCCGGGCGCGATCGCGCTCATTGCCGCGCACCAGGAGCTCGAGAACGTCACGATCGAGCGCGAGCAGGCCCGCTTCAAGCGCAACGCCGAGCAGCGCTGGTCGGAGCTCGTCTACGACGGCCAGTGGTTCAGCCCGCTGAAGAAGTCGCTCGACGTGTTCATCGACGACACGCAGCGCTACGTCTCCGGCGACGTCCGGCTCGTCCTGCACGGCGGTCGCGCGACGGTCACCGGCCGCCGCTCGGACGCGTCGCTCTACGACTTCAACCTGGCGACGTACGACACCGGCGACACGTTCGACCAGGCCGCGGCCCGCGGCTTCATCGAGATCTACGGCCTGTCCTCCAAGCTGGCCGCCGCGCGCGACGTCCGCTTCGGCAACGGCGTGGATCTCGGCACGTCGGGCGGCATCGATGCCTGACGAGCTCTCGCCGGCGGGCACGGGTCCCGTGCAGCCGGCCGGGAACGTCTCGCTGTGGGGCGGCCGGTTCGCCGGCGGCCCCTCGGCCGCGCTGCAGGCGCTGTCGCAGTCGACGCACTTCGACTGGCGGCTCGCCGACCTCGACATCTCGGGGTCGGTCGCCCACGCGCGCGTCCTGAGCGCCGCGGGTCTGCTCTCGGCCGACGAGCTCACGGGCATGGTCGACGCGCTCGAGCGGCTGCGCACCGACGTGGCGGCCGGCGACTTCCTGCCGGTGCTCGAGGACGAGGACGTGCACACCGCGCTCGAGCGCGGGCTGATCGACCGCGCCGGTGCCGAGCTCGGCGGCAAGCTGCGCGCCGGCCGCTCGCGCAACGACCAGATCGCCACGCTCGTGCGCATGTACCTGCGCCGCGAGGCGCGCGCGCTGGCCCAGGCCGTGCTGGACGTCGTCGACGCGCTCGTCGCGCAGGCCGATGCCGCGGGCGACGCGCCGATGCCCGGCCGCACGCACCTGCAGCACGCCCAGCCCGTGCTGCTCGCGCACCACCTGCTCGCCCACGCGTGGCCGCTGCTGCGCGACGTCGAGCGCTGGGTCGACTGGGACCGCCGCGCGGCGGTGTCGCCGTACGGCTCGGGAGCCCTCGCGGGCTCGTCGCTGGGCCTCGACCCGGCTGCCGTGGCCGCCGAGCTCGGCTTCGACGGTCCGGTCGAGAACTCGATCGACGGCACGGCCTCGCGGGACGTCGTCGCGGAGTTCGCGTTCGTCGCGGCGATGCTCGCGGTCGACCTCTCGCGGCTCGCCGAGGAGGTCATCCTCTGGGCGACCAAGGAGTTCGGCTTCGTGCGCCTGCACGACTCCTACTCCACGGGGTCGAGCATCATGCCGCAGAAGAAGAACCCGGACATCGCCGAGCTCGCGCGCGGCAAGGCGGGACGCCTCGTCGGCGATCTGACCGGCCTGCTCACGACGCTCAAGGGCCTCCCGCTCGCGTACAACCGCGACCTACAGGAGGACAAGGAGCCGGTCTTCGACCAGGTCGACCAGCTCACGATCCTGCTCCCCGCGTTCGCGGGCATGGTCGCGACGCTGACCTTCGACTACGAGCGGCTCGCGTCGCTCGCACCGCAGGGCTTCTCGCTCGCGACGGACATCGCCGAGTGGCTCGTCCGCGAGGGCGTGCCGTTCCGCGTGGCCCACGAGGTCGCGGGCTCGTGCGTGCGGGCGTGCGAGGAGCACGAGCCGGCGATCGAGCTGTGGGAGCTGTCCGACGACGAGCTCGCGGCCATCTCGCCGCACCTGACGCCGGCCGTGCGCTCGGTGCTGTCGGTCGAGGGCTCGCTCGCGTCGCGGTCCGCGCACGGCGGGACCGCGCCCGTGCGCGTCGCCGAGCAGCTGGTGCGCGCCAAGGCCCGCGTGGCCGAGCTGCGCGGCTGGGCGTCCTGACCGCCCCCCCGATGACCGTCGCCGACGCCGTCGCCGCGGCAGCCCTGGCTGTCCCGGCACGGCTCGGCCCGGTGCGGCTCGTCGTCGTCGACGGGCCTGCCGGCTCCGGCAAGACGACCTTCGCGGCCTCGCTCGCCGAGTCCGCCGGGGCGCTCGTCCTCCACCTCGACGACCTGTACGAGGGCTGGTCCGGGCTCGACGGATCGCTCTGGCCGCGGCTGTCGGCTCAGGTGCTCGAGCCCCTGCGCCGCGGCCTGCCCGGGCGCTACCAGCGCTACGACTGGGGTCTCGGAGCATTCGCGGAATGGGTCGACGTGCCGGTCCCGCGCGTGCTCGTGATCGAAGGCTGCGGCTCGGGGCGGCGCCTCGTCGACCCGCTCGCCGCGGTGCGCGTGTGGGTCGAGGCGCCCGACGACCTGCGGCTGGTTCGCGGGCTCGCGCGCGACGGCGACGACGCGCGGGCGCACTGGGAGCAGTGGATGCGCGACGAGAGGGCGCACTACGCCCGGGAGAGCACCCGCGAGCGGGCCGACGTGCGCCTCGACGCCCTGGGGCGGGTCGTCCACGGCCCGGCGCTCGTGGACCCTGACGCGCCGGGGGTGCCCGGTGCGGCAGGATGAGCGGGTGAGCACCTGGCCAGGGGACGTCCCGCGACCGCCGGACGCAGCCGAGCCGGCGGCCTTCGTCCAGGTCCCCGCACGCGTCTGGTACGCCCGCGACGTCCACCTCGTCGCCCGTGACCTGCTCGGCACCTACCTCACGGCACGCTCGCCCGAGGGGGACGTGACCGTCCGCATCACCGAGGTCGAGGCCTACGGCGGCGACGCAGACCCGGGCTCGCACGCCTTCCGCGGTCGCACCGCGCGCAACGCGGTCATGTTCGCCGAGCCCGGCCGGCTCTACGTCTACCGACACCTCGGTCTGCACCACTGCCTCAACATCGTCGCCGAGCCGACGGGCAGCGCCGCGGCCGTGCTGCTTCGCGCCGGCGAGATCGTCGAGGGCTCGGCGCTCGCCTGGGCGCGCCGCGAGCGGGTCGGGGTCGTCGACTCCGAGCGCCAGCTCGCGCGCGGCCCGGCCCGGTTGGCCGTCTGCCTCGGGCTCGACCGCGACTCCAACGGCGCCGACGTCACCGAGGCCGGCGGCACCGTGGTGCTGCACCGGCACGAGACCGCCGTGCAGCCCGCCCACGCGAGCGGTCCCCGCGTCGGGGTCTCGGGGGCGGGTGGCGAGGGCAACCGCTTCCCGTGGCGCTACTGGCTGACCAACGAGCGCACCGTGTCCGCGTACCGGCCGGCGTATCCGCCGCCGACGTCGGTAGACGCCCCCTGAGGCGACGACGTCGGCCGTGCCCCACGCCCACGCCCCTTTCTTCTGGAGACACCCGTGAACCACATCCTCGACGAGCTCGAGTGGCGCGGCCTGATCGCGCAGACCACCGACCTTGACGCCCTGCGCACCGCGCTGTCCGACGGCACCGTCAACCTGTACTGCGGTTTCGACCCGACTGCCCCGAGCCTGCACATCGGCAACCTGGTCCAGATCCTGACCGTGCGCCGGCTGCAGGACGCCTGCCACCGCCCCTTCGCCCTCGTCGGTGGGGCGACCGGGCTGATCGGCGACCCGAAGATGGCGGGGGAGCGGACGCTCAACTCGCCCGAGGTCGTCGCGGGCTGGGTCACGCGGATCCACGACCAGATCGCACCGCTGCTGCGCTTCGACGGCGAGAACGCGGCGACGATGGTCAACAACCTCGACTGGACCGCGCCGATGTCGGCCATCGACTTCCTGCGCGACGTGGGCAAGCACTACCGCCTGGGCACGATGCTCGCCAAGGACACCGTGGCCCGCCGCCTCAACAGCGAGGCGGGCATCAGCTTCACCGAGTTCAGCTACCAGATCCTGCAGGGCATGGACTTCCTCGAGCTGCACCGCCGGCACGGGATCACCCTGCAGACCGGCGGCTCGGACCAGTGGGGCAACCTGCTCTCGGGCGTCGAGCTCATCCGCAAGGCCGAGGGCGTCGCGGCGCACGCACTGACGACACCGCTGATCACCAAGGCCGACGGTACGAAGTTCGGCAAGACCGAGTCGGGCACGGTGTGGCTCGACCCCGAGATGACGACGCCGTACGCGTTCTTCCAGTTCTGGCTCAACGCCGACGACGCCGACGTGGTGCGCTACCTCAAGGTGTTCACCTTCCGGAGCCGCGAGGAGATCGCCGCCCTCGAGGCGGCGGTCGCCGAGCGTCCTGCCGCTCGCGAGGCGCAGCGCGCGCTCGCGCACGACGTCACGTCGCTCGTGCACGGGGTGGCCGCCGCCGACGCGGTGGTCGCCGCGAGCCAGGCGTTGTTCGGCCGCGGCTCCCTCGAGGAGCTTGACCCCGCGACCCTGGGCGCTGCCGTCGCCGAGCTGCCCACCGCCTCCGGAGCGGTCGGCGACCTCGTGGTCGACCTGTTCGCCTCCGCGGGGCTGGTCGCGAGCAAGTCGGAGGCTCGGCGAGCGGTGAAGGAGGGCGGCGCGTCGATCAACAACGTGCGGGTCGCCGGCGACGACGCGGTCCTGCGCAGCGAGGACCTGCTGCACGGCCGTTGGGCGGTCATCCGCCGCGGCAAGCGCACCCTCGGGGTGGTCGACACCGGCGCCTGACCGTGGTGACCGGCGTCACCGCCTGGGGATTTGCCAGGCCGGGCCTCCCCGCGTAATGTTCTCGAGGTCGCCCGGCAGGGAGGAACGGACACCGAGGATCGAACCCCGGTGGCTGGTCCCGCAGGCGGCCGCCCCCGAACGCGATCCAGGAGCTTCGTGCGCCTCGGAACCGGACGGGTCAGGGCAATGAGCGTCACAGACCGGATGGTCTGGGGAGCTGGAAAAGCCCGCTAGAGTAGTGAAAGCCGAAAGGGAATCGCGCAAAACGATTCGCTGGAAGCGCCCGGTAAACCAGAGAAAACAATCTGGTAGGCTGGGAAAACGGAAAGCCTCTCGAGAAGGACCTGCGGGTCTGGACGAAAGAGCGTCTGTTCCTTGAGAACTCAACAGTGTGCCAAGTAGTCGATGCCATATGGCCCGCCATCGTGCGGGTCTTGGTTGAGACTG
>NZ_QWKP01000011.1 GCF_003470205.1 Cellulomonas rhizosphaerae
CAGGTCATCGTCCAGCGGCTGCGCGACGCCGAGGACGACCAGGTGCTGGGCAACTTCCGCGGCAAGGAGGGCGAGGTCCTCGGCGGTGTCATCCAGCAGGGCCGTGACCCGCGCACCGTGCTCGTCGACATCGGCGGCGTCGAGGCCGTCCTGCCCGCGCACGAGCAGGTCCCCGGCGAGGAGTACGTGCACGGCGAGCGCATCCGCGGCTACGTGCTCGAGGTCGCGCGCGGCCAGCGCGGACCCCAGGTCACGCTGTCCCGCTCGCACCCGGGCCTGGTCCGCAAGCTGTTCGCGCTCGAGGTCCCCGAGGTCGCCGACGGCACCGTCGAGATCACGGCCATGGCCCGCGAGGCCGGTCACCGCACCAAGATGTCCGTGCGCTCGATGGTCGCCGGCGTCAACGCCAAGGGCGCGTGCATCGGACCGCTCGGCGGTCGCGTGCGTGCCGTCATGGCCGAGCTGCACGGCGAGAAGATCGACATCGTCGACTACTCGGACGACCCGGCCGAGATGATCGCGCACGCGCTGTCGCCCGCCCGCGTGGTGTCCGTGACGGTCGTCGACCCCGAGGCCCGCGCGGCGCGCGTCGTCGTGCCGGACTACCAGCTCTCGCTCGCGATCGGCAAGGAGGGCCAGAACGCCCGCCTCGCCGCGAAGCTCACGGGTTGGCGCATCGACATCAGGTCAGACGCGGAAGTTCCGGAGGGCGAGTGAACGCCCGAGGTCACGCCGAGTGACCCGACGCGGTAGACTCGCTGAGGCTGGGCACCAGGCCCGGCTCCCCTCGAGCGAACCACGACCGCACAGCGGTCCCGTTCGCACGTGCGTGGGGTGCCGTGCTCCTGGTTCCCGATCGGCCCTGCTGAGAGTGGTCGTCGTCCAAGACCTGCTGGTCGTGGACGTGGCACGCTCGATGCCGGGCAGGGGTGCGTGGCTGCACCCCGACCCTGGATGTCTCGAGCTCGCGACGCGCCGACGCGCGTTCGGGCGGGCCCTGCGTCATGCAGGTCCGTTCGACACGGCTGTCATCGCCGAGCACCTCGAGAGCCAGATGCACCACGACGCCGGGTGAGGCCCGGAGTCGACCGTCGAATGGGAAGCGGGTCTGGAAGCCGATGGCTACCCGATGAGAACGCACCGATGAGTACCCAGCGATGAGTACCTCGCACTAACGACGGTCCGACCCTGTCCGGGCGGACCGAGACAGGGAGAGATGTGGCTAAGGTCCGCGTCTACGAGCTCGCCAAAGAGCTCGGGGTTGACAGCAAGAAGATCATGACGACGCTCACCGAGATGGGTGAGTTCGTCCGCTCGGCGTCCTCGACGATCGAGCCGCCCGTCGTGCGCAAGCTGCGCGACACGTTCCCCGCCGGCAGTGGCGCCCCCGCGCCCGCCCCGGCCCCCAAGGCTGCGGCACGCCCCGCGCCTGCCCCCAGCGCACCGGCACCCAGCGCACCGGCACCGGCAGCCCCCGCGGCCGCC
>NZ_QWKP01000110.1 GCF_003470205.1 Cellulomonas rhizosphaerae
AGGATCGCGCTGAGCAGCATGCTCACGGTCAGCGTCACCGCGCGGGCGCTCGTCGGCGGGTTCGTGTACACCGGCTCGTCGAACGGGTCGGGCTGCGGCGCACGGTCCTGCTGAGGCGCGTCGTCGGGCAAGGGCTGGTCGGGCACGGGCCGATCATGCCCCACGCTCATGTGCGTCGTCGCCCGCGGGCCTGGCGCCACACCGCAGCGGTGCCGATCAGTGCGACCGCGGCCCCGGCCGCACCGAGTGCCGCCGCGTCCCGCGCCCCGACCCGCCGGCCCGCCACGCCCAGCCGGCCCTGCACGCCCTCGAGCAGCACGTCCAGGCACGCGGCGCTGGACCAGCGCGCCTCCCAGCCGGCCGCGACGAGCCCGTCGGACGCGACCGTCCACGGGTAGACGACGTACGCGAGCTCCGATGCGGGCGCGGGCAGCACGCCGACCCGGTGCAGGCGCTCGGCCGTGCCGAAAGCCGTGGTCGCGGCGAGCTCGATCCGCCGCATCCCCGAGGCGGCCTCGACCTGCGCAGGCGTGAGGACGTCGGGCGCCCCCACGGTGAGCGGGCCGGTCAGCCCGTGGTCCACCGCGAACCGTGCCGCGGCGGCCACGTCCTCGACGTGCACGAACTGCCAGGTCCGGACCGCGCCGCGCACGGTCAGCAGGCGCGGCGCCTCGAAGTGGCGCGTGACGAACGTGTCGATGCCCGGGCCGACGAGGGCCGCGGGGCGGAGCACGGTGAGCAGGGGGGTCCGGCGCCGGGCGGCCCGGGCGACGACCGCCTCGACGCCGAGCAGCCCGCCGACGAGCCCACCGCGGTCGGCCTCGTCGGGGTGGTGCAGGTCGTCGCCGTCGTGGATGACCGGGCGGTCGAGCCACGCGCCGTGCACGACCGCGGAGGTGACCACGACGACGTGCGCGACACCCGCGTCGCGGGCCGCGGACAGGGTCCTCTGCGCGTGCGCCACGGTCGCGGCGACCTCGTCGGCCGGTCCGCGCGCGACGAGCGTGGCGAGATCCCCGGGGTGCGCGACGACGACGAGCACGCGCGCTCCCGCGAGCGCTTTCGCCGGCTCGCGCTCGGGCAGCGCGTCCAGCGTGCGCACCGGGCCGTCCCAGGCGGCGGTCAGCGCCGCCGCGAGCGCGCCCGGCCCGACGACGACGACGTCGCCGCCCTGCTGCACGCCGCCCGTGCGCGGACTGCGCCCTGAGCGAACCTGCGAGATCACCGTCCCCCGTTCCCCGGCCACGTGGTTACCGTGGACGCAGCCGGCCCCCATCGTCGCAGGAGGTCCCCGTGAGTTCCGAACACCCCGCCGTCCCCGGCCCCGACGGCTCGGGCGAGCCGTGGGAGCAGATGCTGCGCGCCATGCTCGGCCCCGGCGCCGACGAGGCGATCCGCGAGCTGCGCGAGCGCGGCATCGACCCGGCCGCCATGTCCGGCCTGCCGACCGACCCCGCGGCGCTGCAGCAGGCGTTCACGCAGATGCAGAGCATGCTCGCGGCGTCGGGCGACGAGCCCGTGAACTGGCAGATGGCGCACGACCTGGCGCGCCAGCAGGCGTCGTCCGAGGGCGACCCGTCCCTGACTCCGGCCCAGACGCGGCAGGTGCTGGAGGCGCTGACGCTCGCCGAGCTGTGGCTCGACGCGGCGACCGAGCTGCCGCCCGCGTCCGGCTCGCCGCGCGCCTGGAGCCGCGCCGAGTGGGTCGAGGCGACGCTGCCGACCTGGCGCACGCTCACCGAGCCGGTGGCCAGCTCGCTGTCCAACGCGCTGGTCGGCACGCTCGGGGACGCGATGGGCGAGGGCTTCGGCACCGACCTCGAGGGCGAGCTGCCCGGCGGCATCGACGCCACGCAGCTGCTGCGCCGGCTCGGGTCGGCGGTCTTCGGGCTGCAGGTCGGGCAGGCGGCGGGCACGCTCGCGCGCGACGTGTTCGGCACGACCGACATCGGGCTCCCCCTGCTGGCCAGCCCCACGCCCGCGCTCGTCGCCTCGAACGTGGACGCGTTCGCGGCCGGGCTCGACGCGCCGGTCGACGAGGTCCGACTCTTCCTCGCGCTGCGCGAGGCGGCCGCCACCCGGCTGTTCACGCACGTGCCGTGGCTGCGCGCGCACCTGCTCGCCACGGTCGAGGCCTACGCGCGCGGCATCACGATCGACGCCGACCAGCTCGAGGAGGCCGTCCGCTCGATCGACCCGACCGACGCCGCGGCCCTGCAGCAGGCGCTGTCCGGCGGCGTGTTCGCGCCGCACACCACGCCGCAGCAGAAGGCCGCGCTCGAGCGGCTCGAGACGGCGCTCGCGCTGGTCGAGGGCTGGGTCGACGAGGTCGCCGCCGCCGCCGCGATGCCGCACCTGCCCCACACGGTCGCGCTGCGCGAGATGATCCGCCGCCGCCGCGCCGCCGGTGGTCCCGCCGAGCAGACCTTCGCCAACCTCGTCGGCCTCGAGCTGCGGCCCCGCCGGCTGCGCGACGCGGCCGCCCTGTGGTCGCAGATCGCGCGCGACAACGGGACGCAGGCGCGCGACGCGGTGTGGGACCACCCCGACCTGCTGCCGACGGCCGAGGACCTCGACGATCCCGCGGGCTACTCGACCCGGCGGGCCGCCGCGGTCGACGAGGCCGCCGAGGTGGACCGGGCACTGGCCGAGATCCTGGGCGAGGACCCGGACGCCGCTGCTGGCGCGTAGCCGGGCGCGCCGCGAAGCCGCCCGTGGCGGGCGGGCGGCGCCGGGCTGTCAGGCCGTCGGCGCCTCGTCGCGAACCTTGCGCCGGGGGCGCTGCGGCGCGGGTGGGGTGACCTCGTCGAACAGCGTGATCGGGTCGTCGACCGCGCCGGCGTCGGCGACCTCGTCGCCCTCGACCCCGCCTCCCGTCACGCCGTCGACCTCGTCGCCCTCGTCCGCGACGCCCGCTGCGTCCTCGCCCCGCTCGGCGCGGAACGAGTAGCCCTCGAGGAACCCCTGCGCGCGCTGGGTGCGGGGGTAGGCGTCGAGCTCGGCCCAGAACTCGGGCCCGTGGCCCGCGTGCAGCAGGTGCGTGAGCTCGTGCAGCAGGACGTAGTCGATGACCCAGCGCGGCATCCCGCGCACGCGGTCGGAGATCCGGATCGTGCCCTCGGACGGGGTGCACGATCCCCAGCGGCGCCCCTGATTGGTCGACCACCGCACGCTCGTCGGGACCGCGCGGCTCGACAGGTACCGCGCCGACAGCTCCCGCGCGCGGTCCGCGAGCTCCACGTCCGACGGCCGCCGCCGGCGCTCCTGCGTCGCCAGGCGGGTGACCATCCGGTGCACCCACTCCTTCTCCTGGGCGCGCGTGAACCGGGCCGGGATGGCGATCACGGTCCGCTCCCCCTCACGCCACGCGCTGACGGTCCGCACGCGCTTGCGCGACCTGCGGACCTCGACCAGCGCCGGGTCGTGAAGTGACTGCACACCGGCACGCTAGCGCCCAGCGCCCACACCTCACCCGATTGATGCGCCGACATACCGGCGCGTCCCGCTCAGAGATCGGCCTCCAGGCGTGCACGCGCGGCTAGGGTTGTTGGCGCTCGGCCTGGTCGAACGACCGGTCCGACCGCCGGCCGGCGGAATCCCGGTCCGGTTCACGACATCGAGGGAGGACCGGCGATGGCCGAGACGTATGCAGGCGAGTTCTACTGCGTGAAGTGCAAGGAGAAGCGCGAGGCCGAGGGTGACGTCGTCGTCTCCGAGTCGGGGCGCAGGATGGCCAAGGCCGTCTGTCCGGTCTGCGGCACGAAGCTCAACCGCATCCTCGGCAAGGCCTGAGCACTCCGCACTTCCCGAAAGGGGGCGCCGTCCACCCGGACGGCGCCCTTTTCGCATCCCGGCCGGCGGGCCTGTGGATGGGGGCCGACGTCGGGGGGCGCGCGGTGGCAGGGTGAGGCGGTCGAAGGGGGGCCGATGCGGCTGCGTGAGGGGCTGCGGGTGGTGCGCCGCAGCGACACCGAGGTCCAGGTCGGGACCGACCCGCGCTGGGCGGTGCGCATCACGGACCTCGCGCACGACGAGGTCGCCGCGCTGCTGACCGCCGACGCCGTGCCGGGGCCGAGCGGCTCCGACGGGTCGACAGTCGGGCGCGGCGCACTCCCCACGCACACACCGCGGCTGCGCGCGATCGCCGATCAGCTCGTCGCCGCCCAGCTCGCGCACGCTGCGACGGACGGTCGGCCGAACGCACGGTCGGACGCTCGGTCGGACCGTGGGCTCGACGGTCGGGTCGCTCGCGGCACGGGCACCTCGGACGCCCAGGCGTGGGACCTCGTCGACGGCACGGGCCGGGACCGGGTGGCCGCGCGCGCCCAGCGGGTCGTCGGCGTGCTGGGCCTCGGCCCGACCGGGACCACCGTCGCGCTCGCTCTCGCGGCCTCGGGGGTCGGGACGGTGCTGGTCGACGACGCACGCCCCGTCCGGTCGACCGACGTCGGCGGGTGCGGGTACCGGTGGAGCGACGTCGGCCGGCAGCGAGACACCGTCGTCGCGCGCATGGTGCGTGACGCCGCGCCGCGGGTGGCGATCGAGAGCACGCGCGTGCCGGACCTGCTGGTCGTCGTCGAGCACGGCGCGACCGACCCGGTCCGGGCCGCGGACGTGCTGGCCACGGGCGTACCGCACCTGTCGGTGGTCGTGCGCGAGGCCGACGTCGTCGTCGGGCCCCTCGTCGTCGACGGCGACGGGCCGTGCCTGCGGTGTCTCGACCTGCACCGCGCCGACGCCGATGCCGCATGGCCCGTGGTGGCCGAGGAGCTGTCTCGCCCCGCACGGGACGGCGACGAGGTCGGCGTGCTCGCCGCGGTCGCGGGCGGGTTGGCCGCCGCCGCCGCGCTCGGGTTCCTCGACCGGCGCGAGCCCCTCGCGGCGAGCTACGAGGTCGGTCTGCCGGACGCGGTCCCCCGCAGACGCGACTGGGCGGTGCACCCCTCCTGCGGGTGCACCGCCCAGTCGATCTGACAGGTGTTCATGCCGTCAGGGCCGTCGCGTCGTCAGGTCATCGCGTCGTCAGGCGACGACCGCGTTCTTCCGCGGCCGCCCCCGACCACGCTTCGTGGCCACCACGACTCCACCGATGAAGACCTCGCCACCCCACACGCCCCACGGCTCGGCGCGCTCGATGGCGCCGGCCAGGCAGCCCTCGAGGAGCGGGCACTCGCGGCACAGGGCCTTGGCCTGCTCGACCTGGGTGGTCTGCTCCGCGAACCAGAGCTCCGGGTCGCCCGAGCGGCAAGGGATGAAGTCGGCGACGAGCTGGTCGAAACGCTCGTCGGTGGTCGTGGTGCTGGCGGCGGTCGGCCAGGGACCGGATCCGGTCCGGTCGGTGTCGAGCAGCGTCGTGAGCCGCACGATGTCCTCCTGATGTCCTTGCTGGTGGGTCGAGGTCTGTGGGATCAGAGGCCTCGACCCCCGCATCAGGGGGAAAAGAGAAAGGCCGCGGATCCGGTGACGGACTCCGCGGCCTGCTGACCTGGGAAGGTCAGAGCGGGGATGTCCGACGGAGTCGGGGATCGGTCGCACCGAGGGCGATGACCGGGGTGTGGGCCGACTTCGGCGTACCGCCGATCGGCTCGGTCACCAGAACGCTCGTGCCGCCCACGGGGATGAACCCGAACGTGGACAGAGCGCGCCCCTGGAGCTTCGTAGCGACGGGCACGAGGGAGCGCTGGCGCGGCTCGAACGTGTACGTCGACTGGACCGTCATGTTCTTCATCGCAACCGCACCCCCTCTCTGCTACGGACCGGCCTCTCGGCGCGGTCACTCTCTACAAGGACAGGAACACCCTAGGACGGGCCCGGAAGTGCGGACAACCGAATTAACGAAGAATCTTCGACGAGTTTTTTCGGGGCGGGACAGACCGCCGCGAAGCGCCCAGAGATCGGTCTCAGCCGGCCGGGGCCGCAGCGTCCGCGACGACCTCGAGGATCCGGTCGCCGACGGTCGCGAGCGTCTGCTGACCGACCCCGCGCAGGCGCGCGAGCTCCTCGAGCGTGGCCGGCCGGCGGGCGGCGATCGCCTCGAGGGCCGTGGTCGTGAGCACGCGTGCGGGGGTGACGCCGGTCTGGCGGGCCTGCTCCTCGCGCCAGGTGGTCAGCCGGTCCGCGATGCGGCGTGCCGTCGGGTCGTCGCTGACCTCGCGCGGCGTGTGCGGCTGCGAGCGGGCGGTGCCGGGCCAGAGCGGGACGAGGAACCGCGACATCGAGCGGGACGCGCGGCCGCCGGGCATGCGCGAGCGCGCCCAGGACAGCTGCAGGTGCTCGCGGGCACGGGTGACGCCGACGTACAGCAGGCGGCGCTCCTCGGCCACGGCCGCCGGGGTGTCAGCGAGTGCGGTGGGCAGCAACCCCTCGCTGAGGCCGGCCAGGAACACGGCGTCCCACTCCAGGCCCTTCGCGGCGTGCAGAGACGCGAGGGTGACGCCCTCGACGGTCGGCGCGTGCTGTGCCGACGCGCGCTCGGCGAGCTCGGCCACGTACTCGGCCACCGTGGTGGCCTCGTTCGCGAGCGCCATCTCGTCGGCCAGGGTGACCAGTGCCTGCAGCGCGTCCCACCGTTCGCGTGCCGCACCGCGGGTCGGCGGCGGCTCCGGGGTCCAGTGGGCCGAGACGAGGATGTCGCGCACCGCGTCCGGCATGGGCTGGTCCGGGTCCGCCGCGCGTGCGCCGCCGCGCAGCAGCACGAGCGCGTCACGGACGTCGCGACGCGCGAAGAACCGCTCGCCGCCGCGCACCTGGTAGCCGATCCCGGCCGACGCGAGCGCCTCCTCGAAGGCCTCCGACTGGGCGTTGGTGCGGTAGAGGATCGCGATCTCGCTGGGCCGGGTGCCGTCGGCGATGAGGCGCGCGGCCGCACGCGCGATGGCGACCGCCTCCGAGTCGTCGTCGTCGTACGTCGCGTAGCGGACCTCGGGGCCGTCCGGACGCTGCGCGCGCAGCTCGAGCGGCGTGGGGCCACCGGCGTGCCGGGTCGCGTCGATGACCCGGTTCGCGAGCGAGACCACCTGGGGCGTCGAGCGGTAGTCGCGCACGAGCCGCACGACCTCGGCGCCGGGGTGGTTCTTCGCGAACGAGGTCAGGTGGTGGGGCGTCGCACCGGCGAACGAGTAGATGGTCTGGCTCGGGTCGCCGACGACGCACAGCTCCTGCCGGCCGCCGAGCCACTGGTCGAGCAGGTACTGCTGCAGCGGGCTGACGTCCTGGTACTCGTCGACGACGAAGTGCCGGTACTGGCCGCGGACCTCGTCGGCCACGTCCCGACGTTCCGCGAGCATGGCCGCGAGCAGCAGCAGGACGTCCTCGAAGTCGATCACCGCGCGCTCGTCCTTGACCTCCTCGTAGGCGATCATCAGGCGCGCGACGGCCTGTGCGTCGTTCCCGCCGGGCACGACGCGGTCGATGGCGGCGGCGGCCTTGGCGTACTCGTCGGCCACCACGAGCGAGACCTTGGCCCACTCGATCTCGGAGGCGAGGTCGCGCACCGAGGTGCGGTCCGCGGCGATCCCCACCCGGCGCGCGGCCTCGGCGACGAGCTGCGCCTTCTGCTCGAGGATCCGCGGCGGCGCCCCGCCGACGACCTTGGGCCAGAAGAACCCGAGCTGGCGCAGCGCTGCCGCGTGGAACGTGCGGGCCTGGACGCCGCCGGCGCCCAGCGCGCGCAGCCGGGTGCGCATCTCCCCCGCGGCGCGTGCCGTGAACGTCACCGCGAGCACGTTGCCGGGCTTGTAGATCCCCGCCGCGATCCCGTAGGCGATGCGGTGGGTGATCGCGCGCGTCTTGCCGGTGCCCGCACCCGCGAGCACGCAGACGGGTCCGCGCAGGGCGGTGGCGACGGCTCGCTGCTCGGGATCGAGCGCGGCCAGCAGGTCATCGGCGGACATCGGCCCTAGTCTCGCAGCCGCCACCGACACCGACGGCCCCGTCCACAGCCCCGGTCGCGCGACGCGGGAAGATGACGCGGCTCGTCGCTGTTGAGCAGGTGGCAGCTCATGTACCCGTCACGATGAGGACCCGATGACCGCGCAGACCGTACCCGCCCCCGGCACCATCACGATGTACTCCACCACCTGGTGCGGGTACTGCCGCCGGCTCAAGACGCAGCTCGACTCCGAGGGCATCGGCTACACCGAGATCGACATCGAGGACCACCCGGACGCCGCCGAGCTGGTCGCGTCGCTCAACGGGGGCAACCAGACCGTGCCGACCGTCGTGTTCCCGGACGGCTCCGCTGCCACCAACCCGTCGCTCGTGCAGGTCAAGCAGCGTCTCGCCGCCTGACCAGGCTCACCGCCAGGTCGCGCTCGGGTCCGAGGATGCGGGCAGCGGACCGCCGAACCAGTCCTCGACCAGGGCACGGGCGATCGACGCGCGCCCGGGCGGGATGACCTCGCCCGCGCGAACGGCCGCGGCGAGCTCGTCGCGCGTGAACCACCGCGCCTCGACGAGCTCGTCGCCGTCCGGCCGCACCTCCGTGCTCGTCGCGTGGGCGAAGAAACCGACCATGAGCGAGGCCGGGAACGGCCAGGGCTGGCTGCCGCGGTACTCGACGTCGCCGACGACGACCGCCGCTTCCTCCAGCACCTCGCGGCGCACCGCGTGCTCGAGCGACTCGCCCGGCTCGACGAACCCCGCAAGGGTCGAGAACCGTCGCTCGGCCCAGGCGGCCGCGCGGCCGAGCAGCAGACGGTCGCTCTCGTCGACGACCGCCATGATCACGGCGGCGTCCGTGCGCGGGTAGTGCTCGGAACCGTCCGCCACGCACCGGCGGACCCAGCCTGCCTGCACCACCGTCGTCGCCGCGCCGCAGCGCGGGCAGCGGGGGTGGCGCGTGTGCCACGCGTCGAGCGCGACCGCGGTCGTGGCCAGCCCAGCGTCGAGCGCGGACAGGTCTCCCCCGATCTGGCGCAGCGGCGTCCAACGGTCCTGTCCGGTCTCGTCGTCCGGCGTCCCCGTCGCCGGACGGTGGACCAGCACGTCGGCCGCCTCGCCGCGGCGCGGGACCGGGTGACCGGCGGGGACGCGCAGCGCCAGGTAGGTGGTCGCCTCGTGGCGGCCGAGCAGCAGCCATGCCTCGTCGTCGGGGGGCGACTGCGTCTGCGCGCGCGAGGCCACCGCGTCCGCGACCGTGAGCAGGGACAACGCCCCGTCGTCGCCGGTGAGCACCTGCGCGTCCGCGACGAGCAGCACCCGGGTGGCCGTGTCGGCCCGTGCGTCGTCGAGCGCGTCCGGGCGGGTGCGGAGCTCGGCCGCCCGGTCCGCCAGGGCTCGGGACAGGGGCAGCTCGTCGGAGATCACCGCGCCACGGTACGCGCGCAGACGAGCGTCCCGCCGAGCCCGACCGCGCGCCGCCGCGCTCGACGCCGCAACGGACGAAGCGGGCAGACACGCCGCGCGGCGCGCCAGGGCTGAGCGTGCGGCGCCCTACGCTGTGGCCGTGCCTCGATCTCCGCTCGCCCTCGCCGCCCTGGCGACGGTCGCCGTGCCCGGACTGGACGCGTTCGACGTCCGACGCCCCGCGCACCCGGGCACCGACTTCGACATCGCGGTCGTCATCGACGCCACGCGTCGTCGCTGGGTGGTCCGTGCTCCCGTGAACGCCGCGGCCGGTGCCGCGCTCGAGGCGGAGGTCGTGCTGCTCGACGCACTGGGCACCGCCGCCGAGGAGAGCAAGCTGCCGTTCGCCGTGCCGCGCCCGGTCGGCTTCGCGCACCTGCCCGAGGGCGGCCGCGCCACGGTCCACGCCGAGATCCAGGGCCGCACGCTCTCGCTCGACGAGCTCGCTCCCGGTCCGGGCCTGTCGGCGTCGGTCGGCCGGGCCATCGCCGCGATCCACGAGCTGTCGCCGTCGATCGTCGAGAACGCCGGGCTGCCGGTGTACGACGCCGAGGCCTACCGCGCGCGCCGCCAGGCGGAGGTCGACGAGGCCGCACGCACCGGTCGCGTGCCCGCGACGCTGCTGCGCCGGTGGGAGGAGCGCCTCGAGGACGTCTCGATGTGGCGGTTCCGGCCGGTCGTCACGCACGGGGACCTGACCAACGAGCGGATCCTGGTCCGCGACGGTGCCGTCAGCGGCATCCTGCACTGGGGCGACGCGTGCGTCGCCGACCCCGCCGACGACCTGTCCTCGATCCTCGTGGCGGCTCCGCCCGACGCGACCGACTCGATCGTCGAGGCCTACCAGCTGCGGCGGACCGAGCTCATCGACCCGCACCTCGTCGACCGCGCCCTGCTCGTGGGCGAGCTCGCGCTGGCGCGCTGGCTGCTCTACGGCGTGCGGTCGGGCAGCGGGGACATCGTCGAGGACGCGGTCGG
>NZ_QWKP01000111.1 GCF_003470205.1 Cellulomonas rhizosphaerae
ACCCACGCGATGCGGCCGTCCTCGGCGACGAGCGCGGCGTCGAGCAGCGGGCCGTCGAACCGCTCGTCGTGCGTGACGAGCTCGCCGATGCCTGTGACCAGGTGCGACGTCATCGGGCCTCCTCCCAGGCGGCGCGGATCGCCGTGCCCAGCATCGCGCCCACGTCGCCCAGGACGTGCCGCCCGGCATCGACACGCACGGCGCCGTTGACGACGACGGTGTCGACGTCGGCGCTGCCCGCGACGAGCACGATCTGGCCGGGGTCGGCTCCGGCGGTCCGGGGTGTGTCGGTGCGGATGGCGACGAGGTCCGCGGGAGAACCGACCGCGAGGCGGCCGCCCGTCGGGTCGCCGAGGCTCGTGTGGCCGCCGGTCGTCAGCAGCGTGACGAGCTCGGACGGGCTCAGCACACCGCGCGTCTCGCCCGCCAGGCGCTCGTGCAGCTCGACCGACGCCGCCTCGGCGAGCAGGTCGATGCGCACGTGCTGGTCGCTGCCGATCGACAGCCGCGCACCCGCGGCGTGCAGCGCTGCGCCAGGCGCGATCCCGTCGCCGAGGTCCTGCTCGGTCGACGGGCACAGGCACACGCCGGTGCGGGTGGAGCCGAGCGTTGCGACGTCCTCGGGCGTGAGGTGGACGGCGTGGATCGCGGTCGTCGCCCGGCCGAGCGCGCCGGCGTCGGCCAGGACGCGGGTCGGTGTCGCGCCGAACGTCGCGAGTGCCTGCTCGTTCTCGAGGCGCTGCTCGGACAGGTGCACGTGCAGGGGGCGGTCGGTCGCGTGGGCCGCGATGCGCGGGAGGTCGTCGAGCGGGACCGCGCGCACGGAGTGGATCGCGGCGCCGACCGTGAGTGTCTCGTCGGCGCGGATCGCGGCGACGCGGGCGGCCCACGCGTCGGCATCGGCGTCCCCGAACCGCAGCTGCGCGCCCTGCAGGGGCGCGTCGATCCCGCCGGTCAGGTACGCGGTGTCGAGCAGCGTGATCCGCAGACCGGCCTCGCGGGCGGCGGTGCGCAGCGCCTCGGCCATGACGTTCGGGTCGTCGTACGGCGTGCCGCCAGGCGCGTGGTGCAGGTAGTGGAACTCCCCCACCGCCGTGACCCCCGCGAGCACCATCTCCGCGTAGGTCGCGCGCGCGAGGTCGAGGTACGCGTCGGGCGTGAGGGTCGCCGCGAGCGCGTACATCCGCTCGCGCCAGGTCCAGAACGTGCCGCCGTCGTCGTGCGTCCGGCCGCGCAGCGCGCGGTGGAAGGCGTGCGAGTGCGCGTTGGCGAAGCCGGGCAGGACGACGCCCGGCAGACGATGGTCGCCGGGCTCGGGCTGGGCGCCGGGGGTGACCGACGCGAACCGACCCGACGCGACCGTGAGCCGGACGTCGGCGGCGAGGCCGTCCGGCAGCCACGCTTGCGCGGCCCAGTAGGTGGTCACGCGAGCAGCCGTTCCAGCGTGGCCGCGAGCGCGTCGACGCCCGCGAGGCAGTCGGCCTCGTCGGCGTCCTCGGCCGGGGCGTGCGAGATGCCGGACGGGTTGCGGACGAAGAGCATCGCCGTCGGGATGCCCGCCGCCGCGAGGATGCCGGCGTCGTGGCCCGCGCCCGTGCTCAGGCGCGGCGAGCCGCCGAGCGCGTCGACGACGGTGTCCGCGAGATCGGCGTCGAGCACCGTGACCGGCGTCCACGACTCCTGCGCAGGCGCGTACCCGGCCAGGGCCGCGAGCACCGCGTGCACGGCGGACTCGGACTCGGCCCGGACGTCCAGCCACGCCGTGACCTGCGACGGGATCGCGTTGACGCCGTTCGGGTCGACGCGCAGCTTGCCGACCGTCGCGAGCGCGCCGGCCTCGGCCGCCGCGTTGCGGACGTGCGCGATGAACGCCGCGAGGTCGAGCATCGGGTCGCGGCGGTCGGCGAGCGGGGTGGTGCCGGCATGGTTCGCCTCGCCGCGCAGCTCGACCCGCCAGCGGCCGTGCGGCCAGATCATCCGTCCGACGCCCACGGCGTTGCCGCTGTGCACCAGCCCGCGGCCCTGCTCGACGTGCAGCTCGACGAACGACGCGATCCGCCGCAGCGCCCCGTCGTCCGGACCGAGGTCCTCGGGATCCCGTCCGGCCGCGCGCAGGGCGTCGGCCATCGAGACCCCGTCTGCGTCCCGCAGCCCCCGGGCGCGGTCCGCGTCGAGCACGCCCGTGATCAGCCGGGACCCGGCGCACGCGACGCCGAAGCGCGCGCCCTCCTCGTCGACGAAGTTCGCGATGCCGAGCGGTCGCGTGGGCGTGACGCCGCGCTCGCGCAGGGCATCGAGCGCGAGAAACGCGCTGACCACCCCGAGCGGCCCGTCGAACGCGCCACCGCCGGGCACCGAGTCGAGGTGGCTGCCGGTGACGATGCCGGGAGTCTCGTCGGGATCGCCCCACCACGCCCACTGGTTGCCCGCACGGTCGGTGACCAGGTCCAGGCCGCGCGACGAGGCCTCCCCCGCGAACCACTCGCGCAGCGTGTGGTCCTCCGCGGTCCACGCGAACCGGCGGTAGCCGCCGTCGTCGGCCCGGCCCACCGGGGCGAGGTCGGCCCAGGTGCTGGCGAAGCTCACGACTCGCTCATCGGGATGCGCAGGCCGTGGGCCGCCGCGACCTCGTCGGCCCGCGGGTACCCGGCGTCGACGTGGCGCAGGACGCCCATTCCCGGGTCGTTCGACAGCACGCGCGCGAGCTTGAGCGCGGCCAGGTCGGTGCCGTCGGCGACCGAGACCTGCCCGGCGTGGATCGAGCGGCCCATCCCGACGCCGCCGCCGTGGTGGATCGACACCCAGGTCGCGCCCGACGAGGCGGCGACGAGAGCGTTGAGCAGCGGCCAGTCGGCGATCGCGTCGGACCCGTCGGCCATGCCCTCGGTCTCGCGGTAGGGCGAGGCCACGGAGCCGGCGTCGAGGTGGTCGCGGCCGATGACGAGCGGCGCGGACACGGCGCCCGACGCGACGAGCTCGTTGAACTTCAGCCCCGCGACGTCCCGCTCGCCGTGCCCCAGCCAGCAGATGCGCGCGGGCAGCCCCTGGAACGCGACCCGGTCCTGCGCCGCGCGGATCCAGCGGTGCAGGTGGTCGTTGTCCGGGAAGAGGTCGAGCACGGCCTGGTCGGTCACCGCGATGTCACGCGGGTCGCCGGAGAGGGCGGCCCACCGGAAGGGACCGCGGCCCTCGGCGAACAGCGGCCGGATGTAGGCGGGCACGAAGCCGGGGAAGTCGAACGCGCGGTCGTAGCCGCCCTGGCGGGCCTCGTCGCGGATCGAGTTGCCGTAGTCGAAGACCTCGGCGCCCGCGTCCTGGAAGCCGACCATCGCCTCGACGTGGCGCGCCATCGACTCGCGCGCGCGGTCGGTGAACTCCTCGGGCTTGGCCGCGGCGTAGTCCGCCCAGTCCGCCACGTCGACCCCCACGGGCAGGTAGGACAGCGGGTCGTGCGCGGAGGTCTGGTCGGTGACGACGTCGACCTCGACGCCACGCCGCAGCAGCTCCGGGAGCACCTCGGCGGAGTTGCCGACGACGCCGACGGACAACGCCTGCCGGGCTTGCTTCGCGGCGGTGACCAGCCCGATCGCCTCGTCCAGGCTGCCCGCGACGCGATCCAGGTAGCGCTCGCGCACCCGCCGGTGCAGGCGGTCGCCGTCCACGTCGACGATGAGGCACGCGCCGCCGTTGAGCGTCACGGCGAGCGGCTGCGCGCCGCCCATCCCGCCGCACCCGCCGGTCACGGTCAGGGTCCCGGCCAGCGTCCCGCCGAACTTGCTCGCGGCGACCGCGGCCAGCGTCTCGTAGGTGCCCTGCAGGATCCCCTGGGTGCCGATGTAGATCCACGACCCGGCCGTCATCTGCCCGTACATCGTCAGGCCGAGCTGCTCGAGCCGGCGGAATTCGGGCCACGTCGCCCAGTCGCCGACGAGGTTCGAGTTGGCGATCAGCACGCGCGGCGCCCACTCGTGCGTCTGGAGCACGCCGACCGGCTTGCCCGACTGGACCAGCAGCGTCTCGTCGTCGCCGAGCGTGGTGAGCGTGCGGACGATCGCGTCGTAGGCGTCCCACGACCGCGCGGCCTTGCCCGTGCCGCCGTAGACGACCAGGTCGTCGGGGCGCTCGGCGACCTCGGCGTCGAGGTTGTTCATGAGCATCCGCAGCGGCGCCTCGGTCTGCCAGCTGCGCGCGGTCAGGGTGGTGCCGCGCGGGGCGCGGACGGGGCGGGGACCGGTCACTGGGCTGCTCCATTCAGGACGTGGGCCACCGAGCCGTCGCGGACGGCGTCGGCGGCGGTCTCGAGGTCGGGCGAGAGATACGTGTCGGGTCCGGGCCCGGGGATGCCGCGCTCTCGGAGCAGGTCGCGGACGGCGCCGGTGACCGGGGACGGCGCCAGCGGCGCGCGCAGGTCGATGGCGCGGGCGGCGGTGAGGACCTCGATGCCGAGCACGCGGGTCAGCGCGTCGATCGATCGCCGCAGCTTGCGGGCGGCGTGCCAGCCCATCGAAACGTGGTCCTCCTGCATGGCCGACGACGGGATCGAGTCGACGCTCGCCGGGACGGCCAGCCGCTTGAGCTCCGAGACGAGCCCGGCGGCGGTGTACTGCGCGATCATCAGGCCGGAGTCGACGCCCGGGTCGTGCGCGAGGAACGGGGGCAGGCCGTGGTTGCGCGCGACGTCGAGGAACCGGTCGGTGCGCCGCTCGGACATGCTCGCGACGTCGGCCACGGCGATCGCGAGGAAGTCGAGCACGTAGGCGACGGGGGCGCCGTGGAAGTTGCCGTTGGACTCGACGCGGCCGTCCGGGGTGATGACGGGGTTGTCGACGGCCGAGGCCAGCTCACGCTCGGCGACCGCTCGCGCGTGGGCGATGGTGTCGCGGGCTGCGCCGTGGACCTGTGGTGCGCAGCGCAGCGAGTAGGCGTCCTGCACACGGGTGCACTCGGGCGTCTTGTGGCTCGCCATGATCCCCGAGGCGTGCAGCACCGCCCGGATGTTCGCCGCGGAGACCGACTGGCCGGGGTGCGGCCGCAGCCCCTGCAGGTCGGCCGCGAACACGGCGTCGGTCCCGAGCAGCGACTCGACGGACATCCCGGCGGCGACGTCCGCGCTGGTCAGGAGCGTGTCGAGGTCGTGGAGCGCGAGCGCGAGCATGCCGAGCATGCCGTCCGTGCCGTTGATGAGCGCGAGCCCCTCCTTCTCGGTGAGGGTCACGGGCGTCAGCCCCGCCTCGGCCGGGCTCATCAGATCGCCCGCGGCGTCGCGGACCTCCCCCTCGCCCATGAGCGCGAGCGCGCAGTGCGCCAGCGGGGCCAGGTCGCCCGAGCAGCCGAGGGAGCCGTACTCGCGGACCACGGGCGTGACGCCGGCATCGATCATCGCGGCGTAGGCGGTCGCGACCTCGGCGCGGACGCCGGTGCGTCCGGTGGCGAGCGTGGACAGCCGCAGCAGCATGAGCGCGCGGACGACCTCCCGCTCGACCTCCGGGCCGGTGCTCGCCGCGTGCGAGCGGACCAGGCTGCGCTGCAGGTCGCGCCGCCGCTCGGCGGGGATCGACACGGTGGCCAGCGCGCCGAAGCCGGTGGAGATGCCGTAGTGCGGCTGGGTGTCGGCGGCGAGGCGGTCGACGACGTCGCGTCCCGCGGCGATCGCCTCGAGGGCCTCGTCGGACAGCCTCACTCCAGCGTCGTGCCGCGCGACCGCGACGACCCCGTCGATCGTGACGGGCCCGGTGCCGACGACGACGGCCGCCAACTGTGTCGTGATGCTCATGGCTTCATGACACCGCTCGGCCGGGCCCGATCGAAGACCTCGCCGCGCGATACTGTCTGGCATCCCAGACATCGTCGGAGGTGCGCCGTGAGCTCAGTCCCCGCTGCCGACGCGACCCTGCGCCTCCTGCGCCACCTGTCCCGCACGGGTCCCCTGCCCGCGGCCTCGCTGGCCACCGCACTCGACCTGCCCCGCTCGACGACCTACCACCTGCTGACCGTCCTGACCGAGCACGGCTTCGTCGTCCACCTGCCCGAGGAGCGCCGCTACGCGCTCGGCCTCGCGGCGTTCGAGCTCGGCTCCGCCTACTCCCGCCAGGCCCCGCTCGCCCGCGCCGCGCGCCCGGTCCTCGCCCGGCTCGTCGACCAGGTCGGCGAGAGCGCACACCTCGCGGTCCTGCACGGCCGCGACGTCCTCTACGTCGTCGAGGAGCGCGCCGCCGGCCGTCCGGTGCTGGTCACCGACGTCGGCGTCCGCCTCCCGGCCCACCTCACCGCGAGCGGCCGCGCGATCCTCGCCGACCTGCCGTCCGCGCAGGTCCGGGCCCTGTTCCCTAACCGCGAGGCGTTCGTCGACCGCACGGGCGTCGGCCCGCAGCGACTCTCCGCCCTGCGCACGATCCTCACCGAGGTCCGCCGCGACGGCTGGGCCCAGGAGCACGGCGACGTGACCCCCGGCTTCGCGTCGGTCGCGGTCGCCGTCCGCGACCGCACCGGCCACCCGCTCGCCGGCCTCGCGGTGACGTTCGCCCAGGGCCAGGACCCCGAGGCATTCCTTCGCGCCATCCGCGGAGCAGCCACAGAGCTGGCCCGAAGGGTCTAGTTTCTTCGTGTCCGCTTCGCGATCTGGGGGTTTCCACGTGTCGTACGTCGTCGACTTCACCGAGGTGTCCACGGTCGGGCTCGAGTCCTCGCCCGTGGCCGACGCCCTCGCCGGCCTGCGCGCCAACGAGGCGCGCTACTTCAAGAACAAGTACGACCACGTGTTCACGACCTCGCCCGCGAGCGAGGCCAGGGAGACGGTCGACTGGGTGCACGAGGTCCTCGCGTCCGAGCGCGACATCGTCATCGCCTCTCCCCCGCTCGAGGCGACCGAGTTCGTGGTCGACGGGCACCGCTGGGCATACGTGTTCTACGACTCCGGGCTGTCGATCAACGTCCTGTACGCGCTCGAGGCCGGCGGCAAGCGCGCGGTCGGGTTCAAGCTGTCAGACGGCATGGACGTGCCCGACGAGCTCTCCGGGTTCAAGTTCGCGCGGCAGAAGTCGAAGCTCGCGGGGACGATCCGCGGCTCGTACTTCGTGATCAAGGGCGAGCACTAGGGTCTGCCCGTCCTCGGCCCGACGTCGCCCTGGAGGCTTCAGAGGTGGCGTCGCGAGGCGTAGCCAACTCAGCCTCTTTCCACTCCGGGGCGGATTGAGGTGGCGCGAGCTCGACGCCTGCAAGACCGGAGACGGCGTGGAACTCGTTCTTGAGATCCGCCATCAGGTCAGCGGCCTCGACCGCGACTTTGGGGTCGTTCAGGGGGTCGTCGATCCCCAGTCCGAGCACCAGGCCGCCCTCTTCGGTCACGGTCACGATCGCTTCATAGTGCGACTTCGCCCGCAGGTAGATAGAGAACGCGTTGATCGAGTCAGCGTCGCGCCTGAGGTCGGCGAGCGCGTCGTCGTCACCGGGCGCTGGGCGTTCGTCGACAACGACACGCACGAGCGCGTCAAAGCGTGGGTCGCCCGGGTTGCCGGTGTCAACGTAGCGGTCAATGAACGTGGCGAGCGCAGACGCGCGGTCATTGGCCTGGATCCAGACATAGACGTCGACGCATGGCGGCACAGCCAAACGGTATTGGTTCCGTCCGATTGATGTCGCAAGGACGCTCCGCCGCGCGGAACGTCGTTTGCGACATCCTTGCTTTGCCGCGACACGTCAATCCGCCTGAGGAAACGGTGCGGCGTCTGACGAGACGGACGCCGCACCGTTCCCGATCAAGCTGTCAGGGACGGACAGTGAACGACTTCGTCAGCGTCGCCGCCGACGAGTCCCCGCCGAACACCTGGATCTCCCCCGGCTCCACCACGAACTTCCCGCGGTTGTCGTAGAACCCGAAGTCGCTCTTGTCGAGCGTGAACGTCACGGTCTTAGAGGCGCCGGGCTCAAGAGAGACCCGCTCGAACCCGCGCAGCCGGCGCACCGGCTGGGACAGGCTCGCGACGGGGTCGTGGATGTACACCTGCGCGACGTCGTCGCCGGCACGGTCGCCGGTGTTCTTGACGACCATCGAGACGGTGACCTGCCCGTTGCGGCCGATGCTCGACCGGCTCAGGTCCAGCTTCGAGACCTCGAACGTCGTGTAGCTGAGGCCGTAGCCGAACTCGAAGAGCGGCGCGCAGGTGTCCTGGTCGCGGTAGCGCGCGTTCCACTTGAACGTCGCGTCGCACGGACGACCCGACGGCTCGTGGTTGTAGTAGGTCGGCACCGTGCCCACGCCCCGCGGGAACGTCACGGGGAGCTTGCCGCCCGGGTTGACCTTGCCATAGAGCACGTCGGCGACGGCGTTGCCGCCCTCGGTGCCCGGGAACCAGGCCTCGAGGATCGCCGCCGGCTTGTCGACGACGCCCGTCAGGTCCAGCGGGCGGCCGTTGAACAGCACCACGACCACGGGCTTGCCGGTGGCGGCGACCGCGTTGAGCAGCTCCTCCTGGTGGCCCGGGAGGTCGAGCTGGCTGCGGGCGTTGGACTCGCCGCTCATGAAGCCGCTCTCGCCGAGGGCGAGCACGACCTGGTCGGCGTCGTTCGCGGCGGCCACGGCATCCTGGATATCAGTGCCGTCGACGCCGGGGCCGGCGCACACCTCGTCGTCCGCGGTGATCGGCGGGGTGGCGTTGTTGGGCGGGTCGAAGTTGTGCGCGAGGTTGCACGCCGCGGTGTAGGTCACCGTGCCCGTGCTGCCCGCCTTGAGGCCGTCGAACAGGGTGACGAACTTCGGGGCGAGCTCGTCGGCGCCGCGTCCCGACCACGGGCCGAGCATCTCGTCGACCGTCTGGCCGAACGGGCCGATCAGGGCCGTCGACTTGCTGGGGTCGAGCGGCAGCGCCTCGCCCCCATTCTTGAGCAGCACCATCGACCGCGCGGCGGCCCAGCGGCTCTTGGCGAGGTCGGCGGGCTTGCCGTAGCTCGCGGCGCTGCTGGCTGCAGCGACGTCGACGTACGGGTGCTCGAACAGCCCGGCGCGGAACTTGACGCGCAGGATCCGCTTCACCGCGTCGTTGAGGCGGGAGATCGAGATCTTCCCGTCGGCCAGCAGCTGCTTCCCGTAGTCGCGCAGGTAGGTGCTGACCATCTCCGAGTCGGTACCGGCCATCAGCGCCGCGGCGCCGGCGTCCGGGCCGGCAGCGGCGATGCCGTGACCGCACGGGCCCTCGTCGGGCTTGACCGGCGGGCAGGCCCGCAGCTCGGCGACGGCCGTGTAGTCGCTCTCGATGAAGCCGTCGAAGCCCCACTCCTTCTTGAGGATGTCGGTCTCGGTGTACTTGTTCGCGCAGCCGGGAACGCCGTTGAGCGAGTTGAACGAGCACATCACCGTGTCCGCGCCGGCGTCGATGGCGGCCTTGAAGGGCGGCAGGTAGAGGTTGCGGAGCCGGGACTCGGAGATGTCGGTCGTGTTGTAGTCGCGGCCGCCCTCGGGCTGCCCGTACCCGACGTAGTGCTTCACGCTCGCGACGACCTTGTCGGGAGCGCTGTAGTCGTTGCCCTGCGTGCCCTTGACGCGGGCGGCGGCGAACACCGAGCCGAGGTACGGGTCCTCACCGGCACCCTCGACGATGCGGCCCCAGCGGGGCTCGTGCGAGACGTCGACCATCGGGCTGTAGACCTGCTTGAGGCCCTGGAGGGCGGACTCCTTCGCGCCGACGGCGGCGTCGGCCCGCGCGACCGCGGGGTCGAAGGAGCTCGCGGCGCCGAGCGGCACCGGGAAGATCGTGCGGTAGCCGTGGATCGTGTCGTACGCGAACAGGATGGGGATGTGCAGCCGCGACTGCTCGACCGCGATGTGCTGGAAGTGGTTGATCTGTGCGGCGTCGACCAGGCTGAACACCGATCCGACGCCGGCTTTGGCGTCGGCGTCGGTGATCTGCCCGTCGGAGAGGAGCTGGACCTGCTGCAGCTTCTCCTTCGTCGTCATCCGGGCGAGCAGGTTGTTGACCTTCTGCTCGATCGATCTGGCGGCAGGTAGTCGCGTCGGGGCCAGCGCCTGGTCGTCGCTGGTCATGCCGGCCGCCAGGGCGCTGCCTCCCGCCGCGAACACGAGTGCGAACGCCGTTCCGACCGCGGCCGCTCGTCGTCCGATCCTTGCCATAGAACACCTCCGAGATGGACTCGCTGAAACCCGGACCGGTTACCTCCTTCCGCGCATCGCGTTGAGCACGACGTCGAAGACGTGCGTGTTGTCTTGGACGCGTGCGAGCTCCCCAGCACCCGGGCCCTGCGCCGTCACGGGCGTGGCGCCGCCGGTGTGCGCGCCGGTGGTCCAGTCGATGGTGAACTGCAGGTCGCTGCCGGCGATGTCGAAC
>NZ_QWKP01000112.1 GCF_003470205.1 Cellulomonas rhizosphaerae
CGCCCAGGTGGCGCGCGGCCGCTACCCGCGCCAGGCCGTGCCCCAGAGCATGTCCGGCACGTTCGCCGAGATGCACGACGCGGCCGTCCGCGTGGCACGCCGCACGTCGACGCTGCTGACCAACCGCGAGCTCGCGCTCGCGGAGAGCATCGAGTCGGACGACGACCTGCTCGACGAGCTGCACGAGGACACGTTCACCGCCCTCCTCGGCGGGTCGTGGGTCGGCAGCCCCCAGGAGACGATCGACGTCACGCTGCTGGGCCGGTACTACGAGCGGTTCGGCGACCACGCGGTCTCCGTCGCCAAGCGCGTCGTCTACCTGGTCACCGGGGTCAACGCCGACGAGCTGGACCGCTCCGCCTCCTGAGGCCGTCTGGGTTCCCGGCGTACGGTCGGGTCGCATGAGCGATCCGACCGTCCGCCAGCTCCGCCTCGTCCTGACCGTCGCCGACCTCGACGCGGCGGTGGCGTTCTACCGCGACGCGCTCGGCATGACCGAGCAGGACGCCTTCAGCGACCCCGACGGCCGGGTCGTCATCCTCGAGGCAGGGCGCGCGACGCTCGAGCTGACCGACGAGCCGCACGCGCGGTACATCGAGCGGGTCGAGGGCGTCCACGGCGAGCCGCCGGCGCTGCGCCTGGCCTTCGAGGTCGACGACGCCGACGGGACGACCCGACGCCTCGAGGCCGCCGGGACCGTCGTCGTCGCCCCGCCCGTGCGCACGCCCTGGGACTCGCTCAACGCGCGGCTCGCCGGGCCCGAGGGCGTGGCCGTCACGATCTTCGAGGAGAGGTGACCGGGCAAACCGGGCACGCGCACGCGTCGGACCTGCTTGAATCGCGCCATGACGGGGGCGAGCACGCTGGCGCAGGGCACGGGCCGACGGGTGTCGGTGCGGACGATCGTCGCCGCGGTGCTGATCGGGGTCGTCACGCTCAACCTGGTCTTCTACGCCGCGGTCTGGCCGATCACCTGCCCCTTGGTCTACCCACCCCCGCCGGGCTGCGAGCCCGACCGGGGCCACCCCACGGCGTGGTGGGCCGTGGCGGCGATCGGGGTCACGACGCTCGCCACGATCGTCCTCGCGCTGCGCGGCGCGTCCCGGCGCGCGCGGTGGTTCGCGCTCGCCGCGTGCCTCGTCGTCGGCCTCGTCGGTGCCGCCCTGACCGGCGCGGACCGCGGGATGTTCGCCTGAGCGCACGACGCCCCGGCCACCCTGCGAGAGGGTGACCGGGGCGTCCGCGAGAAGGTCAGCGACCCTGGTTGGCGACGGCCTTGATGGCCTCGGCCGCGGCGTCGGGGTCGAGGTACGTGCCGCCCGGGTTGGTGGGCTTGAGCGTCTCCTCGTCGAGCGTGTAGAGCAGCGGGATGCCGGTCGGGATGTTGATCCCGGCGATCGTGCCCGAGTCGACGTCGTCCAGGTGCTTGACCAGGGCGCGGATCGAGTTGCCGTGCGCGGCGACCAGGACAGTCTTGCCCGTCTGGAGGTCGGGGACGATCTCGGACTCCCAGTAGGGCAGCGCACGCACGAGGACCTGCTCGAGCGCCTCGGCGCGCGGGATGGGCTCGCCGGCGTAGCGCGGGTCCGTGTCCTGCGAGAACTCCGAGCCGAGCTCGATGTCCGGCGGCGGGAAGTCGTAGGAGCGGCGCCAGAGCATGAACTGCTCCTCGCCGTACTCGTCGAGCGTCTGCTTCTTGTCCTTGCCCTGCAGCGCGCCGTAGTGACGCTCGTTCAGGCGCCAGGACCGCTTGACGGGGATCCAGTGGCGGTCAGCGGCGTCGAGGGCCAGGTTGGCCGTCGTGATGGCCCGGCGCAGCAGCGACGTGTGCACGACGTCGGGCAGCACGCCCGCGTCCGTGAGCAGCGTCCCGCCGCGCTTGGCCTCCTCGACGCCCTTCTCCGAGAGGGCCACGTCGACCCAGCCGGTGAACAGGTTCTTGGCATTCCACTCGCTCTCGCCGTGGCGGAGCAGCACGAGGGTGTAGGTCATGGGTTCATCCTGCCGCAGCCCGGGGCGTGCGTCGCAAGGACGTCAGTCCCTGGGACGCAGGGTCAGCACTAGCGCCCCGGCTCCCGGGCGACCGCGTAGACCTTGAGCAGCTGGTCGGCCGCGGTGTCCCAGCCGAACCGCTCCGCGACCGGGCGCGCGGCCTCCCCGTAGGCGAGCAGCCGGGGCCGGTCGGCGAGCAGGCCCGCGAGCTCGTCGGCCCAGCGCGCCGGGTCGTGGCCGCGGACCAGCAGGCCGGAGACCCGGTCGTCGACGATCGAGCGCAAGCCGCCCACCGCCGCGGCGACCACGGGCACGCCCGCCGCCTGCGCCTCGGCGGCGACGAGCCCGAAGGACTCCGAGCGCGAGGGCATGGCGACGAGGTCGGCCGCGTGGTACCAGCTGGCGAGGGTGTCGCGGTCCGCGGGCGGCCGGACCATGACGTCGTCGGCCACGCCCGTCACGGCGGCCAGGGCGAGCAGCTCGCGGACCGACGTCGAGCGGCCGGACGGGCCACCGAGCACGACGAGCAGCGGCACGGGCCGGCCCGACTCGCGCAGGACGCCGAGCGCACGGACGAGCACGTCGGGCGCCTTGAGGGCCTGCACACGGCCGGCGAACAGCACGATGTCGCGGTCGACGGGCAGCCCGAGCGTGCGGCGCGCGGCGACGCGGTCCGCCGCGGGCACGGGCGCGAAGCGGCGCAGGTCCACGCCCGGCTCGACGACGTGCACACGCGCGGGGTCGGCGCCGTAGAGCTCGACGAGCTCGCGCGCCTCGGCCGGGGTCGAGGCGACCAGCGCGTCGGCCTCGGCGACCACCTGTTCCTCGCCGAGCTCGCGCGCGGCGGGCTCGGCCTCGTCGCCCGGCGCGAGCGCGGCGTTCTTGACCCGCGCGAGCGTGTGCGCGGTGTGCACGAGCGGCACCTCCCAGCGGTCGGCCGCGATGCGACCCACCTGGCCGGAGAGCCAGTAGTGCGAGTGGACGACGTCGTACCAGCCGGGACGGCGGGCCGACTCGGTGCGCAGGACGCCGGCGGCCATGCCGCACAGGACGCCCGGGAGGTCGTTCTTGTCGAGCCGCTCGAACGGTCCGGCCGGCACGTGGTGGACGAGCACGGGGGGCACGACGCCCGCGGGCACGTCGTCGGCGAGGAGCACCGCGCGGCTCTCGTCGGGCGACAGCCGCACGCCCGACGCATCCGCGCCCGGCAGCACCACGGTCTCGGGCAGCTCCGAGGAGGTCGCGCGCGTGAACACCTCTACGCGGGCGCCCCGAGCCGCGAGCGCGCGGGAGAGCTCCAGCACGTAGACGTTCATGCCGCCGGCGTCGCCCGTGCCGGGCTGCTCGAGCGGCGAGGTGTGCACCGAGAGCATGGCGACGCGGGGTGCGCGGGTCACGTGAGCTCCTGTCGGCGGGCGGTCTTCTAGACCCATTCTCCCGCAGCGCAGCGGTGCTCGCTCCGGGACCTCGCGACGTCTCAGAGGATGGGCACGATGCAGGCCGGGGCGGGCAGCGGCAGGCGGGACGCGACCGACCCGTCGGGCCCGAGCGCCGTCAGCGCGCCGCCGATCTGCTCGGCCACGATCGTCCAGCCGTCGACGACCTCGTGGTGCCGGGGCCAGGAGCCGGGCAGGTCGTCGTCGGCCACCGGGGTGAGCAGCGCGTCGTCGCCGACCGACAGCCGCGCGATGACGTCGCCGCCGCGCACGCCGACCAGCAGGCGGTCGCCGTCGAGCAGGACGTGCGCGAGCAGCGAGTCCGTGGCGACGGGCACGCGCTGCAGCTCCGTGCCCGCGGGCCATGCGAGGACGTGCATCGAGTTGTCGAGCTCGCCGACGACGTACGCGTGCCGCCCGTCGGCCGCGAACGCGAGGTGCCGCGGGCCGGTGCCGGGCGCGAACGTCGCGGCGATGCCGTCGGGCCGCAGGCCGTCCGCGGTCCGCGCGTACCGGCGGATCTCGTCGGTGCCGAGGTCGACGACGAGCACGTGCACTCCGGCAGGGTCGAGCGCGACGAAGTGCGCGTGCGGCCCCTCCTGCCGCTCGGCGTTCGGCCCGCTCCCCTCGTGCCCGAACACGGTCGCGTCGCCGGCGAAGGCTCCGTCCTCGTCGAGCGGGATCGCGGCCAGGGTGCCCGAGCTGTAGTTGGCGACCAGGAGCGTGCGGCCGTCGACCACGACGTGGCACGGGTCGTCGCCGCCGGACGGCACCACCCCGCGCTCGACGAGCCCGTCGGGGGTCACGTCGAACGCCGTCACGGTGCCGTCGGTGTGCTCGTTGACCGCGTAGACGACCCGGCCGTTCGGGTGCGCGGCGACGAAGGACGGCGACGGGGACGTCGCGACCTGGCGGGGCTCGCTCAGCTCGCCCGTCGCGGGGTCGAGCTCGACGGTCCAGACGCCCTCGCCGAGGCCGACGGGCGTGCCGGCGCCGGCCGACGGGTACGTACCGATCCAGAGGTGGGTCACGGCCGACGAGCCTACGACCCCGACCCGCCTGCGCGGGCCGGGGTCCGCGGCGTCAGGGCGTGACGATCGGGAACGTGTTCGACACCTCGTCGACGTACGACAGCAGCCGTACCAGCACGCCCGCGTCGCCCTGGAACGTGATGCCGTCGTGCTGCTGCGTGAACAGCAGGCGCAGCAGGAGCGGCTTCGTGAGCGTCGCCGTGAGGTCCGGCTCCGCGTCCCGGGCGCCCTTCGCGGCGTGGATCAGCGCACCGTTGGACAGGATCGTGCGGTAGGTGAGGTCCTGGTCGCGCAGCACCCAGTCGATCGACAGCGAGTCCGACGCCGCGCGGGGGCCGTCGATGCGCACGCCGATCGAGTCGAACAGCTGGGTGATCGTCAGCGCGGCCAGCACCTCGGGCGTGGACAGGTTGGGCGGCGGGGCGGCGATGTCACCGCGCAGCTCCTGCGCGCCGCGCAGGTAGAAGTTGCGCCACGTGGCGTTCTCCGCGCCGTGGCCGAGCCTGGTCAGCACCCGGGCGAGCAGCTCGCGCGCCCGCTCGTCGTCCCCGCCGCCGAACACGACGTGGCTGGCCACGGTCGCGGCCCAGCGCCAGTCGGCCGGGTCGTCGGACGCGACGAGCTGCTCGACCTTGGCCAAGGCGACGTCCGCGCCGCCGACGAGCTCGAGGAACCGTGCGCCCTCGTCCTCCGGGGGCAGCTCCCACAGGTGCGCGGGGTTGCCGTCGAACCAGCCGAGGTAGCGTTGGTAGATCGCCTTGATGTTGTGGCTGACCGAGCCGTAGTAGCCGCGCACGCTCCACGCGCCCTCGAGACCGCCCGCGATCTCGAGCCGCTCGGCGACCTCGATGCCCGTCAGGCCCTGGTTCATCAGGCGCAGCGTCTGGTCGTGCAGGTACTGGTACATGTCGCGCTGGGTCGACAGGAACGAGCGGATGCCGTCGATGCCCCACGTCGGCCAGTGGTGGGACGCGAAGACGACCTCGGCCTCGTCGCCCCACAGCTCGAGCGACTCGTGCAGGTAGCGGGCCCAGCCGCGCGGGTCGCGCACCTCGGCGCCGCGCAGCGTGAGCAAGTTGTGCAGCGTGTGGGTGGCGTTCTCGGCCATGCACAGCGCCTTGCGGTCGGGGAACCAGATGTTCATCTCGGCGGGCGCCTCGGTGCCCGGCGTCACCTGGAACACCATGCGGACGCCGTCGACCGTGGCCTCCTGGCCCGTCTCGGTGACGTCGACCGTCGGCGCGGCGAGCGAGAGCTTGCCGTTCGACGTCGCCATGCCGAGGCCGGCGCCGAGCTGGCCGGTCGCGTCGGCCGGCAGGTCGGCCGCGTACATGTAGACCGCTCGGCGCGACATGGCCGAGCCCGCGTACACGTTCTCCGAGACGGTGTGCTCGAGGAAGCCGTGCGGCGCAAAGATCTCGGTGCCCTCCTCGGCGACAGCGCTCATGCCGCCGTAGTGGTCGGCGTGCGAGTGCGTGATGATCAGCGCGGTCACGCGACGCTCGCCGCGGTGGGCGCGGTACAGCGCCAGCGCGGCCGCCGCGGTCTCCATCGACATCAGCGTGTCGACGACGACCACGCCCTCGTCGCCCTCGACGAACGACATGTTCGAGATGTCGAAGCCGCGCACCTGGTAGACGCCCTCGACGACCTCGAACAGGCCGCCGACCGCCGTCAGCTGCGCCTGCCGCCAGAGGCTCGGGTTGGCCGTGGGCGGGCAGTCGCCCTGGATGAAGTCGTAGCGGTGGGTGTCCCAGACCACGTGGCCGTCGTCGCCGAGGACGACGTCGGGTGTCAGGTCCGCGATCTTGCCGCGCTGGGTGGCGATGAAGTCGGCCTCGTCGGGCTCGGGGAGCGTCATGGACCCACACAACCACGACATTGGACCCGCCGGGCAGGGGTCACACCTGTCAGGTTGCTGAACGCTCGGGACGTTCCGTGCGACGACGTTCGGCCAGGTCATACGCCTCGCGGACGGCGCCCAGCACCACCGAGGACTCCGCGACGACCGCGTCGCCGAGCACGTCGACGAGCCCGCTGCGCGCCAGCAGCTCGCGCGTCGGTCCCGAGACGCCGGCGAGCACCAGGACGTTGCCCTGGTCGCGCAGCTGGCGGGCCACGCGCTCGAGCGCCTTGAGCAGGGTCGACGACGGGATCCCGGTCGCGCCCCGCACGGACAGGACCACCGCGGCGTCGCGCGCGCCGTTCGTGTCGGGCCACTCCTCCTCGAGCCGGCCGACCTCGGCGAAGAAACCCGAGCCGACCACGTGCAGCACCGTCGTCCGCCCGCTCGGCAGGGTCGCCGGCGCGTCCTCGAGCCGCCACCCGCCGTCGTCGTCCGGGACGAGCTGGACGATGCGCGCCCTCTTCGAGACCTCGACCGCGTAGAGCAGGATCGAGAGCCCGGCACCCAGGAAGATCGCGTCCTGCAGGGGCAGCGCGGTGGTCGCCAGGAACGTCACGAGCATCGCGAGCGCGGAGAGCCACGAGGTCCGCACGACGAGGGCGATGTCGGCCCTGCGTCCCCACACGAGCTCGCCGCCGATGACGAGCAGCAGGCCGCCGATGACCGCCATGGGGATGATCCCCGCGACCGGCCCGACCGCCAGCACGAGGACCAGCAGCCAGATGCCGGCGAAGATGCCCGACCACCGGGTCCGCGCGCCCGCGCTCGTGCCGACGCCGGTCCGGGACAGCGAGCCGCCGGTGGGCAGCGCGGAGAAGAAGCCTCCGGCGATGTTGGCCAGGCCCTGCGCGGTGAAGTCCTTCGACGCGTCGGGGCGGGTGCCGTCGGGGTTGGGCACGGCGGCGCCGATGCCGGCCGACTGCGCGAGCGCGACGAGCGCGATGGCGATGGCCCCCGTCGCCAGGTCGGGGATCGCCGAGAGGTCCGGCAGGCTGAACGGCGGCAGCGTGCGGGTGATCGCCGCGATGTCGGAGACGCGCTCGATGTCGAAGTTCGCGGCGACGGCCACGACCGTGGCGACGACGAGCGCGACGAGGGTCGCGAGCGACTCGAGCCGCTTGACCGTCCGGGCGAGCGCCCAGACCGCGACCGTCCCCGCGGCGACCGCCGTGGTCAGGGGATCCCACGACCCGATGTGCGCGAACGAGTCGACCACCTTGCCGAGCGTGTTGGAGCTCTGCGGGCTGTAGCCCGTCGCGTCCTTGAGCACGCCCGTGATGATCTGCAGCGCGATGCCCGTGGTGAACCCGGTCATCACCGCGGTCGAGACGAACGACATCACCGAGCCGAGCTTGAGCAGGCCGAGGATCAGCATGACGAGGCCGACGAGCACCGCGAGCGTGGCGAGCGCGCCGAGGTCCCCCGGCTTCAGTCCCGCCGAGGCCATGACGCTCTGCGACGACAGCGCGATGGCGCTGGTCAGCGTCGTGACCATGAGCACGGTCCGCGCGAAGACCGAGCCGACGATCGTCGGCACGATGCCGGAGTAGAGCCCGAGCGGCGCCGCGAACCCGCCGATGCTGGCGTAGGCCATGCCCTCGGGGATGCTGAACAGGCCGGTGACGAAGCCGGACACCGCGTCGCGCGGGGTCGGCCGGCCGAGCTTCGGCTTCGTCGCGGGGCGGGGGCCCGGCTCCTCGGTGGTCACGCTCGCGAGCATGCCAGGGTGCGCGCCCGTTGTCTCAGGTCAGGGCTCCGACAACCAGTCCGCGGGGTCGGCGAGCACGCGACCCAGCTGGGCGAGCGCGCCGCCGGTCATCGCCGGCAGCTCGCCCGCGAGCGCGACGTCGACGTGCGGCTCGGCCCAGGGCGCGGCCAGGACGTGCGAGCGGAGGGCGGCCAGGACGGGTTCGCGCAGCCAGCGTGCGAGGCGCGCGTAGGTACCGCCGAGGACCAGGTCGGAGACGTCGACGACGTTCACGACGTTGGCGAGCGCGAGGCCGAGCGCGCTGCCCGCCACCTCGAGCGCGCCCGTGGCCGAGGCCCTGCCGCGCTCAGCCGCCGCGACGAGCGCATCGAGCCCGGCACCCGGCTCCAGGCCGGCCGCCCGGAGCATCGCGTCCTGGCCGGCCACCTGCTCCAGGGTGCGCCCGTCGGCGACGACGGTGTGCCCCACCTCGCCGGCCCACCCGTGCCGGCCGCCGAACAGCTCGCCGTCGAGCACGAGGGCCGAGCCGATGCCGATCTCCCCCGAGACGTACAGGAAGCTCGGCCGGTCCTGGCCCGCCACGTGCCGCGCCGCGGACTCGGCCCGGGCGGCGAGGTCGGCCTCGTTGGCGAGCATCGGCGGGTGCGCCGCGAGCGTGGGCGACGCCTCGCTCAGCGCGCGGGTCACGTCGACGTCGCGCCACCCGAGGTTGGGGGCCAGGCGCAGGACGCCCGACGAGCGGTCGACCAGGCCCGGGAGCGCGAGCGCGGTCCCGACGAGGCTCGGGGCCGTTCCGGCGACCTCCTCGACGAGGCTCCCCAGGACCGCGAGGGTCGCCGCCGGGTCGCTGCCGCGCAGGTCGGTCCGCGCGATGCGCTCGTCGAGCACCGTGCCCGCGAGGTCGACGACGCGCACGCCGAGGTAGTCGACGTTGATCTCGGTGCCGATCGCGGCCAGCGTGGCCGTCGGGGCGGTCAGCGGCACAGCCGGGCGGCCCGCGCGGAGCGGCGCGGCGGGGGCGAGCTCGGCGAGCAGACCACCGGCCACGAGACGGTCGACGAGCGCCGAGACCGTGGCCTTGGCGAGCCCGGTCGCTGCCGCGACGTCGGCGCGCGAGGGCGGCGGCTCGTGCGCGGCGCGCACGTCCAGGACGGTGCGCAGCACCAGCCCCAGGTTGTGCTCGCGCAGGCTGCCCTGCCGCGCCGCTGTCGCCCTCATGGGACTTGACCCTAGCCGCTCACAGGCATAAGTTCATTCATACAACTAATCCCGTCTCAACGTTGAGAGGTCGCGTGATGGTGCGCAAGCCCACCCCCGATGACAAGTTCTCCTTCGGCCTGTGGACCGTGGGCTGGAACGCGCAGGACCAGTTCGGTTCCGCGTCCCGCCCGTGGCTCGACCCGGTCGAGTCCGTGCACAAGCTCGCCGAGCTGGGCGCCTCGCACGTCACGTTCCACGACGACGACGTGGTCCCGTTCGGCTCGTCGGACGCCGAGCGCGACAAGATCCTCGACCGCTTCCGCGGCGCGCTGGCCGAGACCGGCATCACCGTCGAGATGGTCACGACGAACACGTTCAGCCACCCGATCTTCAAGGACGGCGGCTTCACGTCGAACGACCGCCGCGTGCGCCGCTACGGCCTGCGCAAGGTCATCCGCAACGTCGACCTCGCCGCGTCGCTCGGCGCGGACACGTTCGTCATGTGGGGCGGGCGTGAGGGCGCGGAGTACGACTCCGCCAAGGACCTCAACGCCGCGCACGACCGCTACGCCGAGGGCATCGACACCGTCGCCGCGTACATCAAGGACAAGGGCTACGGCCTGCGCATCGCGATCGAGCCCAAGCCCAACGAGCCCCGCGGCGACATCCTGCTCCCGACGGTCGGGCACGCGCTGGCGCTGATCGCCAAGCTCGAGCACGGCGACATCGTCGGCCTCAACCCGGAAACGGGCCACGAGCAGATGGCCGGCCTCAACTACACGTCGGGCATCGCCCAGGCGCTGTGGGCCGAGAAGCTGTTCCACATCGACCTCAACGGCCAGCGGTCCATCAAGTACGACCAGGACCTGGTGTTCGGCCACGGTGACCTGTTCTCGGCGTTCGCGACCGTGGACCTGATCGAGAACGGCTTCCCCTCGGGCGGCCCGCGGTACGACGGCCCGCGCCACTTCGACTACAAGCCCTCGCGCACCGAGGACTTCCAGGGCGTGTGGGACTCGGCCGCGGCGAACATGTCGACGTACCTCCTGCTCAAGGAGCGGGCGCTCGCGTTCCGCGCCGACCCCGAGGTGCAGGCCGCGCTCGAGGAGTCGGGCGTGCTCGAGCTCTCGCAGCCGACGCTGGCCGAGGGCGAGACGCTCGCCGACCTGCTGGCCGACCGCAGCGCGTACGAGGACCTCGACGTCGACGCGGTCGCCGCGCGCGGCTTCGGCTTCGTCCGGCTCAACCAGCTGGCCCTCGAGCACGCGCTCGGCGCCCGCTGACCCACTCCCACCCCGGCGTCCGGGCGGCCACC
>NZ_QWKP01000113.1 GCF_003470205.1 Cellulomonas rhizosphaerae
CAGACCTTCTCGACGAGCTCCGCGTCGTGCTTGCCCTCGACCCAGATCCGGCTCGCGCGGGCCACCCGGGCGCGCGCGTCGTGCACGGCCACCGAGCCCGACGCGGTGCGGGTGGGCGCGGCCGGCGCGGTCTGCCGGACCGGCGCCGTGAGCAGCACGGGCTCGCCGTCGACCCAGAACCCCGGCCCGAGCGGGAACGTGCGCGTGCGGCCCCGGCGGTCCTCGAGGACGACGACGTGCTGACCGCCCGACTTCTCGACGCGCGTCACGGCGCCCACCCAGCCGGTGGTGACCTCCTCGACCACGAGCCCGCGGTCCGCGGGCTGCGGACGCGACGTGCGCGCGGGTCGGTGGTGGGTGGCGGCGGAGCCCGCCCCCAGGACGTCGGAGCCGTAGCGGTCGTCGTTCACGCCCGACACCCTAGGTCGCCCAGCGTGGGCACGAGCCGGTAGGTGTCGGCGTGGCGGCGTAGGCTTGGCACTCGCAGACCGAGAGTGCTACCGGTCTGGCACGCATGCTGGACGACCGGCGGTCAGGCCGGAGGATTCGACGAAGGAGGGTGCACCGTGAGCGACGACCGCCGCCTGGACGTGCTGCGCGCCATCGTCGAGGACTACGTGGCGACGCGGGAGCCCGTCGGATCGCGTGCGCTCGTCGAGCGGCACATGCTCGGCGTGTCGCCCGCCACGATCCGCAACGACATGGCCGCCCTCGAGGAGGCCGGCTACATCGCGCAGCCGCACACCTCGGCCGGGCGCGTGCCCACCGACAAGGGCTACCGCGTGTTCGTCGACCGCCTCTCCACGGTCAAGCCGCTGTCGGCGCCCGAGCGGCGCGCGATCGGCTCGTTCCTCGAGGACGCGGTGGACCTGGACGACGTCGTCGACCGCTCGGTGCGCCTCATCGCGCAGCTGACGCAGCAGGTCGCGGTCGTGCAGTACCCGTCGCTGCGGCGCTCGGCGCTGCGGCACATCGAGCTCGTGCCCGTCGGCCCGCGCCACCTGCTCGTCGTGCTCATCACCGACACCGGCCGGGTCGAGCAGCGCACCCTGGAGACGGACGCCGAGCTCGACGAGCTGCTCGTCGCGCGCCTGCGCGTGCAGCTCAACGTGTGCGTCGCCGGTCGTCGCCTCTCGGAGCTGACGGGTGCGCTCGACACGCTGACCGCGGCCTTCGAGCCCGTGCACGTCTCGCTCGTCGCGTCGGTCGTCACGATCATCGAGGAGACCCTCGCGCAGGAGTCCGAGGAGCGCGTCGTGCTCGCCGGCACCGCGAACCTGGCCCGCGTGGGCGGCGCCGACTTCGTCGGGACCCTGGGCCCCGTGCTCGAGGCGCTCGAGGAGCAGGTCGTGCTCATGCGGCTGCTCTCGGAGATGGCCGAGGACGAGGCCACGGTCTCGGTCCGGATCGGCCGCGAGACCCAGCACGCCGGCCTGCTCGAGACGAGCTTCGTGACCACGGGCTACGGCGACGAGCACGGCGCGATCGCCCGCGTCGGCTCGATCGGCCCCACCCGCATGGACTACCCCGGGACGATGGCCGCCGTGCGCGCTGTCGCCCGCTACCTGACCCGCATCCTGGCCGGCTCCTGAGGAGCCCGAGCGTGACCACGAGAAGAGAGCTGTGACCGACTACTACGAGATCCTCGGCGTGCCGCGCGACGCGAGCCCGGAGCAGATCAAGAAGGCGTACCGCAAGCTCGCCCGCGAGCACCACCCGGACGTCGCCGGCGAGGACCCGGGCGCCGAGGAGCGGTTCAAGGACGTCTCGCGCGCCTACGACGTGCTCGGCAACCCGGACAAGCGACGCTCGTACGACCTCGGCGGCGACGGCTCGGCCGGCGGCGGCGCGGGGGCCGGGTTCGGCTTCCAGGACATCTTCGAGACGTTCTTCGGCGCCGCGGGTGCCCAGGCGCAGCGCGGCCCGATCCCGCGCGCCCGCCGTGGCCAGGACGCGCTCGTCCGGCTCGACCTCGAGCTGTCCGACGTGACGTTCGGCGTGCACCGCGAGGTGCCGGTCGACACCGCGGTCGTCTGCCCGACCTGCTCGGGCACGTGCTGCCGCCCCGGCACGTCGCCGCGCACCTGCGAGGTCTGCCACGGCCGCGGCACGGTCCAGCGCGTGGCCCGCTCGTTCCTCGGCCAGGTCATGACCACACAGCCGTGCGCCGCGTGCCACGGCTTCGGCACGGTCATCCCCGAGCCCTGCACCGACTGCTCGGGCGAGGGCCGCGTGCGCTCGCGCCGCACCCTGTCGGTCGACGTGCCCGCGGGTGTCGACACCGGCACGCGCATCAAGCTCACGGGCCAGGGCGAGGTCGGCCCCGCCGGCGGCCCGGCCGGCGACGTGTACCTCGAGGTGCGCGAGCGCAAGCACGAGACGTTCGTGCGCCGCGGCGACGACCTGCACGCGACGCTCGAGGTGCCGATGACCGCAGCCGCGCTCGGCACGGTCCTCACGCTCGACACGCTCGACGGCGAGCAGGAGGTGGACCTGCGCCCCGGCACGCAGCCGGACCAGGTCGTCACCCTCAAGGGCCTCGGCGTCGGCCACCTGCACGTGGGCGGCCGCGGCGACCTGCACGTGCACGTGGAGGTGAACGTCCCGACCGCGCTCGACGACGCGCAGGCCGAGCTGCTGCGCCAGCTCGCGACGCTGCGTGGCGAGGAGCGCCCCGAGGCGCGCCTCGCGTCCAGCCACTCGGGCGTGTTCGGCAAGCTGCGCGACAAGCTCTCGGGGCGTTGAGCGCGCCGGTCTTCCTGGGCGACCCCACCCGCGTCCAGGCCGCGAGCGTCGGTGACACGGTGCTGCTCGACGGCGCCGAGGGCCGGCACGCGGGCGTCGTGCAGCGCAAGGCCGTGGGGGAGCGGGTCGACGTCGTCGACGGCGCGGGCGCGCGACTCGTCGGGCGCATCGCCTCGGTCGTCTCCGACGGCGTGCTCGTCGAGGTGATCGAGCGGGTCGACGAGCCCGCGCCCGCCGTGCCGCTCGTGCTGGTCCAGGCGCTGGCCAAGGGCGACCGGGACGAGCTCGCGATCGAGGCGGCCACGGAGGTGGGGGCCGACGGCGTCCTGCCGTGGCAGGCCGACCGGTCGATCGTCGTCTGGCGCGGCGACCGCGCGGCCAAGAGCCGCGCGCGCTGGCTCGGCACGGTGCGCACGGCCGCCAAGCAGTCGCGCCGCGCGTGGGTTCCCGAGGTCGGCCTCGCGGTCGACAGCAGGGCCCTGGCCACCCGCATCGCGCAGGTCGTCGCGGCCGGGGGCGGGGCGCTCGTGCTGCACGAGGAGGCGTCGGTGCCCATCGCGGAGGCCGCGCTGCCCGCAGGCGGCGAGCTCCTGGTCGTCGTCGGGCCCGAGGGTGGCATCGGGGACGACGAGCTGCGACGCCTGACCGACGCGGGCGCACGCGCCGTGCGGCTCGGTCCGCACGTGCTGCGGACCTCGACGGCCGGTCCCGTGGCGCTCGCGCTGCTCGCCCAGCGCTCGGGCCGCTGGGGCTGAGCCCGGATATCGAGCAGCTCGCTGTCGGACGCGCTCGATAGACTCACCCCGTAGACGTCCACCGCGACGACCGATCAGAAGCAAGGAGCGCAGCGGCACCTGCCGAGCTCATGGCCGAGTCCACCCCCGCACCCCGCACCGTCGGCGCTCCCGCCCGCGTCGAGCACCGCATCTCCGTCCCGGCGGACGTCTCGATGGTCGAGCTCCTCGGTCTGCGCGACGAGGTGCTGCGCTCGATCGAGGACGGCTTCACCGGGGTCGACATCCACGTCCGCGGCAACGAGGTCCGCCTCGCCGGTCCCGCGGGCGACGTCGCCCTGGTCGCGCGGCTCGTCGACGAGCTCGTCGAGATGGCCGGCGCGGGCACGCCCCTGACCCCGGACGTCGTGCGCCGCACGGTCTCGATGCTCACGGCCGGCTCCCACGCGAAGCCCGCCGACATCCTCTCGTTCAACATCCTGTCGAGCCGCGGCCGCACCATCCGCCCCAAGACGTCGGGGCAGAAGGACTATGTCGACGCGATCGACCGGCACACCGTCACGTTCGGCATCGGCCCCGCGGGCACCGGCAAGACGTACCTCGCGATGGCCAAGGCCGTGCAGGCGCTGCAGGAGCGGCGCGTGCACCGCATCGTGCTGACGCGGCCCGCGGTCGAGGCGGGCGAGCGGCTCGGCTTCCTGCCGGGCTCGCTGTCGGACAAGATCGACCCGTACCTGCGCCCGCTGTACGACGCGCTGCACGACATGGTCGACCCCGAGACGATCCCACGGCTCATGGAGGCCGGGACCATCGAGGTCGCCCCCCTCGCGTACATGCGCGGCCGCACCCTCAACGACTCGTTCATCATCCTGGACGAGGCGCAGAACACGTCCGTCGAGCAGATGAAGATGTTCCTCACGCGGCTCGGCTTCGGCTCGACCGTGGTCGTCACGGGTGACGTGACGCAGGTGGACCTGCCGTCGGGGCAGCCCTCGGGCCTGCGCGTCGTCGAGGAGATCCTCGGCGGCGTCGACGACGTGGCGTTCTGCCGGCTGGAATCCTCCGACGTGGTCCGGCACCGCCTCGTGAGTCAGATCATCGACGCGTACGCGCGCTGGGACAGGAGCTGAGAACCCCGATGAGCATCGAGGTCAACAACGAGTCGGGCTTCGCGGTCGACGAGGCCGAGTTCGCCGCCCTGGCGCGCTACGTGCTCGACGAGATGCACCTGCACCCGCAGACCGACCTGTCGATCATGCTGGTCGGCACGGACGTGATGACGGACCTGCACGTCAAGTGGATGGACGAGCCCGGCCCCACGGACGTGCTCTCGTTCCCGATGGACGAGCTGCGCCCCGGGCGCGACGGCGAGACCACGCCCGCCGGTCTGCTCGGCGACGTCGTGCTGTGCCCCGAGGTCGCCGCCGGCCAGGCCGTCGCCGCGGGCCACTCGACGGTGGAGGAGCTGCTGCTCCTGACCACGCACGGCATCCTGCACCTGCTCGGCTACGACCACGCGGAGCCGGAGGAGGAGAAGGAGATGTTCGCGCTCCAGCGCCGTCTCCTGCTGACGTTCCTCGCGAGTCGGTGACAGCCGCGGCATGACCGACGTCCCCGTCGCGCTTCTCGTCGTGGTCGCGCTGCTCGGCATCCTCACCGCCGCCGCGCTGTCCGCCGGTGAGGTGGCCGTGCTGCGTGTCTCGCGCGCCGCCGTGACCGAGCTCGTGGCCGAGCGGCACCCGTCCTCGGACCGCGTGCGCCGCCTCGTCGAGCACCCCGCGCGCGTCGCCGCTGCGGCCGCGTTCGTCCGGCTGCTCGCCGAGATGGTCGCCACGGTCGGGATCACCCTCGTCGTGGCGTCTGGCTCGCTGCCCTGGTGGGCCGTAGGGCTCGTCGCGGTCGCGGTGTGCGCGCTGGTCGCCTACCTGCTGGTCCGCGTCAGCCCGCGCACGATCGGCCGCCGGCACCCGCTGTCCACCCTGGTGCTGCTGTCCGGGCCGCTGCTCGCGGTCACCGCGGTCGCGGGGACGATCGCCCGCGGCGCGCCCAGCGCACGCGGCACGATCGACGACGACGAGGACGAGCTGCGCGACATGGTGCAGCGCGTGAGCGAGTCCGAGGCGATCGAGGACGACGAGCGCGAGATGTTCCGCTCCGTGCTCGGGCTGGGCGACACCCTGACGCGCGAGGTGATGGTGCCGCGCACGGACATGGTCACGGCGCACGCCGACTCGCCGGTGCACAAGGCGCTCGCGCTGCTGCTGCGCTCGGGCTTCTCGCGCGTCCCGGTCACGGGTGACGACGTCGACGACCTGCGCGGCGTGCTGTACCTCAAGGACATCGTGCGTCGGCTGCCGATCGCGCCGGGCGAGCGTGACGAGTCGGACGACGTGCTCGACGCGCCGGCCTCGACCCTGGTGCGCCCCGCGATCTTCGTGCCCGAGTCCAAGCCGGTCGACGACCTGCTGCGCGAGCTGCAGGCGGGCGCCTCGCACATCGCGATGGTGGTTGACGAGTACGGCGGCATCGCGGGCCTCGTGACCATCGAGGATGCCCTCGAGGAGATCGTCGGCGAGCTGACCGACGAGCACGACCCGAGCGCGCAGGTGGTCGAGCAGGTCGCCCCCGGCGTGTACCGCGTGCCCGCGCGGCTCGGCCGCGACGAGCTCGGCGAGCTGTTCGGGCTCGAGGTCGACGACGAGGACGTGGACAGCGCCGGCGGACTGCTGGCCAAGGCACTGGGTAAGGTTCCTCTGCCCGGGTCCGCCGGTGACATCCACGGCCTGCACCTGGTCGCGGACCGCGTCGAGGGGCGCCGACGACGGCTGGCGACCGTCCTCGTCAGCGAGGTCGAGCGTCACGAGGACGACGAACCGGGCGACAGCTCGCACGACGCGCACGACGACAAGAACCACGGAGCCACCTCATGACCTTCCGCTCGGGATTCGCCTGCTTCGTCGGCCGGCCCAACGCGGGCAAGTCGACGCTCACCAACGCGCTCGTCGGGCAGAAGGTCGCGATCACGTCCGACCGGCCGCAGACCACGCGTCACACCATTCGCGGCATCGTGCACCGCGAGGACGCCCAGATGGTGCTCGTCGACACGCCCGGGCTGCACCGTCCCCGCACGCTGCTGGGCGAGCGGCTCAACGCGCTCGTCAAGGACACGCTGACCGAGGTCGACGTGATCGGGTTCTGCCTGCCCGCGGACCAGAAGGTCGGGCCGGGGGACCGCTTCATCGCCGAGCAGCTGGCCCAGCTCGCCACCGACGGGCGGGGAACTCCGGTCGTCGCGGTCGTCACGAAGTCGGACCTGGTGCCCAAGGGCCGCCTCGCCGAGCACCTGCTGGCAGTCTCGCGGCTGGGGGAGTGGGCGGACATCGTGCCCGTCTCCGCGGTGGGCGGCTACCAGGTCGACACGCTGTCCGACGTCCTGGTCGGGCACCTCCCCGAGGGCCCGCCGCTGTACGCCGACGGCGAGCTCACCGACGAGCCGGAGATCGTCATGGTCGCCGAGCTCGTGCGCGAGGCCGCGCTCGAGGGCGTGCACGACGAGCTGCCGCACTCGCTGGCCGTGGTCGTCGACGAGATCGTGCCGCGCGCGCGCCTCGGCGACGCCCCGGCGATGCTCGACGTGCGCGTGAACCTCTACGTGGAGCGCGACAGCCAGAAGGCGATCATCATCGGCAAGGGCGGCGCGCGGCTGCGCGACGTCGGCAGTCAGGCGCGCCGCGGCATCGAGGCGCTGCTCGGGACGAAGGTGTACCTCGACCTGCACGTGAAGGTGGCGAAGGACTGGCAGCGCGACCCCAAGCAGCTCGGACGGCTCGGGTTCTGAGGTGCTGCAGCAGGACCACCAGGAGGTGACCGCCGACGCGGGGCGCGGGCGCTCCGGCGCGCGCGCGTTCGTCGAGCGGCGCCTCACGGGCCCGTATCGGCTCGTCGCGAGCACCGCGCTGGGCGTCATCGCGCTGGCGATCCTCGGGGCCGTGATGGGCCCGCAGTGGGACCCGATCCCGCTGACCGACCCCCTGGTCGTCGAGAACCCCTCGACCGCGATCACGAACGCGCCGCCGCTGAAGTCCTACCCCGTCGAGGTCGAGCGCGTGACCGTGCAGCTCGACGGGACCACGGTGCAGGCGAAGATCAGCGTCCCCGTCGGCGCGCCCGAGCCGATGCCGGGCGTGGTGTTCGTGCACGGCGCGGGCACGGGGTCGTCGGAGACGGCGTTCAGCGACCAGACGGCCGCGATGGCGGCGGCCGGCATCGTCACGATGGTCCCGGACAAGCGGCTCGACACGTACTCGGCGCGGCACCGGGACTACGTCGCGATGGCGGCCGACTACGAGAGGTCGGTGCAGGTGCTGCGCAAGCACGCGGGTGTCGACCCGACGCGCGTCGGGGTGTACGCCGAGAGCGAGGGTGCCTGGATCGCGCCCGTGATGGCCGCGAAGGACAAGAACCTCGGCTTCGTCGTGCTCGCGTCCGCGCCCGTGGTGCCGCCGCGCGAGCAGGCCGCGTTCGCGGCCGACAACTACCTGCGCAACACCAACGTGCCGCACGGGGTGTTCCGGGCGATCCCGCGCGCCGTCGGGATGGCGCTGCCGGGCGGCGGGTTCGAGTACGCCGACTTCGACGTGACGCCGTGGCAGCGGCAGATGACCCAGCCGATCCTCATGGTGTACGGCACGGGCGACGCCTCGATGCCGATCGTGCAGGGCGCGGAGCAGCTGCTCCGCGACACCGCGATCGCGGGCGACGGCGACGTGACGATCCGCTACTACGCGGGCGCGAACCACGGCATGAAGATCGACGACGTCATGCCGACGAGCTTCCTCGACGACCTGTCCGGCTGGGTGCTCGGCCTGCCCGCCACCGCCGGGGCCGTCCCGCACATCGCGGGCGACCAGCCGACCCAGGAGTTCCTCGCGGCGCCCGTGCCGGAGCCGAGCTGGCTGCGCAACGGCGACGTGGTCATCGCCACCGTCCTGGTCGCGGGCGTGTTGCTGGTCCTGCCGCTGGTACTCGTGCCGACCGCGCGCGTGGTCGAGGCGGTCCGGCGCCGGCGCGGCGGTGCGGACGTCGTGGTGCACCGTTTCCCGCGCGGGGTCGCGGTCCGCATGGTGCTGTGCGCGCTCGGGGCACTGCTCACGGTCGCCGCGCTCGTCTGGTACCTCGTCTCGATCGCCAAGCTCGCGCTCGACTACGCGCACAACGACTGGGTGGTCAAGGGCGGGTGGGTTCTGGTGCGCCTGCTCGGCATCGCCGCCGTCGCCGCGGGCGTGCTGTTGCTGCAGCGCGAGCGCGAGGCGCTGGCCGCGGCCGGGCGGTCCGCGCAGGGCGTGCTGCGTGCCGTCGCGTTCTGGTCCGTCGTCGTCGGCTCGTCCGTGCTGCTCGTCGTGCTGGCCTACTGGGGCGTGTTCCAGCTGGGCATCTGATCCGCGTTGCTGATCCGACGCGCGAGCGCCCGTTCTGCCGCCAGATGTGCCGTTCTGGCCTCAGGTGAGGCACGATGTGCGCCGATGCAATCGTCAGGCTCCGACGCCCGGCGACCGACACGAGGGGGTGGCCATGCGCACGTCGTGGGGATCCGCGACCGATCGCGGGCTCGTGCGTGAGGTCAATGAGGACGCGCTGCTGGCGTACCCGCCGGTGTTCCTCGTCGCCGACGGCATGGGCGGGCACGACGCGGGCGACCTGGCCAGCAGGATCGCGGTGGAGGAGTTCGCGCAGCTCGCGGGCCAGCCGTCCGCCACGGCCGACGACGTGCACGCGTGCTTCTCGCGCACCGCGAGCCGCATCCGCGGCGAGTTCACGGGCGGCCGCCAGGGCGGCACGACCGTCGCCGGTGTCGCGGTCACCGTCCACGAGGGCGGCGCGTACTGGCTGGTGTTCAACGTCGGCGACTCGCGCGTGTACCGCTGGTCCGACGAGCGCCTCGAGCAGGTCAGCGTGGACCACTCGGTGGTCCAGGAGCTCATCGACATGGGCCGCATCGACGTGGCCGACGCGGCCTCGCACCCCGAGCGCCACGTGCTGACGCGCGCGCTCGGCACCAGCGGCGAGCCCGAGCCCGACTACTGGCTGCTGCCCTCGGGGCCGCACGACCGCCTGCTCATCTGCACGGACGGCCTCACGCGCGAGCTCGGCCCGGCCGAGCTGGCCGCGGTGCTGGCCTCCGTCCCGGACGCGCAGGAGGCCGCTGCGACGCTGGTCGGCAAGGCCCTCGAGCACGGCGCGCGCGACAACGTCAGCGCGGTCGTCGTCGACGTCGCGACCGCCGCCGGCCAGCTCGACGACGTCCACATCACCGTCCCCCGGATGGGCGCCGAGCTCGGTGTCCACCAGTGGGACGAGATGCTGCACGGGGCCACCGTGCCCCGGATCCGACCCTCTTCCGCTTCCGAGGAGCTGCCGCGATGAGCGTGCCCGCCTACCGTCCCGGCGACTGGACCGCGGTCGCGTGCCCCGGCTTCGTGGCCCTGCTCGACCCGAGCGTGCCCGCCGAGACCGTCCGGTCCGTGTGGGAGCGCGGGGCCGACGGCGTGCTCGGCGCCCTCGCGGTCCTCGCGCGGCAGGGGTTCGAGGGGCTGCCCGGCTTCGCGCTGGTCGCCGTGCGGGGTCAGCGCGTGCACATCGTGCAGCGCGGGGACGTCGAGGTCGTCGTGTCGTCGGCCGTCGGGTCGCGCACGCTGACCGCCGACGGTGTGACCACGTGGACCGAGCAGGTGCTCGAGCCCGCGACGGCCATCGAGCTGCGCGTGGCGGGGACGTCGGCCGACGAGAGCGCGTGGCCCCTCGGGGACGGGGCCGCGGCCGCGTCCGCCGTGCAGGTCTCGCTCGTGCCGGCCGAGGCGGCCGAGGGGACCGCGGCGATCCCGGCGGTCGCGCCGGCTGCCGTCGCGTCCGAGCCGGTCGCGGTCGAGCCCGAGCCGGTCGCGCCCGTGGCCGAGCCGGTCGCGCCCGAGCCGGTGGCCGTCGAGCCCGAGCCGACGCCCGAGCCTCTCGCGGTCGAGCCCGAGCCGGTCGCAGTCGTCGAGCCTGAGCCGGTCGTCGAGCCCGAGCCTGTCGCGGTCGAGGAGGTCGAGGACGCCCCCGCGCTCGTCCCGCTCGAGTCCGAGCCGACCCCGGTGGTCGCCGCTCCCACGCCGGCGCCTGTCACCGAGCCGGTCGCGGCCCAGCAGCCCGCGCCCC
>NZ_QWKP01000114.1 GCF_003470205.1 Cellulomonas rhizosphaerae
TGGGCGCGAGCAGCTCGGCATGGTGCCGCTGCTGGCTGTCGGAGCGGGCGGCGAGCACCTCGCCGGTGTCGGAGGTCAGCGCGACGGCGACGGCGCCGGAGGTGTCGAGAGCGAGGACGGGCACGGGATCAGCCTGCCACGTCGGCGGCGGTCGCCCCGGGCAGGGTGACGCCGGCCCAGCGCTCTCCGATGCCGCGCACGGTCGCGACCCGCTCCCCCGCGCCGCCGTCGCCGTCGGCCTCGTCGACCACACCGCCGCGCGGCCGCTGCAGGGCGACCTCGAGCCGGTCCTCGGCCAGGCCCTCGACCCAACCCGCACCCCACTCGACGACGGTCACCGACTCGTCCAGCCCGGCGTCCAGGTCCAGCGCGTCGACCTCGTCGAGCGAGCCCAGCCGGTAGGCGTCGACGTGCACGAGGGCCGGTCCGCGCGTGCCGTCCTCGCGGGCCAACGGCGGGTGCTCGCGCGCGATGACGAAGGTCGGCGACGCCACCTGGCCCCGCACGTTGAGGCCGGCGCCGAGGCCCTGCGTCAGGGTGGTCTTGCCCGCGCCGAGGTCACCGGTCAGGACCAGCAGGTCGCCGGCGCGCACGAGCGCCGCGAGCGCGCGGCCGTAGGCGCGCGTCGCCTCGGCGTCGGGAAGGCGGACGACGACCTCGTTCACTGCTGCTCCTCGCTGTCGGCCTGGGTGTCGATGTGGACGCGCGGCACGCGCGGTCCGATCCGCGTGACGATCTCGTAGGAGATCGTGCCCGCGGCGCGGGCCCAGTCCTGCGCGGTGGGGCCGCCGTCGGCACCCGTGCCGAACAGGACGACGCGGTCGCCCGCCTGCTCCGTGGCTCCCGGTCCGAGGTCCACGACGACCTGGTCCATGCACACGCGACCGGCCACGCCCAGCCACCTGCCGCCGACGAACAACGGGCCGCCGGGAGCGGACTGCGTGCCCGACGCGTGCCGCGGGACCCCGTCGGCGTACCCGAGCGGGACGACCCCGAGCACGGTGTCCCGCTCGGTGACGTACTGGTGCGCGTAGGACATCCCCGCCCCGGCCGGCCATGCCTTGACGTTGACCAGCGGTGCCTCGAGCGCCATCGCGGGCACGAGGCCGAAGTCGTCAGGCCCGCCGAGCTGCGGGACCGGCGAGAGCCCGTACACCGCGATCCCGGGCCGCACGAGGTCGTAGTGGATCGACGGATTCGTCAGCGTCGCGGCGGAGTTGGCCAGGTGCCGCACCTCGAGCCGCGCGCCGGCGTCCTCGGCGAGCTGGACGGCGGCGGCGAAGGCGACCTCCTGGTCACGCACGACGGCGTGGCCGGGCTCGTCGGCGAACGCCAGGTGCGACCACACGCCGACGAGGCGGACCGCGCCCTCGGCCTCGGCGCGGAGCGCGTCCGGCAGCAGGGCCGCGTAGTCGGTGGCGTTGAGCCCGTTGCGGCCGAGGCCCGTGTCGACCTTGAGGTGGATCCGCGCCGTGCGACCGGCGGCGCGCGCGGCGGCCACGACCTCGCCGAGTGCCCAGGGCGTGGCCACCGACAGGTCGACGTCGGCCTCGATCGCCTCGCGCAGGGGCGCGCCGGGCGCGTACAGCCAGGTCAGGATGCGGGGCCCGACGATGCCCGCCGCCCGCAGCGCGAGCGCCTCGGGGACCTGCGCCGCGCCGAGCCAGGCTGCGCCGCCGGCCACCGCGGCGGTGGCCGCAGGCACGAGGCCGTGCCCGTAGGCGTCGGCCTTGACGACGGCCATGACCTGCGCGGTGGGCGCATGGGCCGCGAGGCTGCGGACGTTGCTCCGGATGGCGGCCAGGTCGACGACGGCGCGCGCGGGGTACGAGCTCACGGGTGTCAGTCTCTCAGGTGGTCCGCACGACGAGGTCCGCGCGCCCGGCCGTGCCCGCGACGAGCTCAGCGTTGCGCTCGTCGGGCCCGTGCGACCACGCGTGCGCCGCGTCGGCGCTCTTGCCGAAGGTCACGTGCCGCGCGACGAGCCGTTCGCGGCGGACGTCGTCGTCCGGCGCCACGAACCACGCCTCGTCGAGCAGCTCCGCGACCGGCCCGAAGCCGAACGACTCGAGCAGCAGGTAGTTCCCCTCGACCACGACGAGCGGCACCCCGGGCGGCACCGCGATCGCGCCCGCCACGGGGTTGCGCAGGTCGCGGCGGTACTCGGGCGCGTAGACCGTCCCGGTGCCGGCCCGCAGGCGGCGCAGCAGCGCGACGAACCCGTCGGCGTCGAACGTGTCCGGCGCGCCCTTGCGGTCCGCGCGACCGATGCGCTCGAGCTCGGACTGCGCGAGGTGGAAACCGTCCATCGGCACCACCACGGCCCGCTCCCCCAGCGCGGCGGCGACGGCCGCGGACAGCGTCGACTTCCCGGCGCCGGGCGAGCCCGCGATGCCGAGCAGCCGACGGCCGGCGTCCGCGAGGGCGCGCGCCCTGCCCTCGAGCACAGGGTCGAGCGTCACGCGTCCGCCAGCAGTGCCGCGATCGTCTCGGGCAGCGCGACGGCGACGGCCCGGGCCGCGACCGGTCCGCCGGGGTTGGCGCGGTGCGCCGCCCGGCCGTGCACGAGCGCGGCCGCCGCCGCGAGCGCCGCGGCCAGCGAGGGGTCCTCGTGGATGTCGTCGGCCCGACCCGCCAGGAGCGCACCCAGCAGACCCGCCAGCACGTCTCCCGCACCCGCGGTCGCGAGCCACGAGGGCGCCTCGGCCTGGCTGTACACCGCACTCTGGGCGCCGACGACGAGCGTCACCGGGCCCTTGAGCAGCACGGTCGCGCCCGTGAGCTCGTGCGCGCGGCGGGCCCAGCGCAGCGGCTCGGCCTCGACCCCGGCGCGGTCGACGTGCTCGCCGCGGGTGGTCAGCAGCCGCGCGAGCTCGCCCGCGTGCGGCGTGAGCACCACGTGCGGGCCGACGTGCGCGGGCAGCAGCTCGAGCGCGCCCGCGTCGCACACCGCGGCCTCGCCCCGTTCGCGCACGCCCTCGAACGCGTGCTCGATGCGGCGGCGCTGCGACGCGTCGTCGGGCGAGACTCCCGGCCCGAACACCCACGCCTGCACCCGCCCCACGCCGATGACCACCTCGGGCCGCCGCGCGACGACCAGGTCGCCCACGTCGCCGAGGTAGCGGACCATGCCGACCCCGGCCAGCACGGCTGCGGTCGTCGAGAGCACCGCGGCCCCCGGGTAGCGCCGGGCCCCCGCGACCACGCCCAGCACGCCGCGCGTGTACTTGTGCGCGTCGGCCGGCGGCACGGGCCACAGCCCCGCGACGTCGGCGTCGTCGAGCCGGGCGATCGCGGGAGCACCCGCGAGGTCGAGCCCGAGGTCGACGACCGAGAGCTGTCCGACCGTGGCGGACGCGGGAGGCAGCAGCAGACCGGGCTTGGCGGCACCGAACGTCACGGTCCGGTCGGCCGCGAGGACCGGCCCGGGCAGCGCACCGTCGTCGACGCCGATCCCGGAGGGGGTGTCCACGGCCACGACGAGCCCGCGCACGCCGACCGACAGTCGTTCGACGAGGTCTGCCGCCACGCCGCGCAGCCCGCCCGTGGCGCCGATGCCGAGGAGCCCGTCCAGGACGACGTCCGCGTCGGCGGCCCACGCGGCACCCTCGTCGGCCGCGACCAGCCGACCGCCCGCGGCCCGCAGCGCCGCGGCTCCGGCCCCGTGCACACGCTCGTCGACCGTCAACGCCCGGACTGCCGCACCGCGGCGCGCGAGGTGCGCGCCCGCGAACAGCGCGTCGCCCCCGTTGTTGCCCGGCCCGACGAGGATCGCGACGTGCGCGCCGCCCACGCGTCCGAGCCGCTCGCGCAGCAGGGCCGCGACCTGGGTGGCGAGGGCGAACGCCGCGCGGTCCATGAGCGGGACGCCCGCCGCGAGCAACGGCTCCTCGGCAGCCCGGACCTGCGACGACGTCCATGACAGCAGCACGGGTCCCATCCTGACGCGTCCACCCGCGCAGGGCCAGGCGGTGGCGGGTAGCGTGCGAGTCATGCGCTTCGGATTGTTCGTCCCCCAGGGCTGGCGGCAGGACCTCACGGGCATCGAGCCCCGCGACCACTGGGCGGTGATGAGCGGCCTCGCGAAGCATGCCGACGACGGCGACGTGTGGGAGTCGATCTGGGTCTACGACCACTTCCACTCCGTGCCCGCGCCGAACGGCCAGGCGGTGCACGAGGCGTGGAGCCTCATCAACGCGTTCGCTGCGTCCACCAGCCGCGTGCGCCTGGGCCAGATGTGCACGTGCATGGCCTACCGGAACCCCGCCTACCTGGCGAAGGTCGCGGCGACGGCCGACGTGATCTCGGGCGGTCGCGTCGAGATGGGCATCGGCGCGGGCTGGTACGAGCACGAGTGGCGCGCGTACGGCTACGGCTTCCCGACGGCGGGCGAGCGGATTGCGATGCTCGATGAGGGCGTGCAGATCTTCAAGCAGCTCTGGACGAACGGCGTCGCGACGCTGGACGGGAAGCACTACCAGGTGGACGGCGCCCAGCTCGCGCCCCTCCCCCTGCAGGTGGACGGGCCTCCGCTGTGGATCGCGGGCGGCGGCGAGCGCAAGACGCTGCGCATCGCGGCCGAGCACGCGCAGTACACCAACTTCGACGGCACGCCCGAGACGTTCGCGCACAAGTCCGCGGTGCTGCGCGGGCACTGCGACGCGATCGGGCGCGACTTCGCCGAGATCACCCGCTCGGCCAACTTCAACGTGGTGATCGGCGAGACCCAGGCGGACGTCGACGACCGCATCGCGTGGATCGAGGAGCACTACTCCCTCACGCTCCCCGAGCGTGCACCCGGCATCGCGGAGGACTTCCGCAAGGGGCCGCTGGTCGGCACGCCCGAGCAGATCGTCGAGAAGCTGACCGAGCTGCGCAGCCTGGGGCTGGCCTATGCGATCACGTACTTCGCCGACGCGGCCTACGACCGCCGGAGCATCGAGCTGTTCGAGTCCGCGGTGGTCCCGGAGCTGCGCTGAGCCAGCTCAGGTCAGTCGCGTTCCGCGACGACCATCGCCGACGCGATGCCCGCGTCGTGCGAGATCGACAGGTGGAAGCGCGTCACGCCCAGCTCGGCGGCCCGCGCGGCGACCGTGCCGGTCACCTCGACGACCGGCTGCGCACCGGCCACGCGCTGCACGGTCGCGTCCTGCCAGCTCATGCCCGGGGGCGCGCCGAGCGCCTTGGCGATGGCCTCCTTGGCGGCGAACCGCGCGGCCAGCGACGTCTCGGGCATCTCCCGCTCGGCGGGAGTGAACAGCCGGTCGCGCAGGGAGGGGACGCGGCGCAGGGTCGCGACGAACCGTGCGACGTCGACCACGTCGATGCCGACGCCGACGATCACGCGCGGTCCGCGTCGGTGACCAGGTTCCGGTAGCGGAACCACTTGCCCTCGAGCGCGGCCTCGAGGTCCACGCCGAACCGCTCGGCGAGCAGGAGCACGTGCGCCAGGACGTCCGCGAGCTCGTCGCGCACGGCGTCGTTGTTCTCCTGGGCGGTCCGCCCCCGGTCGCGCGAGCGCCCCGAGCGGGTGAGGAACGCCTGCGTCAGCTCGCCGACCTCCTCGTTCAGCTTGAGCACGAGCCAGTCGTCGGTGCGGTCCACGTCGAACAGCCGGCCGTACGCGCGCGAGATGGTCTCGAGCTCGGCCTGCGCCGCCGCGATCTCCACTACTCGACCGTGACGGACTTGGCGAGGTTGCGCGGCTGGTCCACGTCGAGGCCCTTGGCGGTGGCCAGCTCGCACGCGAACACCTGCAGCGGCACGACGGTCAGCAGCGGCGCGAGCAGCGTGGGCGACTGCGGCACGTAGAACACCTCGTCGGCGTACGGCCGCACGGCCTCGTCGCCGTCCTCGGCGATGACGATCGTGCGCGCGCCGCGGGCCCGGATCTCCTGGATGTTGGAGACGACCTTCGAGTGCAGCGAGTCGCGGCCGCGCGGCGACGGGACGACGACGAACACCGGCTGCCCGGGCTCGATGAGCGCGATCGGGCCGTGCTTGAGCTCGCCCGCCGCGAACCCCTCGGCGTGGATGTACGCGAGCTCCTTGAGCTTGAGCGCGCCCTCCATCGCGACCGGGAACCCGACGTGCCGACCGAGGAACAGCACCGACTGCGTGTCCGCCATCCACCGGGCGATCTCGCGCACGCGGCCCGCGCGGTCGAGCACCTGCTGGATCTTGTCCGGCATCGCGCGCAGCTCGTCGAGGATCTCGGTGACCTCGTCGGCGTACTTGTTGCCGCGCAGCTGGGCCAGGTACAGGCCGAGCAGGTACGCCGCGGTGATCTGCGCGAGGAACGCCTTGGTCGAGGCGACCGCGATCTCCGGGCCGGCGTGCGTGTAGAGCACCGCGTCGGACTCGCGGGGGATCGTCGAGCCGTGGGTGTTGACGATCGCGAGCACCTTGGCGCCCTGCTCGCGCGCGTGCCGCACGGCCATGAGCGTGTCCATGGTCTCGCCGGACTGCGAGACGGCCACGACGAGCGTGCGCTCGTTGACCACCGGGTCGCGGTAGCGGAACTCGTGCGCGAGCTCGACCTCGACCGGGATGCGGCACCAGTGCTCGATCGCGTACTTGGCGACGTGGCCCGCGTAGGCGGCCGTGCCGCACGCGATCACCACGATCTTGTCCACGGCCCGCAGGACGGCCTCGTCGATCCGCACCTCGTCGAGCACCAGGCGCCCGCGTGCGTCGGTCCGGCCGAGCAGGGTGTCCGCGACGGCGTGCGGCTGGTCGTGGATCTCCTTGTCCATGAACGAGCGGAAGCCGCCCTTCTCGGCAGCCTCCGCGTCCCAGTCCACGGTGTAGCGGCGTGCCTCGGCGGGCGTGCCGTCGAAGTTCGTCACGGCGACCGCACCGGGCGTGATGGTGACGATCTGGTCCTGGCCGAGCTCGAGGGCCTCGCGCGTGTGGGCGATGAACGCGGACACGTCGGAGCCGAGGAAGTTCTCGCCCTCGCCGAGCCCCACGACGAGCGGGGAGTCGTGCCGGGCGCCCACGACCGTGCCGGGGTCGTCCGCGTGGACGGCCAGCAGCGTGAACGTGCCGTGCAGCGTCCGGACCACGGTCGCCATCGCGGTCGTCAGGTCGCCCGTCTGCTCGTAGGCGCGGGCGATGAGCTGCGCGGCGACCTCGGTGTCGGTCTCGGACGTGAACGTCACGCCCTGTGCCTCGAGCTCGGCCTTGAGGGCCGCGAAGTTCTCGACGATGCCGTTGTGGATCACGGCGAGGCGTCCCGCGACGTGCGGGTGCGCGTTGGTGTCCGTGGGGCCGCCGTGGGTCGCCCACCGGGTGTGGCCGATGGCGGCGGTCGCGGGGTCGAGCGGGTTCGCGTCGAGCTCCTCGACGAGGTTGGCGAGCTTGCCGGCCTTCTTGGCGGTCTCCAGACCCGTGCCGGGCCCGACGAGCGCGACCCCGGCGGAGTCGTAGCCGCGGTACTCCAGGCGGCGCAGGCCCTCCATCACGACGTCCAGGGGACGGGTGCTGGCCTGCTGGCTTCCGACGTAGCCGACGATTCCACACATGCCCGCGAGTCTATCGGGGGGTGTGCGTCGTACCCGGGGCCGGGGCCGTGATCAGCCGCACACGCACGCGTCGGGCACAATCGTGCGCGTGCCTGCGTCGCTCACCCCGTCCACCCCGTACGTGGACCTCGACCGCGAGGCGTGGACGCGCCTGTCGGCCTCCACGCCGCTGCCGCTGACCGACGCGGACGTCGACCGCCTCGCCGGGCTCGGCGACCCGATCGACCTCGCCGAGGTGGACGCGATCTACCGGCCGATCTCGCGCCTGCTCGACCTCTACGTCGAGGCGACCCGCGGCCTGCACCAGGCGTCGAGCACGTTCCTGCGCGAGGACATCGTGGCGACCCCGTTCGTCATCGGCGTCGCGGGCTCGGTCGCGGTCGGCAAGTCGACCACCGCGCGCCTGCTGCGCGAGCTGCTCGCGCGCTGGCCCGCGACCCCGCGCGTCCAGCTCGTGACCACCGACGGCTTCCTCTACCCGAACGCCGAGCTCGAGCGGCGCGGGCTCATGGAGCGCAAGGGGTTCCCGGAGTCCTACGACCGGCGCGCGCTGCTGCGGTTCGTCTCGAAGATCAAGGCCGGCCGTCCCGAGGTCCGCGCGCCCGTGTACGACCACCTCACCTACGACATCGTGCCGGGCCGGGAGATCGTCGTGCAGCGCCCCGACGTGCTCGTCGTCGAGGGCCTCAACGTGCTGCAGCCAGCCCGCCCGACGGCCGAGGGCACGTCCAACCTCGCGGTCAGCGACTTCTTCGACTTCTCGATCTACGTCGATGCCCGCACCCCCGACGTGCGGCAGTGGTACGTCGACCGGTTCCTCAGCCTGCGCAGCACCGCGTTCGCCGACCCGGAGTCCTACTTCCACCGGTTCGCGGCGCTGTCCGACGACGAGGCCGTGGCGCGCGCCGAGCACCTCTGGGACACCATCAACGCCCCGAACCTCGAGCAGAACATCCTGCCGACGCGCAGCCGCGCGGACCTGGTGCTGACCAAGGGCCGCGACCACTCGGTCGAGCGCGTGCGGCTCCGCAAGATCTGACGTCAGGGGCTGGGTGCCGGCGCGGGCTCCAGCAGGCCCACCGGGTAGGTGGTCGAGTCCGTGACCTCGAGCGCGTCCAGCGCCGCGGTGACCTCCGTGCGGGGTCCGCCCGCGCACGTCTCGTCCGGCACCCACACGCGCACGGCCCGGCCGAGCGCGTCGACGAGCCACAGGTCGAGGCGCGCGGAGGCGCTGGGCGCGCAGTCCTGCGACGAGGCCGACGCGGAGCCGAGGGCCAGCGCGGCCTCGAGGGCGGCGGTGTCGCCGTCGAGCCGGCGCGCGCGCACCGAGCTCCACGTGCCCGCGGTGTCGACGAGTGTGCCGCCCGGCGTGCACTCGACGGCACTGACCGCGACGAACGTGCTCGGCACCCGGCCCGGGTCGGGGGCGTCGACGTGCGGTACGGCGGAGGACGGGACCGTGGCCGCGGTGCCGGGAGCCGGCGTGAGGTCGAGCGCGGCGAGCACCTGCGGCGCCATGCAGTCAGCCGCCTCGGCGACGCGTGCCACCGGAACCGTCGGAGCCGCGTCCGGGGAGCCCGACGAGCAGCCCGCGAGCAGGACCGTCACGCACAGGGCGGTCAGGGCCGTCACGAGTCGTCGTCCCATGACTGCCCCCTTCCCCTGCGCGCGACGAGGCCTCCCCTGCCGGGGTTCGCCACGTGGTGGAGGGGCGGCAGCGCAGCAGCCCCACCCCGAGGGTATGAGCCCGAACGGGTGAACGCGCGCGCCGAGACCGGATCGTTAGGCCGAGGGGGCCGATCGTGAGCGACCCGTGACCGGACGCGGCTCGTCGTCGTCCCCCGCGGCCGCCTCTGCGGGTCGGGCGGCGCCCTCCTGTGGGACCTCGTGCCTGCCCTCGCCGTGCCGCCCGTGCCACCGGCGCAGCACCCAGTCGACGAGGAACCCGAGGATGACGCCACCCACCACGCCCACGCCCACGGCGATCACCGGGTGCCCCTGCAGGAACGCGCCCGACGCGATCCCGATCGCCGCCGAGTAGGCCGCCCACATCACGGCGGCCACGGCCGTCAGCACGACGAACCGGCGCCGCGGGTAGCCCAGCGCGCCCGCGCTCATGTTCACCGCGACCCGGCCCACCGGGATGTACCGCGCGGCGATGATGAACGACGCCCCGCGCCGGTCGAGCGCATGCTCGGCCCAGTCGAGCGACGCCTGCCCGCGCTTCGAGCGCAGCAGGCGCAGGTTGCGCACGTGCACCCTGGTGCCGATCTGGTACGCGATCTGGTCACCGGTGAAGGCGCCGAGGGCGGCCACGACGAGCAGGATCGCGAGGTTCGGCTCGCCCGACGAGGCCGACATCGCGGCCAGGGCGATGACCAGCGACTCGCTCGGTAGCGGAGGAAAGAACCCGTCGATCGTCGCGAACGTGTACATGACGACGAAGACCCAGGGGGACCCTGCGAGGGCCAGTGCCCAGTCCTCCAGCCCCACCGTCATCCACCCCCCGAGATCGTCGTGCCTTCACGGTAAGCGCTGGCGGCGGGCCGCTCCTACGGCCGGGGCGGCGTCAGTCTGCGCCGAGAGCGAAGCCGAGCGCCTCGGCGGCCCCGTCCGGACGCGGCTCGCTCGCCCAGCGCATGCCGATCTCGTCCGCGGCGGCGAGCGAGCGCAGCTCGGCGCGGTCGAGGTAGAGCGTGCCGCCCAGGTGGTCGGTCTCGTGCTGGACGATCCGTGCGGACCACCCGGTCACGACCTCGTCGAGCGGCGTACCGGTCTCGTCGGCCCCGGTGAGGCGCACCGCACGCCAGCGGGCGACGACGGCCTGGTAGGCGGGCACGCTCAGGCAGCCCTCGTAGAACGCGGCACGGTCGTCGCCCTCGGGCGCGTAGGCCGGGTTGACGAGCACGCGGTAGGGCAGCGGCGCGCGCTCACGCACGGCCGCGACGTGCTCGGAGGTCACGCCCGGGTCCTCGAGCACGGCGATCGCGAGCGGCAGCCCGATCTGCGGCGCGGCGAGCCCGACGCCCGGTGCGGCCCGCATGGTGCGGTGCATGAGCGCGAGGAGCCCGTCGAGCTCCTCCCCCTCGAGCTGCCCGTCGAACGGCACGGCCACGCCGCGCAGCGCGGGGTGCCCGGCGCGGACGATCGGCGCCGGACCGGCACCCGCGGCGTCCAGCAGCCGCAGCGCGTGCTCGCGGAGCGCGGCGTCGCGCTCGGTCGCTCGGCTCACCGGGCGGTCACAGCGCGAGGCGGTCGCGGACGACGTCCGCGAGGTCGTGCGCGAC
>NZ_QWKP01000115.1 GCF_003470205.1 Cellulomonas rhizosphaerae
GGGCGCAGCACGAGCCACCGTCCCGCGGCCGGCGCCCGAGGCGACCGGGGGCGTGAGCGGGTCGGACGGCGCGAGCGCGGGTGGCGCGCAGCCCGCGCTCGGGCCGCGGCACCCGCGCTCGGCGAACGGAGTCTGGCGCGGAGGCCGCGCGCGAGGTGACCGCAGGCGAGCGGGCAGCGGGCGAGTCGGGCCGGCGGGTCAGCTCTGGGTGAGGACGACGACCGGGGTGGTGGTCGGCTGCGCCGAGCCGCCCGCGGGCTCCACGGTCATGGCCAGGGCGTCGCCCGACGCGAAGTCGTCGGCCAGTCGGCGCACGGAGCCGCCGTCGGCGGAGAGGACCCCGGCCGATGCCGCCTCGTCGCCGTTCACGACCCACAGCTGGTACACCTTGCCGTCCGCGAGCGCCGGGAGGCCGGTCGCGCTGAACAGTGCGTCGTCGTCGGTGAGGACGGCCGTCGCGGTGCCGCCGCCGGCCACGTCGCCGTGGACAAGCACGGCCGACGGGTCCCGGAGAACGTCGGCGAGGGCCTGCTGCTGGTTGGTGGCGTCCTCGGCGCGCTGGTGCTGCTGCACGAGCAGCGCGCTGGGCACGGCCGCCCCGATGACCACGGCAGCAGCCAGCGACCACCAGCGCTGCGCACCGCGCGGCTTCGCGGCACGGTGCGACGTCGCGGGCGTGCCGGCGCGCTCGGCGACCGGAGCGTCGATCGACGCTGACCCGGCCGGTCCAGCCGGCGCGGTTTCGCTGGCGGCGCTCGACGTCGTGTCGTCGGCCGGCCGGACGAGACCATCCGTCGGGGTGGCCCCATCCGCGGGCCGGCCCTCGCGGGCGACCGCGTCGAGCACCGAGGCACGCAGGCTGGCGGGCGGCTCGGCGGCGACCGCGGAGCCGAGCCGAGCAGCGACGGCCTGGAGGTCGGCGAGCTCGCGCGCGGCGTCGGCGTCCGTGGCGATCAGACGTTCGACGGCGCGGCGCTCGACGTCGTCGACCGCGTCGAGCGCATACGCGCCGAGCAGGGCGCGCACGTCGTCGCCGGAGGCGCGGAGGTCGTCGTTCTCGCTCATGCCGCCACCCCCAAGCAGTCCTTGAGCCGGAGCAGCCCGTCGCGGATGCGCGACTTGACCGTGGGCAGCGCGGCGCCGAGGGTCTCGGCCACCTCGCGGTAGGTCTTGCCGCCGTAGTACGCGAGCACCACGGCGCGGTGCTGGGTCTCGGTGAGCGTCTGCAGGCAGTCGCGCACGCGGACCTGCTCGAGCATGCCCTCGACCTCGTCGGCGACGACGTCGAACGGCCGCTCGCCGCTCTCGTCGAGCACCCGCTGGTCGCGGTCGCGCTGGGCCTGGACCGAGCGGACCCGGTCGACCGCGCGGCGGTGGGCGAGCGTCACCACCCAGGTGCGGGCGGATCCGCGGCCGGCGTCGAAGCGCGCCGCGGTGCGCCAGACCTCGACCCACACCTCCTGCGCGACCTCCGCGGCATGGTCCGGGTCGCGCAGGACGCCGAAGCACGTGCCGAAGACGGGGCGCTCGAGCTGGTCGTAGAGCCGCTCGAAAGCAGACTGGTCCCCGGACGCGACGGCCGCGAGCAGATCGGGGGCGTCGCTCGTCGGTTCGGGGGCCTGCACCACGCGCGCCAGTGTGCCCCACGAGCGCGCCAGATGCGCGCGCGACGTGCGCGGGGCGGGGCTCGAGGACAGCAGCAGAAGCACGGGACACCTTCCGGGGTGGCGGGCCAGGACCGGGAACACTCGAAGTTCGGAGCAGATGCGCCGGCGGATGGCCGCTACCCCACAATCACCCCCTCGGCACGCCGGCACCGGGTGAGAAGCGCTCCGGCACCCGCGGACGTACGGTGCGGGGATGTCGTCCCTCGCCACGGCCGCGCGCCGCCAGCTCTCGCAGCACGGCCCCGCGCTCGCCCTCGCCGCGCTTCTCGCCACGTCGGGCACGATCCACCTGGTCAAGCCGGGCGTCTTCCGTCCGCTGATCCCCCGGTCGCTCGGCGACCCGGACCCGTGGGTGCTGGGCAGCGGCGTCGCCGAGCTCGCGTGCGCCGGAGCCCTCGCGGTGCCCGCGACGCGGCAGGTCGGCGGGCTCGCGTCGGCCGCGCTGCTCGTCGGCGTCTTCCCCGGCAACGTGACGATGGCCGTCCGGTCGCGGCCCGACGCACGCTCCTGGGCCGGGAAGCCGGCGGTCGCGTGGGCGCGCCTGCCGCTGCAGGTGCCGCTCGTCGCGTGGGCCCTCGCGGTCGCCCGCCGCGCTCGCTGACGACGCCAGACACGGGCGAAACAGGAGGCACCCGGCGACCCCGGTGGAGATAGTGGACCGATGGACGACAAGGCGACCCTGCTCCGCTACCTGCGCACCGCACGCACCGACCTGCTCGGCAAGATCGACGGCCTCAGCGAGTACGACGCCCGTCGCCCGCTGACCCCCACGGGCACGAACCTGCTCGGCCTGGTCAAGCACGTGGCCAGCGTCCAGCTCGGCTACTTCACCGACACCTTCGGCCGCCCGACGGGCATCACGGCCCCGTGGCTCGCCGACGACGCCCCGGACGACTCCGACATGTGGGTCCCGGCCGACGAGAGCACCGCGTCGATCGTCGCATTCCACGAGGCGTCGGCCCAGGCGTCCGACGAGGTCATCGAGGCCCTCGACCTCGACGCCCCGGGCACCGTGCCGTGGTGGCCCGACGAGCGCAGCGCGGTCACGCTGCACCAGATCCTGGTCCACGTGCTCGCGGAGACGGCCCGGCACGCGGGCCACGCCGACATCCTGCGCGAGCACGTCGACGGCCTCGCGGGCCAGCGCGTGGGCGATGCGAACGTCCCGGCCCGCTCGTCCGACCAGTGGTCGGCCTACGCCGCACGGATCGAGGCGGCGGCCCGCGCGGTCGCCGAGAGCGCCCCTTCCTGAGGCGCCCGACGATGTTCCGGGCCACGATGACGAGATGGCAGAGACGAACCAGCTGGAGATCAACGCCCACGTCATCGAGCGGTTCCGCGCCGGCGGTCCCATCGAGGGCATGCACCGCGACCGACTCCTGCTGCTGACCACCACGGGCCGCTCGTCGGGTGAGCCGCGGACCGCGCCGATGATGTTCCACCTCGACGAAGGCACGCCGGTCGTGATCGCGTCGGCGGCCGGTGCGCTGCACGACCCGCAGTGGTTCGACAACCTGGTCGCCGACCCGGCCGTGCACGTCGAGCTGGCCGACGAGGAGTACGACGCCCACGCCGTCGTCGCGAGCGGGGACGAGCACGACCGCCTCTGGGCCGACATCACGGCCGCGTACCCGTTCTTCCTCGACCACCTGGCCAAGGCGGGCCGCACCATCCCGCTCGTGATCCTCGAGCGCGCGTGACACGGCAGGAGGGGTGGACGGCACGCGCCGCCCACCCCTGCTGACCACGGCCTGCGCTACGCGGCGACGCCCCCTCGCCTTGAGCGGGCGACCAGCAGCACCACGCCAGCGAGCAGCGTGATCACGCCCGCGAGCGCCACACCGCCCACGTCGCCGCCGGTCGCGGCGAGGTCACCCGCCGCGACGACCTGCAGGGTCGCACTGCCCTCGGCACCCGAGCCGGCACCGCGGACGACCACGGTGTGGGTCCCGACAGAGGTCTCGGTGGGCACGGTCGCGACGACCTCGACGCTGCCGTCCTCGTCCGCCTCGCCCTGCGTGAGCAGCACGGGCGTCGAGTGCAGCCAGACCTCGACCCGCTCGCCGGGCTCGAGCCCGGTCGCCTCCACCGTGAGCGTGCCGCCCGCCTCGACCCGACCGGCCGAGAGCGTGACGTCGACGGCGTCGTCGTCCGGGGTAGCCGTCGGACCGGTCGGCTTCGGGTCGGTCGGCTTCGGGTCCGTCGGCTTCGGCGTGGTCGAGCCCGACGGGGTCGGCGACGGGGACTGCGTCGGTGACGGCGACTGCGTCGGCTCCGGGTCCGTCGGCCCCGCAGGGCTCGTCGCCGGGTTCGTCCGCGGGTCGACGGGAGCGGCCGGCGGCTCGATCCCGGCATCGGGATCGGCCGGGTCCGGGTAGCGCTCCACGTAGCTCGGCACGGTGCTCGCGCTCTCGTTGCGCGCTCCTACCCCGTTGACCACGTGCTCGAAGATCCCCTCGCCACCGAGCGAGACCACGAGCAGGTGGTGCAGGGTGACGCCGGCTGTCTTCGGCACCTCGAACCCGCCGTCGACGGTGATCTCCTCCTCCTCGGTGTCGGACGTGAAGTTGGAGTACGCCCCCAGCCCCCACGCCTCGTGGTGCTTCACCGAGCTGTCGACCTTGTACGCGGCCCAGCCCTTGACCCCGTCGTGGTTCCACGCGGCCTGGTCCGGGACGTCGTACGGGAGCTCGTTCTGGAAGAACACGGTCCGCCCGCGCTCGCCCTTCCAGAGCACGTTGTACCGCTGGAAGTGCTCGACGAAGAGCCCGTAGGCGGACACGTCGTCGCCGTTCACCACGAACCCGTAGTCCGAGGTGTTGGCGTCCCAGCCGATCCCGGCCCCGTGGTCGCCCCGCCAGGACCAGACGTGGTCGACGATCGTGTCGTCCGCGTCGACGACCATCGCGGCGTCGACCTTGCCGGCCACGGCTCCACCGACGCGCAGGAACACGTCGCTGAGCACGATCGGGTCGGCCGCGTGGTCGCGGTGCACGTCCTTGTCACCCACGACGAGCAGCGCGGGCGACTCGGTCACCGCGGCGTCGAACAGCAGCCCGGCCACGCGGATGCCGTCGGCGTCCGCGACGAGCATGCCGATGCCGCCGCCCGTCGGGATGATCGTCGAGAGGCCGAGGCCCAGCACGACCGTCCCCGGACGCGTGACCTGGATCGTCTTGTCCATCCGGTAGACGCCGGGCGTGAACAGCACGTTCTTGCCCGCCGCGAGCGCGGCGTTGACCTGGGTCGCGGTCGCGCCCTGCTTGACCACGAAGAAGTCGGTCAGCGGGATGGACGTGCCCGGCGTCGTGCCGTTCTTCCACGTGGTGCCCGCCGTGCCGTCACGCAGCACCGGGACCCGCACGGACCAGTCGGCCGCCACGTCCTCGTCGTCGCCCGACAGGTACAGGTAGGGCTTCTCGGCGATCGCACCCGTGTGCTCGAGCGCGGTGATCGGCGGCGTCGGGTACGCGCCCCAGCTGGCCGGGAGCGTCGCGCGGGGGTCGCCCGCGCCGTCGCCCTTGGACACGTCGCCGGTCACGCCCGAGTAGACGAAGTTCCACACCCCGCCGGCCCACGTACCCACCGAGCTGTCCCGGGCGTACCACTGCTGCTGGGTGAACGACTTCACGTAGCCGGTGACGTTCGAGTCCGCGATGAAGCCGCCCGACGACCAGCCGTACCGACCGGAGTCGAGCTGGAGGTTGCCGTTGACCTGCACCCGCCGCAGCGGCGCGGCCTGCGAGGTGGCCCAGTGACCCGTGCCGCCCGTGGGCGTGTAGGACAGGTTCTCCGCCGAGCGCCAGAAGTTCTGCGTGGCGTTCATGTCGAACCACTCCGCGTCGACCCAGTCGCCGCCCGTGATGTCCACGTCGGTCGGGTCGAGACCCGCGCCGGACATGGCCGTGTAGAAGCCGACCCGTGCGTCGAGCGTGTAGTCGCCCGGCTTGAAGAAGATCTGCCAGCGACCCTCGCCGAACTGGTCCTCCTCCTGGTCTGCGAACACCGAGTCGAAGATCGCCTGGATGTCCTTGGCGTCCATCGACGGGTCGAGCACGAGCACGCGCGAGCCGAGCAGGGCGGTCGTCGGGAGCTCGATCTTGCGACCCTCGAAGATCTCGAGGTCCCACAGCGAGACGCCGTACGGCGTGCCGCGCGTGACCGCCTCGAGCCGCACGTACCGCGCCCGCACGGGCTCGAACCGGGTCACCTCCGGACCCTTCTCGGCCAGGCCGCGCACGCGCGCCGCCGTGGTCCAGGTCGAGCCGTCGGTCGAGATCTTGACGTCGTAGTCCTTCGCGAACGCGCCCTCCCAGTACGGCTTGAGGCCGCACACGGGGGCCCCCTTGCCGAGGTCCACCTGGATCCACTCGCCGTCCCGGCCGACCCAGTTGCCGCTGCCCGGGGGCGTCTCGGCGACGCCCGAGTCCCAGCGCGACCAGACGTTGGTGTCGATCGCGTCGCCGCCGTTGCCGTGCGACGCCGTCGCGGTCACGCCGGCGTCACGCACGAGGTCGCGGCCGCAGACGAGGTCGCCGGTGCCGGGCACCACGGGACCAGTGGGGTCGGGGTCCGTCGGGTCGGTCGGGCCGGTGCCCACGGGCTCGCCCGTCGCGGAGAACACCTGCAGCTCGTAGAACGAGTAGCCGAACGTCGAGCCGCGGTGGATGCCCTTCATCCGCACGTACCGCGCGGTCGTCTCGTCGAAGTCGACCGTGTGCGTGCCGGCGGCCTCGTCGCGCTGCTGCGCGACCGTGGTCCAGGTGGTGCCGTCCGTGGAGACCTGGACGTCGTAGTCCTTGCCGTAGGCGGCGCCCTCCCAGAACAGCTTGACCTGGTGGACGGCGTACCGGGCACCGAGGTCGACCTGGTACCACTCGTCGTCCTTGCCGTTCCAGCTGCCGTCGAGCGCGCTGCCCCACTTCGTCGTCATGACGCCGTCGACGCCCTGCGCGGCCGGGTCCTGGGACGACGAGGCCGTCGCGGTCTTGCCGAGCGCCACGTTGACACCTGCCCCGTCGACAACCTTGACCGACTGGCTCTCGATGCCCACGTTGCCGTGACCGTCGCGCGCCAGCACGTAGACCTTCCACGCGCCCGCCGTCGTCGGTGCGGTCACGGTGAACGTGCCCGCCGTGCCGGAGTAGGTCGCCTTCGTGAGCGCCTTGTCGCCCGTGGCGTAGTTGCCGGACAGGTCGACCTCGTAGGTGATCGCGTCGCCGTCCGGGTCGCTCGCCGCAGCGGAGACCTCGAACGTCGAGCCCGCGAGCACCGAGCTGGTCGGCACCGTCATCGAGGAGATCACCGGCGACGAGTTGTCGTCGGCCGCGGAGCCGCCGTAGGCCTTCGCGACCGCGAAGTACCCGAGCCGCTTCTCGCCGCCCGTCAGGACGTTGAGCCAGACACCGCCCATGTCCTTCTCGATGCCGTAGTGGAACAGCGTCGCGCCGAGCGCCTGCCCGGGGTGGTCGGTGACGGCCTTCCACGCCGTGGTGTAGCCCGCCGCCTTCTGCACGTCGGTCGGCTCGACGGGCACGCCGTTGGCGTCGTCGGGCACCTCCCACTCGCCCGTCGGCCCGCCCTCGGTGATGAGGTAGGGCTTGCCGTAGTCGCCGGCCTCCCACGCGGCGTGCACGTCGCCGATCGCGCCGTAGGAGTTGACCGCCAGCAGGTCGAGCGCGGGGGCGTTCTTCTTGTAGTAGGGCCACGCGCCGACGTAGGCGTCGGTCGAGGTCACGGGGTGGTTCGGGTCGATCGCGTGGATCGCGACCGCCGCCTCGTTGACGAACGACGTGTACGCGTCGCGCTGGGCCTCGAGCTTGGCGCCCGAGTAGCAGTTCTGCAGGCCGAGCACGGACTCGTTGCCGACGTCCCACAGCAGCACGGCCGGGTCGTCCTTGTAGTGCGTCGTCCACTTCGTGATGTCGGCCAGCGCGGCCGCCTTGTACCCCTCGGCGTCGTCGACGAAGTCGGGGCAGCCGCCGCTGCCCGGGCCGCCGCCCGGCTGCAGCCAGAACCCGGCGACCACGCGGATGCCGTTCGCGGCCGCGACGTCGAACAGGTGCGCCGACGAGGCGTCGGTCCCCCACGTCCGGATCGTGTTGACCCCCATGGCCTTGAGGTCGGCGATGTAGTCCTCCGCGTGCGCCGCGTCGGGACCCCACGTCATGCCCTTGACGACATAGGGCTCGCCGTCGACCAGCAGCTGCCAGCTGCCGTTGCCGCCCACCACCTCGACGGTCTTGCCCGAGGGCTCGACCGGCGGCGTGGTCATGGCCTCGCCGTAGACCCGCAGCTCCCAGAGCGAGTAGCCGTAGCCGATGGCCCGCTCGGTGCCGTGCACGCGCACGTAGCGCGCGGTCGCCGGCGTCGGGAGCGTGACGTCGTCCTCGTAGAGCTCGGGGTTCGTGGAGCCGGCGAGCAGCGGGGCCGCGCCCGGAGCCGTGTAGACGGTCGTCCACGCGGAGCCGTCCGACGAGACCTGGACGGTGTACGCGCTCGCACGCGCCCGCTCCCAGTCGAGCGTGACGCGCTCGACCGTGCTGGCCTTGCCGAGGTCGACCTGCAGCCACTGCGGGTCGACGTCGTGGACGCTCTCCCACCGGCTCTGCAGGTTCCCGTCCACCGCGGCCGCGGCCGCGGAGCTGTTGGACGACGCGGCCGCGGTCTTGCCCTGCGAGAGCAGGACCGGGCCGTCGGCGGCCGCGGGCAGCACGGCTGCGCCGACGGTGAGGCCGACGAGCGAGAGCACGCCGATCGAGGCGACGGCCGCGCGCCAGCGGCGGCGGGAGACGGGTGGGGCCAGGGCTGTCATCGGGTCCTCCTGGTGGTGCCGGTCGTCGTCGACCGGGCGGGCACACGCTGTTCGTCATCGAGCAGTGGGGCGGGTCGTGCGCGCGCCGGGCACGGGGTGCTGTGCGGGTGCGGCGCGTGGAGCTGTCGAGCGCTTGCGCGGGCGGGCGTCGCTGCCCGCACCAGAGAGCGCTCTCTGTGTGCTCGGAGTATGTCGGGATCGCGTCATCCGCCGCAAGAGAGCGCTCTACGCATCCCACGATCGGGTGCATGACCAGCGTCGCCACCTGCGCGGACGCGCGCATCGGGTAGGGCTCACCCCGCGACAGGGCCAGGATCCGCGTCAGGGAGCGACTAGGGCGCTACCGTGCGGGGGTGCCCGACGACGCCAGCCCCCGCGTGAGCACGCTCGAGGACGTCGCACTCGTCGCGGGCGTCTCCCGTGCCTCCGTCTCGCGCGTCGTCAACGGCAAGGCCGGGGTCGCGGCCCACATCGTCGAGGCGGTCAACGACGCGATCGCCCGCACCGGCTACGTCCCCAACCGCGCGGCCCGCTCGCTGGTCACGCGCCGTTCGGACACGGTCCTGGTCGTGGTCTCGGGCAGCGACACGAGCCGCGCCGGCCCGTGGGGACCGGGTGACGTGCTCGCCGACCCGTTCTTCGGCCGGGTCGCCGGCGGGCTGATGAGCTCGCTGCGCCCGCGCGACGTGCACCCCGTGCTCATGCTCGCGGTGACCGACGACGAGCGCAGCCGCGTGCTGTCCTACGTGCGCGAGGGCAGCGCGGACGGCGTCCTGCTCGTCTCCGCCCAGGCGGGCGACCCGCTCCCCCAGATGCTCACGGACGCCGGTCTGCCCGTGGTGCTGTTCTCCCGGCCGGACCACCCGCTGCCGCTGAGCTACGTCGACGTCAACAACCGCGCGGGCGGGGCGCTCGCCGCCGACCGGCTCGTCGAGCGCGGCTGCCGCTCGGTGGGCATCGTCACCGGACCGCTCGACATCCCGGGCGCCGAGGACCGGCTCGTCGGCTTCCGGGAGGCGATGGCCCGGCACGGCGTCGCCTACGTGCCCTCGGCCGCGGGGACCTTCTCCGTGGAGAGCGGCGTCGCGGCGATGTCCACGCTGCTCGCGGACCACCGGGTCGACGGGGTGTTCGCCTCGAACGACAACATGGCCGTCGGCGCGATCCTCGCGGCGCAGGAGCGTGGGCTCACGGTGCCCGACGACGTCGCCGTGGTCGGCTTCGACGACAGCACCGCCGCCCTCATGTGCCGGCCGACCCTGACGACGGTGCGGCAACCGATCGAGGAGATGGCCGCCGAGATGGCACGGCTCCTGCTCGAGCGGCTCGACGTGCCCGACCAGCGGCCCAGCGCCGCCATCTTCGAGCCGGCCCTCGTCGAGCGCGGCTCGGCCTGACCCGAGCGCAGGTTCGTCGACCACCCCCGGCGCGGGACACAATCGAGCCGTGACAGTGACCACCGACCCCCTGCCTCCGGAGCCGCAACCACCCACCGCCCGCCGCGCCCGGCGCGCGCACGGGCGAGGCGGCCGCTCCGCGGTGACGATCGCGCTCCTCGCGGTCGTCGGCGCGATCGTCCTGGCCGCGGCGCTCACGCTCGCGCTGACCTGGCCCGGCCACGTGACGCCGTCCGGCCAGGCCGCAGGGCTTGGGGACGCCGGGGTCCAGCACGTCAACGCCGAGGTGACGGGCTCGAGCATGCAGAGCTGCGACGCGAGCGTCGAGAACATGCTCCCGGACGGCACGCTGCCCGCGTCGGTCGCGTGCCTCAAGGTCGAGGCGCGCCTGACGTCGGGTGCCGACGAGGGGCGCGTCGTGTCCGTCTACGCGACGTCCGGCATCACGAAGGGCGACGTCCCCGCGGGCACGCGGATCATCGTCGAGCACTACCCGGCGGCCGACGGCGCCCCCGAGACGTGGGCCTGGTCGGACTTCTCGCGCGGCGTGCCTCTGGGGGCGTTCGCGCTCGCGTTCGTGCTGGTCGCGGCCGTGGTCGCGGGCTGGCGCGGGCTGCGCGCGGTCGCCGGGCTCGCGGTCGCGTTCACGGTCATCTGGGTCTACCTGCTGCCGGCCCTCGTGGCGGGCAAGCCCGCGCTGCTCGTCGGGCTGGCGGCGTCCGTCATCATCATCACCGTCGCGCTCTACCTCGCCCACGGGCCGAGCCTGCGCACCACGACAGCGCTGGGCGGCACTCTCGCGGGGCTGCTCCTGGTCGCGGCGCTCGGCGTGCTCGGCGCGCACGCCGCCCACCTGTCGCCGGTCGCGTCGGAGGACGACTACCGCCTGGCCGCGCTGATCGGCGACCACGGCGTCCAGACGCTGCACGGCGTGTTCCTGTGCGGCGTCGTCCTCGCGGGGCTCGGCGTGCTCAACGACGTGACGATCACGCAGTCGTCGGCGGTCTGGGAGCTGCGCGCGGCGGACCCGACGGCCTCGTGGCAGGCGCTGTTCACGGGCGGGATGCGGATCGGGCGCGACCACATCGCCTCGACGATCTACACGATCGCGTTCGCCTACGCGGGCGCCTCGCTCCCCGTGCTCATGGTCCTGCAGCTCTACGACCTGCCGCTCGGGCAGACGCTGACGAGCGGCATCTTCGCGCAGGAGATCATCCGGACGCTGGCGGGCTCGATCGGCCTCATCCTCGCCATCCCGCTGACCACGGCGATCGCGGTGAGCGTGGCGACGCGCGCGACCACCCGCCAGCTCACGGCCCAGGGCGGGCACGCCCACTGAGCACTACCCGACGGGCGCGGCGACCTCCGTGGGCGCGAGCTCCGCGGGAGCGGGAGCCGAGTGGACCACCAGGGCCGCGATCGCGGTCGTAAGCGGGATCGCGAGCACCAGGCCGATCGAGCCGACGAGCGTGCGCGCGACCTCCTCGGCGAGCTCGCCGTTCTGCAGCGCGTCGAGGATCGCGCGGTCGGAGATGCTCACGAGCAGGACGAGGGGCAGGGTCGCGCCGACGTAGGCGAACACGATCGTGTAGACGGTCGACGCGATGTGGTCGCGCCCGATCCGCATGCCGCGGGAGAACAGCTGGCGGCGCGAGGCGTCGGGCGAGGCCGCGTTGAGCTCCCACACGGCCGACGCCTGCGTGATCGTCACGTCGTTGAGCACGCCCAGTCCCGCCAGCACCATGCCGCACAGCAGGACTGCGCGCAGCCGGACGTCGGGCGCGTAGGACATGAGGT
>NZ_QWKP01000116.1 GCF_003470205.1 Cellulomonas rhizosphaerae
CGGCGACCGTGACGGTCAGGACGTGGGTCGCCGAGTCGAAGGTGAACAGCACCTGCTTGCCCTCGGTGGCCGAGAAGGCGATGTTGGCGCCACCGGGCACGCCGTCGGCGCCCCAGTTCGCGTCCCAGCTGCCCTGCGTGGCCTTGACCTCGTAGGAGCCGGTCGGGAGCTTCGTGGTCGAGAACGTGTACGTGCCGTCGCCGTCGGGGTCCTGCAACCAGGCCGCGAGGCACGCGGGCTGCCAGTCGCCGGGGCAGCCGAGCTCGGACTGGAAGCTACCCGCCAGCGTGTAGAGCGGGCCGTTCGCCGTGCTGGTGAACGCGTGGGTCACGGGGTCGTAGACGAACGTGACGTCGGTGGTCGCGGCCAGGGAGTAGGACGCGTTGCCGCCGTCGCGCACGCCGCCGGCGCCGTAGTTCTCGGTCCAGGACCCGCCGATCGCGACCTTGTACTCGTAGTCACCCGCGGGCAGCGTGAACGTGCCCGCGTAGACGCCGCCGGGCTGCTTGGTCAGCACGGCGTCGGTGCAGTCGGGCGACCAGTCGGCCGCGCAGCCCATCTCCGAGTTGTGGCTGCCGGGGACGGTCACGAGCAGGTCGCCGCCGCCGCCCGGGTCGGTCGGCGGCTGGGCCGCGGCGATGCTCAGGACGCCCGACGAGGTGTCGAGGCTGAACGTCACCGTCGGCGTCTCGGCCGTGACGGAGAACGCGACGTTGCCGCCCGACGAGGTGCCGTAGCTGGTGTCCCAGCTGAAGCCCTTGATGGCCTTGGCCTCGTAGCTGCCGGCCGGGATCGCCGAGGTCGTGTACGTCCAGGTGCCGTCGCCGTCGGTGTCCGCGAGCAGCCCGGTGAGGCAGTTCTGGTTCCAGTCCGCGGTGCAGCCGAGGGCCTTCTGGAAGCTGCCCGCCACGGTGTAGACCGCACCCGCGTCGTCGTTGGTGACCCGGTGGGTGTTCGGGTCGTACCAGAACGTCACCGCGCGGTCGGGGTCGGTGACCGTGTAGGAGATGTTGCCCGACGCGGAGTTCTTGACGCCGTCGACGCCGTAGTTCTCGAACCAGCCGCCGTTCTCGTCGCCCGCGGCCTCGTGGAAGGCGGCGCCGATCGCGGCCTTGTACTGGTACGTGCCGGCCGGGAGGTCGAAGCTCGCCGAGTACAGGCCGTTGGCCTGCAGCGTGAGCTCGGCGTCCGCGCAGGTGGGCTGCCAGTCGGCCGCGCAGCCCATCTCGCTGTTGTGGTCACCCGGGACGGTCACCGTGCTCGCGGCGTCCTCCTCGACGGGGGTGCCGCCTCCGTACCCCTCGCCGACGGTCGCGAAGGTGCTGGCCACCGACGTGTTGCCGCTCGCGTCGACGACGACCGCGCGGTACTCGACGAGCGACCCGGCCGCCAGCCCGGCGGTGGTGTGGAAGACGCGGGGCGCGCCCGTGTCGCTGGTGCCGAGCGTGGTCCACTCGTCGTCGCCCGCGACGCGGTAGTCGAAGGTCGTCTCGGCGTAGGCCTGCTCGCCGAGGGTCACGGCGACGGGGTTGAGCGCCTTGACCGGCTGGCCGGCGGTGCCGGTGAATGCCGCGGTCGGGGCCGCCGTGCGGGCGGGGAGCTCGCTCGTCGCGCGGTAGACGACCGCCGAGAGCGCGGGGACGGTCAGCGTGACGTCGCCGTCGGCGGTGACCTCGTCGTTGGCGCCGTAGATGCCGTCGAACGTGGCGGTCGGGCTCAGGGGCGAGAACGTCGCGGCCTTCGTCGTCGTCGCGTTGTTCACGGCGACCAGGTACTCGACCTTGTCCTCGCGGTCGACGCGCGAGAACGCGTACACGCCCGTGCCGTCCGCGACGTACTGCTCGACCTGCGCGCCGTCCGCGAGCGCGGGGTGGGCCTTGCGCAGGGCACCGAGCGCGGCGATGTCGCCGTACAGCGCACTGCCGGTGTCGAAGTGGTCGTCGGTCCCCATCGTCGCGCCGTCGACGAGCTTCTGGCTCGCGTACGCGTCGACCTGCGTGCCGAACATCGACTGCCGCGCGTCCTTGTCGCCGCCCGTGCCGACGAAGCCCTGCTCGTCGCCGTAGTAGACGACCGGCTGGCCGCGCGTGAGGAACATGAGCTGGTGGGCCAGGACGTCCCGCTGCTCGGCGTCGCTCTTGCCGTCGAGGAAGTACCCGATGCGGCCCATGTCGTGGTTGCCGAGGAAGGTCGGCAGCGCGGACGCGCTCGAGTCGGGCATCGTGTAGTAGTCGTCGCTCGCGTACAGGCCGGCCAGACTCTTGGCCGAGCCGCCGCCCGCGTAGCCCGAGGCCGCGGACTGGAACGAGAAGTCGAGGACCGAGCTCATGTCGGTCCTGCGGACGTACGGGCTCGTCTTGGTCGCGTCTGCGTCGTAGACCTCGCCGAACATGAAGAAGTCGTCCTTGCCCACGGCGTGCGCGTGGTCCATGACCTGCTTCGACCAGGACTGCCAGAACTCCATGTTCACGTGCTTGACGGTGTCGATGCGGAAGCCGTCGATGCCGACGTCGACCCAGTCGCTGAAGATGTCGGCCATGCCGTCGACGACCGTCGTGTTCTCGGTCATGAGGTCGTCGAGCGCGCCGAAGTCGCCGAGCGTGGACGACTCCCCGGCATAGGTCGACTCACCACGGTTGTGGTAGAGCGTGGGGTCGTTGAGCCAGGCCGGGACCTTGACGTCCTTCTCCGCGTCCGGGACCACCGGCGTGTACGGGAACGACGCGGCGTTCATCGTCGGGAACGTCGTGCCGACCTTGTCCGCGAGCGAGAAGGCCGTGCCGTCGGCGTCCTTATAGGGGCTGGTCGCCTCGGAGACGTAGGGGTGGTCGCCGGGCTGGGTGTACTGGATGACGTCCGCGGTGTGGTTGGCGATGATGTCGAAGTAGACCTTCATGCCCTTCGCGTGGGCGTCGTCGATGAGCCCGTCGAGCTCGGCCATCGAGCCGTAGTGCGGGTCGATCGTCGTGAAGTCCGTGACCCAGTAGCCGTGGTACCCGGCGGACTCGTCGTCGGTGCCGGCGCCCTGCACGTACTTGTTCTTGAAGGACGGCGTCAGCCAGATGGCGCTCGTGCCCAGGCCCTTGATGTAGTCGAGCTTGCCGCGCAGGCCGGCGAGGTCGCCGCCCTGGTAGAAGCCCTTGTCCGTGGGGTCGAAGCCCGTGGTCAGGCGGTCGCCCGTCACTCCTCCGCGGTCGTTGCTCGTGTCGCCGTTGGCGAAGCGGTCGGTCATGACGAAGTAGAACTGCTGGCCCGAGCCGGGCTCGCGAACGGGCTTCACGGGCTCGGCCCCGGCCTCCGCGTCGGCCTGCAGGTCGAGCGGGGTCAGGGACGTGCGGCCGGTCGTCGGGTCGAACCGCGCGTCGAGGCGGGTCTCGCCCGCGAGGACCAGCGGGATGTTGGTCGCGCCCGCGTCGCTCGCGCCGCCGAACCCGTACGCCTCGTCCCAGGCGTGGTCGCCGACGACCTTGAACTCGTAGCTGCCCGCGGGGAGCGTGACCTCCGCGGCGTAGGCGCCGTCACCCGTGGGCGCGAGGTCGCCGTCGGTGCAGGTCGGGTCCCAGTCGGCTGCGCAGCCGAGCTCGGACTGCAGGCTGCCGACCAGCGTGTACGTCTCGGCGACGGCAGTGGCGGCCTGCTGGGTGACGACCACGCCCGCGAGCGCGAGGCTCGCGGCGACCGCGGCGGATAGGGCACGACGCATGCGGGTGACTCCTTCGTCTCCGCGCCGGTGCGCGGGCATGTGGTCCACGGTGCGCGGCCTGCCCGTCCGCCGGCGTTGGCGGAGGTCGGCGCGCGTCGCTGTCTGAGATGTCTGACTGGCGAATCCCCCGGGCGACGACCTCGTCGACCGGTTGGCGGCACCGTACCGGCTTGCAGCAACTTGCAGCAAGGAGTTGCGGGAAGTTGGTGCGCGAGGTGCGCGGCGACCTCGGCTCGGTTCGTCGCGTGCCGTCGAATCGGGCGTCGGGTCGCGTGCTCGGCTGTCAGGTCGCCGGTTCCGCGTCAGGTCGCCGGTTCACACCGGCTACTCGATGCTGAACCACCTACTCGACGGCACCCGAGCGGGCTTGGCAGTCAGCCGGCACGGACCTACTCGCCCGGAGTCACCAGCAGGGTCGCCAGACGGTCGGCCAGCTCGACGGGGGCGCCGTCGACGGCGATCACCTTGTCGCGGCTCGTCGGGCCGGACACGAGCGTGACATGCCTCCGCCGCACCCCGAACGCGGCCGCGCACGCGGCGAGCGCGGCCTCGGTCGCCGCGCCGTCGACCGCGCGCGCGGCGACGGCGACCACGAGGCGGCCGTCGTAGGAGCCGCCGACCCGGGTCCGCGACGCGCCCGGGCGGACGCGGATCGGGATGCGGATCGCAGAGGACGCGCCCGCCACGGGCCCTTCGTCGGGCGGCCTCATGCCTCCGTCAGACCCGTCGATCGACGTTCGTCCGGCGCTCGCCGGATTCTCGTCAGACCAGTCCCAGGGCGCGGACCGCGTCGCGCTCCTCGACCAGCTCGGCGACGCTCGCGTCGATCCGGCCGCGGGAGAACTCGTCGATCTCGAGGCCGGGAACGATCGTCAGGACCCCGCCGGACACCGTCACGGGGAACGACGAGATCAGGCCCTCGGGAACCCCGTACGAGCCGTCACTCACGACCCCCGCGGACGTCCAGTCACCGTCGGGGGTGCCGTTGACCCAGGTGTGCACGTGGTCGAGCGCGGCGTTCGCCGCGGAGGCGGCACTGGACGCACCGCGCGCCTCGATGATCGCCGCGCCGCGCTTGGCCACCGTCGGGATGAACGTGTCGCGCACCCAGGCGTCGTCGCCCACGACCTCGAGCGCGGGGCGTCCGCCGATCGTCGCGTGCGACAGGTCTGGGTACTGCGTCGCCGAGTGGTTGCCCCAGATCGTCACGCGCTCGATCTCCGTTACGGGCGCACCCGTCCGTGCGCTGAGCTGCGCCAGCGCGCGGTTGTGGTCGAGGCGCGTCATCGCGGTGAAGCGGTCCTTGGGCACGTCGGGCGCCGCGGCCGCCGCGATGTACGCGTTGGTGTTGGCCGGGTTCCCGACGACGAGGACGCGGATGTCATCGGCCGCGCCCGCGTTGATCGCCGCACCCTGCGGGCCGAAGATCCCGCCGTTGGCGCTGAGCAGGTCACCCCGCTCCATCCCCGCCGTGCGCGGCCGCGCCCCGACGAGCAGCGCCACGTTGGCACCGTCGAACGCCGCCGTCGCGTCGTCGTGGATGTCGATCCCGGCGAGCAGCGGGAACGCGCTGTCGTCGAGCTCGAGCGCCACACCCTGCGCCGCCTTGACCGCCTGCGGGACCTCGAGGAGGCGCAGCCGCACGGGGACGTCCGGACCCAGCAGGTGACCCGCCGCGATGCGGAACAGGAGCGCGTAGCCGATCTGGCCGGCGGCCCCCGTCACGGTGACGTTGACGGGCTGCTGGGTGGACTGCGGGGAAGGCACGGGCGGGCTCCTTCGGTCGTCTGCGTGGTGCGTCGCTCGCTCGTCGCGGGCCTCTCCGCACCGTACCCCGGACGGTGCTCGTCGGCCGCGGGCGGCACGGTCCGATCGCGTGCCGAGCCTCAGGCCTGATGCCCCATCCGCCGTCCGTACAGATGCGAAGACGCACCAGCAGGAGCCAGGCGCCAGGGTCGCCGGGGCTCTCCATTTGTCGAACATGCGTTCGGCATGATGTCAGTGGTCGGTGGGACGATACGGACATGCCCGAGAACGAGGTCGCCGATCCCGCCGCGCTGGTGCGCGCCGCGCTCGGTGTCGACGCGTTCACCGGGTCTCCCCTGCAGGAGCCCGCGGGCTGGGACGACGAGCGCGTGATGGCTGGCCTCGTCGCGGTCGAGGCGCTGTCGCGGCACGTGGACCTGTGGAGGGTCGGGCTGGTGGCGCAGGTCGAGCAGCGCTCCGCGCGCGGGCTCGGGACCGCGGGGCTCGCCGCACGCCGCGGCTGCCGCAGCGCACGCGAGCTGATCCGCCGCCTGACGGGCGCCGCTGACTACACCGTGTCGCGGTGGCTGCGTCTTGGGCGGGCTATCGAGTCGCCCGTCGGCCTCACGGGCCAGCCGCTGCCCGCCGCGTTCCCGGCCGTGGCGGCCGCGGTGACGGACGGGCGCGTCGGGATGGAGTCGGCCCTGCGCATCATCGACACACTCGACCCGGTCCGCGCCGTCGCCGGGGACGCCGACGTGGCGGTCGCCGAGGAGGAGATCGTCGCCGGGTGCGCGGCCGCAGCGCCCGGCGGCGTCTGCCCGGCCGATGCCGACGCGGTCAAGATCCAGGCCTCGACCTGGGCGGCGTTCCTCGACCAGGACGGTGCGGCGCCGCCCGACTCCGAGCTCGCGCGACGGAGCCTGCGGCTGGGCGGGTTGAAGAACGGGCTCGTCCGGCTGAGCGGGCTGCTCATGCCGGAGGTCGCCGCGGCGCTGCGGGCGTTCGCCGACTCGCGCACGAACCCGCGCACGCCCGACGTTCCAGCCTCGGGTGACGCGTCGGGCGACCCGTCGGGCGACGAGCTCGACGGGAGCCGGCTCCCGCGCGAAGAGCCCGGGCCAGGAGGTCTCGGACGCGAGGGCCTTCAGGGCGACGGCGCCGAGTACGAAGGTCTCTCGGGCGGCATCGCAGGCCCTGCCGACGACGACCCGTTCAGCGGCGAGGCGCTTCTCGCCGCACTCGCAGCACGGACGGCGCCCGCCGACGTCGACGCGCCCGGTGCCACCTCGGGTGGCCACTCAGCCGATGTGCCCCTCACCGAGGACGCTGGCGTGGTTGACCGCCGCACCAGCGCACAGACGCTGCACGACATCCTCGCGATGGCGCTGGGTGCCGCCGCCCGGGTCGCGAACCAGAGCTCGCTCGCGGGCAACTCCCCCACCGTGGTCGTGGCCGTCCGGCAGTCCGACCTCGAAACCGGCCGCGGCGCGGGAGCCACGCTCGTGGGTGGCGGCTTCGGCGGCCCGTTGCCGCTCTCGGTGGGTGCCACGCGCCAGCTGGCCTGCTCCGGGAGCGTGCAGCACATCGCCCTCGACGACCTCGGTGCGGTGGTGGGCCTGTGGTCCGCCGAACGCTGCTTCACCGGTCCGCAGCGCCGTGCGATCGTGCTTCGAGACGGCGGGTGCATCATCCCGGGCTGCCAGGTACCCGCCGGATGGTGCGAGGTGCACCACATCACGCCGCACAAGGACGACCCCGAGGGGACTCACACCTCTAACGGCTGCCTGCTGTGCTGGTACCACCACCGCACGATCGAGACGTCTGGCTGGCAGATCCGCGTCCGCGACGGCATCCCCGAAGTCCGCGCGCCCGCCTGGCTGCGGTCCCTGACACGCGCCGGCCCACCGAGCAACGGGACGAACGACACCGACGACGGATGGCAGCGGGCAACCGGATCACCCACCCGCATCCTCGACGCGCTTAGCAGCCGCAGCGACGGACGGCTCGCTACGCTCGCCGGCTGACCCGCGCGCCACGTCGGCTGATCCGCGCACTACGCGGACGGTGCGCGAGCACCGCGAGCTGGCTGGCGACGCAGCGACCGGGCCACTGAACGACGAACGGCGCACCCCCCGTGCGGGGAGTGCGCCGTTCGGCGTGAGCTGTCGAGCGTCAGGCCAGGCGTGCGGCCAGGTTCTCGTCGAGGGCCGCGAGGAAGTCCTCGGTGGTCAGCCACTCCTGGTCGGGCCCGACCAGGCTCGCGAGGTCCTTGGTCATCTTGCCGCTCTCGACGGTCGTGATGATGACGTCCTCGAGGGTCTCGGCGAACTGCGTCACCTCGGGGGTGCCGTCCAGCTTGCCGCGGTGCTTGAGGCCGCCGGTCCAGGCGAAGATCGACGCGATCGGGTTGGTCGACGTCGGCTTGCCCGCCTGGTGCTGGCGGTAGTGGCGCGTGACGGTGCCGTGCGCCGCCTCGGCCTCGACGGTCTTGCCGTCGGGCGTCATGAGCACGGAGGTCATAAGACCGAGCGAGCCGAAGCCCTGCGCGACGGTGTCGGACTGGACGTCGCCGTCGTAGTTCTTGCAGGCCCAGACGTAGCCGCCCTCCCACTTCATGGCGGCAGCCACCATGTCGTCGATGAGGCGGTGCTCGTAGGTGAGGCCCGCAGCGGCGAAGTCGGCCGCGAACTCGGCGTCGAACACCTCCTGGAAGATGTCCTTGAAGGCACCGTCGTACGCCTTGAGGATCGTGTTCTTCGTCGACAGGTACACCGGGTAGCCGCGCTGCAGGCCGTAGGCGAACGAGGCGCGCGCGAAGTCGCGGATCGAGTCGTTGAAGTTGTACATGCCCATGGCGACACCGCCGCCGTCGGGGTAGGTGACGACCTGCTGCTGGATCGGCTCAGAGCCGTCCGCGGGCGTGTAGGTCAGCGTCAGGGTTCCGGCACCGGCGACCTTGAAGTTGGTCGCCTTGTACTGGTCGCCGTGGGCGTGACGGCCGATGATGATCGGCTTGTTCCAGCCCGGGACCAGGCGCGGGATGTTCGAGATGATGATCGGCTCGCGGAAGACGACGCCACCGAGGATGTTGCGGATCGTGCCGTTGGGCGAGACCCACATCTTCTTCAGGCCGAACTCCTCGACGCGCGCCTCGTCGGGCGTGATCGTCGCGCACTTGACGCCGACGCCGTGCTCCTTGATGGCGTTCGCCGCGTCGATCGTGACCTGGTCGTCCGTCGCGTCGCGGTTCTGGATCGACAGGTCGTAGTACCGCAGGTCGATGTCGAGGTACGGGTGGATGAGGCGGTCCTTGATGAACTGCCAGATGATGCGCGTCATCTCGTCGCCGTCGAGCTCGACGACCGGGCCGACAACCTTGATCTTCGCCATGCGGGGATCTCCTGTGCTGGGGACTCGTGCGGGGAGCGGGCTCTGCGTCGGCTGGTTCATCCCGCGCCGGCGGCTCCGTCCGGGAAGAAGATTACTCGACATCGAGAGAAATCGAGAGTCCGGGGCCCAGCACTCATCGCATCTTCACAGGTGACATCCCGTGGGCTTGGCGGTGACGCGCGGCCCTCGTGCTGGCATGCTGGCCCCGCAAGGGATCGCCTGACCGCGCGTCGATGCTGGTCCCGCCTCAATCGACCCACACACGACAGGACCGACATGTCCCAGACACCCGACCCGGTGGCCGGCTCGCCCGAGCCCGAGGAGGTCACGGCAGCCGCCGCGGCCGACGACGCCACCGCAGCCGCACCGGCCTCGCAGCCGATCGAGACGCCCGCCGCGCCCACGCTGGACAAGAACTCAGCGCCGGAGCCCGAGGTCCAGGTCGAGGAGGTCGACGCCTACGTCGTCCCGGCCGGCACGGCGATCGTGACGGGCCCGAGCCTCATCGCGCGCCTCGGCTCCGAGGTCTTCGGCACCTTCTTCCTCGTGCTCGCCGGCCTCGGCGTGGCCCTCTACGCGAACAGCGCCTTCGCCACCGTCGGCGGTGGCGGCGGTCCGCTCGCCGTCGCGCTGGCCTTCGGCATCGCGGTCGTCGCGGGCGCCAGCGCCCTCGGCCACGTCTCCGGTGGCCACTTCAACCCGGCCGTCACGGTCGGTGCAGCGATCGCGGGCCGCACGGCCTGGCGCGATGTCCTGCCCTACTGGCTCGCGCAGCTGATCGGTGGTGCCATCGCCGCCGCCATCCTGTTCGTGAGCATCCCGTCGGCCCTCCCGGCGCTCGTGTCGCAGGGTGCCCAGACGACGACGAAGACCTTCTTCAGCGGCGTGTCCAACGGCTATGGCGCGCACTCCCCGATCGGCACCGCCAGCCAGGGCTCGGTCGAGTTCTCGCTCGCCATCGCGCTGCTCGTCGAGGTCGTCGTGACCGCCGTCTTCGTCGGCATCATCCTCGGTGCCACCGACCGACGCGCGAACAACCGCATCGCGCCGTTCGCGATCGGGCTCGCACTCGCCGTGCTGATCCTCGTCGCGATGCCCGTCACGAACGCGTCGCTCAACCCGGCGCGCTCGACCGCCTCGGCGATCTTCTCCGACGGCTGGGCCCTCAAGCAGCTGTGGCTGTTCTGGGTCGCGCCGATCGTCGGTGCCGCCCTTGCCGGCCTCGTCTACCGCGCCTTCGCGGCCGAGCCGCCGAAGGACGACCTCATGAAGGAGGACGACGTCTACGTCACCGACGAGGACGTCCTCGTCGTGGAGGAGCGCCGCGCCTGATTCCGCACGCACGAACGCCCGGTCCCCTCGAGGGGCCGGGCGTTCGTCGTTTCTCGGGAGCGTCGGAGGGGTGTCAGAGGGTGCTGCCGGGCAGCAGCTGCGCGAGGACGCCGATGCTGATCGCGAGGACGGCGAGCACCGTCACGTCGATCGCCTTGGCACGGACCGAGACGGCCACGGGCCCGGGGTGCGGGAGCACGGCGCGCACCACGGCGCAGACCGCCAGGACGCCCGCGAGCGTGTAGGCGCCCGCCCGGGTCCCGACGACGACGGCGACGACGGTCGCGACGAGCACCCCGGCACTGGTCCACCACAGCGACGCGTTGCGACTCGCCCCAAGAGACGCGCGGGCGATCGCCCTCGGGTCGATGAGCTGCTGCGCCTGGATCGGCACCTGCCCGTCCGGGACCTCAGGCTCGCCGGCGGCGTCCGTCCCGGACGCCGCATCCGCCGTGGTCGGCTCGTCGGCCGACGAAGCCGTCGTCGTCCCCGCCTCGTCCTCGGTCGCGTCTGACGTCACCGCGCCGTCGGCGCCGTCAGCACGCCCGGAATCCGCGGCTTCCGCACGCGCCGTCACGCCGTCGTGCGCCTCGTCCGCCGGCGTCGCACCGTTCGCCCGCTTCACCACCATCGATGTGCCTCCCGACGGGGAGACTACCGTTGCGGGCGTGACGTCCCCGCCTCCACGACTGCCCGACGCGCCCCGCCGGATCGTGGTGGTCGGCGCGGGCCTGGCCGCGACCCAGACCGTCGGGGCGTTGCGCGAGCGCGGCTTCGACGGCCACCTCACGGTGCTCGGCGCCGAGCCGGTCCCGCCGTACGACCGTCCGCCCCTCTCCAAGCACCTGCTGGATCGCCCCGAACCCACGCTCCTGTCGCACGAGCTGGGTGTGGACGTGCAGTCGCTGGCCGACGAGGTCCACCTGGGCCGCCCGGCGACGGGCCTGACGGTCAGCCCGGCGGGCGTCGAGATCGAGGCGGGAGCGACGATCGGTGCCGACGTCGCGATCATCGCCACGGGTGCTCGCGCTCGTCGCGTCCCGGGCTGGGAGCACGCGCTCGTCCTGCACACGGCCGCCGACGCCGCCGCGCTCCGCGCACGCCTCACGCCGGGCGCTCGCCTGGCCGTCATCGGCGCGGGGTGGATCGGCGCCGAGGTCGCCGGCGTCGCGGCGGCCGCGGGCGTCGAGGTCACCGTGCTCGAGGCGGCGTCCGCGCCCCTCTCGGGTGCGCTCGGCGCCCAGGTCGGCGCGCTGGCGGCACCCTGGTTCGCGGCCGGCGGCGTGCGGCTGGTCACCGACGCGCGCGTGACGCGGGTCGACGAGGATGCCGTGCACCTCGCCGACGGCGAGCGCGTCGCCGCCGACGTCGTCCTCGCGGCGGTCGGAGCGCTGCCCGCGACCGCCTGGCTGGGCGACGCCCTGCCGCGCGAGCCCGACGGCTCGCTCCTGGTCGACGAGGGCTACGCCGTGCTCGGCGCCCCGCGCCGCGTGCGCGCGGTCGGCGACGTCGCGCGCCGCCGCTCGCACCGGCACGGCTGGGTGCCCGGGGGCCACTGGGACGGCGCGCTGCGCGGTCCCGTCGACCTCGCGGCCGACCTGCTCACCGGGCTCGAGAGCCAGCCCACCGACCCCGTCCCGTACGTTTTCTCCACCCAGCTCGGGCACGACCTGACGCTGTTCGGCCTCCCGGAGCCGGGCCACGACGTGGTCCTCCGCGGCGACGCGAGCTCGTCGGAGGGCTGGTCCGCCCTGTGGTTCCGCCCGGGGAGCTCGACCCTCGCGGCGGTGCTCACGGTCGACCGGCCGCGCGACGTGGGGGCCGCGCGACGCCTGTTCGCCGCCCGCGACCTGCCCCGGCTCGACCGCGACCTGGCCGGCGACGTCGGCGTCCCGCTGCGGAACGCCGCGCTCGGCTGAGCCCGGACGCACGGAGCGGGGCGCCGCACCAGGAGTGCGGCG
>NZ_QWKP01000117.1 GCF_003470205.1 Cellulomonas rhizosphaerae
TGCGGGCCTCGCCGAGCAGCGAGCCCGCCGCGTCGCTCGCGGAGGAGGCCGCGCCCTTGAGCTTGTCGGAGCCGGAGGTGTCGGAACCGGCTGAGGTCGGCTCGTCATGCGGCGGGAACGTGTCCTGCAGCGGGGGCGCCTCGCGGGTGTCGAAGTCAGTCATGGTGGAGCCTTCCGTCAGTGAGGTGCGCGGCCGCACGGTCGCTGAGGGCGTGCGCGTGCGGCGCAAGGTGCTGGAGCGTGGGCACGAGCGCTGGGCATCGTGCGGGGCGTCGCTGGGCGGCTTTTCCTGCTCCTGGCGACGGTGCCTGGCCTCGAGTGGGCCGACACTGCGGACGCTAGGCCAGCATCGGGCCACCCGCCACTCGAGACGGAAGCGGACGAACCTCCGGCCGGCCCCGTAGACGGGACCGGCCGGCGGATCGTGCGTGCTGAGGCTCAGTGCTTGAAGGCGTCCTTGGCGTCGTGGGCCGCGTCGCCCACCTTGTCGCCGGCCTGCTTGACGTCGGCCGACGCCTGGTCGCCCTTGCCCTCGGCCGCGAGGTCGTCGTTGTTCGTGGCGTTGCCCACGCCCTCCTTGACCTTGCCCTTGGCCTCCTCGGCCCCGTGCTTGATCTTGTCGTCCAGACCCATGACTCTCTCCTTCGGTTGGCGGGGCAGCTGCCCCCACTGCTACAGCGGCTCGATGGACGCCTCGAGGTCGTCCGGGCCATCGGGCGGCTCGGGTACGTCGGGCGGCGTCGGGTCGTCGACGGTCGACGGGTCGTCGCCCGGGACGTCGGTGAAGTTCGGCTCGTCGGGCACCTGACCTGGATCAGGGATGGGTGAGCTCATGGCGGTGCTCCTCACGACGGGGTGGGTCGGCGGGCCGCGCCGGTCGCGTCTGCGGGACAGGCGGGGCTACGGGGCGGCCACTTTCAGGACCGGATCGCCACGCTACGCCGCCACCCGGATCGTGCAACGCGAGCCGCCACCGGTGGCCGATCCGCTGGCGGAGGGTGATGATCTGCCCCGGTCCCGACGCGGGGCCGCCAGCGACGAGCCAGGGGGTCGACGATGACGGACGACGTGCTGCCGGTGCACATCGGCGAGGTCGAAGTCGACCTACCGACGCTCCCGACCTGCGTGCCCGACGCACTCCGGGACGTCACGAGCTGGGACGACGACCTGCGCCCCGGCCACGGGCGGACGCTGCGGCTCTGGGAGCTGCTCGCATCGCTCGCGGCACGGGACCTCGCCGTCGCGCGCGCGGTCGAGCCTCATCTGGACGCCCTCGCGGTGCTCGACCAGGCATCCTCGGCCGTCTCCCGGGGCGGAACGTGGGGCGTCTACGCAGCCGAGGGCCCCGGCGCCCCGCTCGCAGCCCGCGAACGTGACGGCGGATGGACCCTCGACGGTGTCAAGCCGTGGTGCTCGCTCGCGGGCGTCCTCGACTCGGCCCTCGTGACTGCCGTGGTCGACGACGGGTCACGGGCACTGTTCGCCGTCGACCTGCGTGCCGACGAGGTCACCCCGGTCGACCAGCCCTGGGAGGCGCGCGGCCTCGTCGAGATCCCCAGCACCCCGGTCCGCTTCTCCGCTGCGTCCGCGACCCTCGTCGCCGGGGCCGAGTGGTACCTCGCGCGCCCCGGGTTCTGGTGGGGCGCGATCGGCGTGGCGGCCTGCTGGTTCGGCGGTGCCGTCGGGATCGCCCGCCGGGTCCATGCCGAGGCCACTCGTCGGCCCGACGACCGTCTCCTGGCGATGCACCTCGGAGCGCTCGACGAACGCCTGGCCGCGGCCCGCGTGGGTCTCGCCGACGCCGCCGCGCGGGTCGACGTCTCGGGTGCTGCCACGCGGAACGGCACCGAGCCCGAGGACGACGTCTCCCGCCAGGCGGGCCGCATCCTCGCCAAGCGGGTCCGCGCGACCGTGGCCCGGACCTGCGAGGACACGCTCCGCATCGCCGGCCACGCGCTCGGACCGGGACCCCTGACGCAGGAGGCCGCGCACGCCAAGCGCGTCGCGGACCTGGAGGTCTACGTGCGACAGCAGCACGCCGCGCGCGACGACGCCTCGCTCGGCGCGGTCCTCGCGCAGGGCGCGGCACCGTGGTGAGCTTCGACGGGCGCGCCGCCGGCACCCCCGTCGAGACGTGGGACGCCGACGAGCGGCTCGATCACCTCCCCGGCGTCGCGCGCCCGGTCGGACGGACCGTCGTCGTGGCCGCGCATCCCGACGACGAGACCTTGGGAGCCGGCGGCCTGCTGCACGCGCTCGCCGTCGAGGGCAGGCCGGCCGAGGTCGTCGTCGTGACGGACGGAGGCGGCTCGCATCCCGGGTCGTCGACGCTGTCGCCTGGAGCGCTCGTCCGGCTGCGCGCCGACGAGGTGACACGGGCCGTTGCACTGCTGTCCCCGGCGTCGACGGTGTGGCTGCTCGGCTTCCCGGACGGGGCCGTGCGCGAGCACCGGGAGGGGGTGACCGCGGCGCTGCGGGACGTCCTCGGACCGGAGCCAGTCGCAGCGATCGTCTCCACGTGGCGCGGGGACGGGCACCGCGACCACCGCATCGTGGGCGAGATCTGCGCGGCCCTGGCCGCCGAGCTCGGGGCGCGGCACTGGGAGTACCCGCTGTGGATGTGGCACTGGGGCACGCCGGACCACCCCGACGTCCCGTGGGACCGCCTGCGCGCCCTGCCGCTCGACGACCGCACGGTCACGCTCAAGCGTCGGGCCGTGGCCGGGCACAGGACGCAGACTGAGCCGTGGTCGCGCGATCCGGCGGACGTCGCGCCGCTGCACCCCGCGTTCCTGCGCCACTTCGACCGGGAGGTCGAGGTGTTCGTCGTGGACGACGAGCCGACGACGGGGCCGGGCGTGACGTACTTCGACGCCGCCTACGAGCGACGCGACGACCCGTGGCGGCTCGCGACGCGCTGGTACGAGCAGCGCAAGCGTGCCCTGACGATCGCCTCGCTGCCGGCGGAGCGGTTCGGCTCCGCGCTCGAGATCGGCTCGTCGATCGGCATGTTGACCGCCGAGCTCGCACCCCGCTGCGACCGGCTGCTCGCCACCGACCTCGCCGCCCGGGCAGTCGCGTCCGCGGCAGCCCGCGTCGCGGACCAGCCGCACGTCACGGCCGTGCAGCACGACATCCGGGACGGCGTCCCCGACGGGCCGTACGACCTCGTCGTGCTCTCCGAGGTGGGCTACTACCTCACCCGGCCCGAGCTCCTGACGCTCGCTCGGCGCCTCCGGTCGGCGCTGACTCCGGTCGGGGTCCTCGTCGCGTGCCACTGGCGCCACCCCGTCGACGCGCACGCGCAGCCGGGAGACGACGTGCACCTCACCCTGGACCGCGAGCTCGGCCTGACCCGGGTGTCGACGTACCGCGATGCGGACGTCGCGCTCGACGTGTGGAGCGTGGCGGGCGGCTCCGTCGCACAGCGCGAGGGGCTGGTGCCATGACCGGCCGCAGCGCGCTCACGCGGATCATCGTCGTGGTCCCTGCGCATGACGAGGAAGAGCTGTTGGCGCAGTGCCTCGTCTCGATCGAGCGTGCCCGGCCCCACGCGGGCGTGCCCGTCGACGTCGTCGTCGCGCTCGACGACTGCCGGGACGGGTCGGCGCGCGTCCTGCGGCAGTTCGACGCCCTCGAGGTGACGCTGGCCTCCCGCGCGGTCGGCGCGGCCCGCGCGGCAGGGGTCGTCGCGGGTCTCGCGCTCGGCGACGACGACCCGGCCGCCGTCTGGATCGCCTCGACCGATGCCGACTCGCTCGTGCCCGAGAACTGGCTCCGGGTGCAGCGCGAGCTCGCTGACGGCGGCGTCGACGTGGTGCTCGGCACCGTCCGGCCCGACCCGCGGGACCTGTCCGTCGCCCAGCTCGCCGCGTGGCGCGCCACCCGGGTGCCCGGTCAGCCGAACGGCCACGTGCACGGGGCCAACCTCGGGGTCCGCGCCGACGCGTACGCCCGCGCCGGCGGCTTCGCACCCCTCGTCGAGCACGAGGACGTCGACCTCGTCACCAGGCTGCGTGCTGACGACGCCGTCGTCGTGCGCGCGTCCGAGGAGGCCGACGTCCTGACCTCGGGACGGACGACCGGCAGGACTCCCGGCGGCTACGCGGGCTACCTCCGTCAGACCTTCCCGGCGTAGCGCCCTGAGTGGCGGGGCGTCCGGACGGGTGCGACGGTCAGGGTCAGCAACGACCCTCACGGAGGCACCATGGCCCACGACGACGGATTCCCCGCCCAGCAGCAGCAGCCGCCCGGCCTGACCGAGCCGATGACCCCACGCCCGGACCACGGCGAGGAGAGCTACGTCGGGTCCGGCAAGCTCGAAGGGCAGCGCGCGCTGATCACCGGCGGAGACTCCGGGATCGGGCGGGCCGTCGCCATCGCGTTCGCCCGCGAGGGGGCCGACGTCGCGATCGTGTACCTGCCTGAGGAGCAGGCCGACGCGCGGGAGACTGCCGAGTGGGTCGCGAAGGAGGGCCGGCGGTGCGTCCTGATCCCGACCGACCTGCGCGTGGAGATCGACGCGCGGTCGGCGGTGCGTTCGGCCGCGGAGCAGCTCGACGGCCTCGACATCCTCGTGAACAACGCGGGCTACCAGATGGCTCGTCGCCAGTCGTTCGCCGACGTGACGTCCGAAGACCTCGACCGCACGTTCACGACGAACCTGTACGCGCTGTTCTGGGTCACGCAGACCGCGCTGGAGTACCTGCCCGACGGCGGCTCGATCATCAACAACTCCTCGATCCAGGCGTACCAGCCCTCGGAGTCGCTGCTCGACTACGCGGCCACGAAGGCGGCGATCAACAACTTCACGGTCAACCTCGCCTCGGAGCTCGGCCCCCGCAGGATCCGGGTCAACGCGGTCGCGCCGGGGCCGATCTGGACGCCGCTGCAGCCGGCGACGCAGTACTCGGAGAAGATCGAGAAGTTCGGCAGCGAGACCCCGATCGGTCGCGCCGGGCAGCCCGCCGAGGTCGCGCCGGCCTTCGTGTTCCTGGCCTCCAACGTCACGGCCTCCTACGTCTCCGCGACGGTGCTGGGCGTCACGGGCGGGAAGCCGGTCTTCTGACGCCGACCAGACGCGCACTCCGGGTCGACGGCCAGGAGCTTGCGGCGTACTCCTCCGGCGGCGACGTCGACGGGCCGACGTTCGTGCTGGTCCACGGGCTGGGCATGTCGCACCGGTACCTTGCCCGCCTGCACCGTGAGCTCGCGTCCTGGGGAGACACGCACAGCGTCGACCTGCCCGGGTTCGGTGGCACGCCCGCACCTGGTGCGGTCATGTCGGTCGCCCGGGGGGCCGCCCTGCTCGGGGGTGCCCTGGACGCGCTCGGCGTGACCGCGGCCGTCGTCATCGGGCACTCCATGGGCGCCCAGTTCGCGACGGAGCTCGCCGTGCATCGGCCCGAGCTCGTCTCGCACCTCGTGCTCGTCGGACCCGTCACCGACCCGGACCGCGCGCGGCCGCTCGTCCAGGCCCTCGACCTGACGCGCGACGCGCTCAAGGAACCGCCGTCGGGCAACCTGCTCACCGCGACGGACTACGTCCGCTGCGGGCCGCGCTGGTACTTCACCGAGCTGGTACCGATGCTGGCGTACCGCACGGACGAGCGGCTCGCGTCCGTCGCGGCGCCCACGCTCGTGATCCGCGGGACCGAGGACCCGGTCGCCCGCCGGGCCTGGTCCGCGGAGCTGGCGCGGCGGGCGCCGTCCGGCACTCTGGTCGAGATCCCGGGTCACCGGCACCTGGTGCAACACACCGCGGCCGCCGCCACGGCCGCCGCGGTGATCGCGCGCGTACGCCCGACCGCGCCGACGACAGCGGGGAGGTAGCGCCGTACGGGCTGTCAGGGATCGCGCAGCACCCGGTCCCAGACGGTGCGCGAGAGCAGGCGTTTCAGAGCGCCCGTCCCGCTCGCCGCTCCCAGCGCCGCGCGCGCCGCGTTCCACCCGCACGCGCCGTGCACCCCGCCGCCGGGGTGCGCGGACGCGCTCGCGAGGAAGAGATGGTCGATCGGCGTCTCGGGGCGACCGAGCCCGGGCGTCGGCCGGAAGAAGAGCTGCTGGTGGACCGCCGACGTCCCGCCGTTGACCGCGCCGTCGCGCAGGCTCGAGTTGGCGTGCTGCAGGTCGGCCGGGCTCTGGACGTGACGCGCGAGGACGGCGCTGCCGAAGTCAGGGGCCACGCGGGTGATCGCGCGTTCCACGCGATCGACCTCGTCGGCAACCTCCTGGGCCGACCAGCGCATGCCGTGCGGCACGTGCGTGTACGCCCACGCCGACTCCGTGCCGGCGGGGGAGCGGGTGTGGTCCGCCGTGGTCATCTGGCCGAACAGGAGGAACGGCCGCTCCGGGACGCGCCCGACCGAGAGGTCGGCGGCCATGTCCACGAAGCCCGCCCGGTCGACGCCCAGGTGCACCGTTCCTGCCCCCCGCGCGCCCGCAGCCGACCACGGCACGGGGCGGTCGAGCGCCCAGTTCACCTTGAACGTCGGGTGGTCCCACTGGAACCGGTCGAGATCGCGCAGCAGCCGTGGGGGAAGTTGGTCGGGGGCGACGAGGTCCCGGTACAGCACCGGCGCGGTGACGTCCGCGAGCACGGCATGCCGTGCTCGGACATGCTGGCCGCCGGCCGTTCGCACTCCGACGGCACGGCCGTGCACGACGTGGATGCCGTGCACCCGCTCGCCCGTCTCGACCCTTCCTCCGCCGGCCTCGAGTCGCGCGACGAGCGCATCGGCCAGGACGCCGGCCCCGCCCTGCGGAACCGGGAAGCCGACGTCCTGGCCGAGCATCGCCAGGAGCCACCCGAAGACGCCACTTCCCGCGGCGTCCGGGGGGACGTCCGCGTGCATGGCGTTGCCGGTGAGCAGCAGCCCGCCGCCGTCGCCGGCGAAGTGCTCGTCGGACAGGCGTCGCACGGGCAGCACGGCCAGCCGGGCGAGGTCCAGGCCCCCGGCGACGCCGACGCGGCGCAGGAGCCGCGCGGCCGAGACAACCGGTGGGAAGGGCGTGAAGAGCGCGTCCAGCAACGGGTCGCGGATCTTCTGCCACGCCGCCGCCAGCTGGACCCATGCCTCCCCGTCGCCGCGCGCGAACTCGTCCAGGCTGGCTGCTGTGCGCTCGACCTCCCGGTGCATCACGGCGGCGCGGCCGTCGTCGAGCACGTGTGCGAGCACCTGGGGCGCGTGGACCCAGCTCAGCCCGTGCTCCTCGAGGTGCAGACCGCGGATCACGGGAGACGCGGCAGCCAGCGGGTAGAAGGCGCTGAAAAGGTCGGTGCGGAACCCGGGCGCCGTCACCTCGGCCGTGCGTACGGCACCTCCCGGTGCGTTCTGGGCTTCGAGGACCAGGACGTCCCACCCGGCGTCGACCAGGGCGTTCGCGGCGACCAGGCCGTTGGGGCCGGCACCGATGACGACCGCGTCGACCGTGCGGATACTCATGGACTACCTCCGCGCTGCAAGCGGATCTCCGGCCCTCAGGAAGCGCGGCCGAGTCGGCGACGGACGAGCAGGCCAAGTGCCCCCACCCCGATCACCCCGAGAGGGCGAAGCCAGTGCCGGCCCCACGAGCCGTGGACCGCCTCGCCGGCCGGCGTGGGATCCCACAGGTTGCCGGGGCGCGGAGGGACGTGACCCCGCGCCAACCCACCGAGATGCATCGCCGGTCGCACGATCCGGTCGTACACCCCGGGCAGGAGCCGGAAGCCCGCAGTGGCCAACGGGTTCGCAGCACCGATCGAGACCGTGCGCCTCGGCCGGTCGAGGGTCCGCACGATGGCGCGAGCCACCGCCTCGGGGCGACTCACGGGCGGCGGGGGCCGCCCCGTGCGGCCCCCGTAGGCGCCGGCCTGGGAGTACACGGGTGTGTCGACCGCTCCCGGGGTGACGAGCGAGACGTCGACGCCACGCATCCCGCGCGCCTCGATCTGCACCGTGCGCACCAGCCCGTGCACGGCCCACTTGCTGGCGACGTACGTGCTCATCCACGGCGTCGCGATCCTGCCGAGCAGGGACCCGACGACGACGAGATGGCCGCCGCGCTGCTCCTGGAACAGCGCGAGCCCCGCGCGCACGACGTTCGCCGTGCCGAGGAAGTCGACGTCGACCACGCGGTCGAACGCCTCGGCGGGCACCTCGTCGAAGCGCCCGTACGCGACGACGGCGACCGTGTTGACGATCGCGGCGACCCGGCCGTGCTCCCCGGCGGCGTGCTCGAGCAGTGCCTCGATCGAGGACCTGTCCGTGACGTCAGCCCGGACCACGCTCACGTGGAGGTCGAAGCCCGACCGGGCGGCGATCGACCGGCACTCCTGTGCGACCACCTCCAGCGTCGTCACCGAGCGCGAGGCGAGCGCGAGATCTGCGCCCCGGGCCGCGAGCTCGTGGGCCGTGGCACGTCCGATGCCGCTGGAGGCGCCGACGATGACGACCGCCCCGTTCGCTCGTGCTCCGTGGGCGCGGCTCATGCGAGCCCGGGGGCAGGCGACGGTGCGGGGCCGTCGAGCTCGTGCGGTGATCCGAGGACGAGCGTCATGTGCCCGCCGAGGTAGCCGCTCGTCCCGGCAAGGGCACCGGCGACGAGGCTGGCCCCGACGCCGAGCCCGCGCCGACCGCGACGGCGCAGGACCCACGACCCGGTGTACAGCGCGAGGGCGCCCGTGTTGAGCAGGGCGTGGAGCGCGCCGACCGACCGGACCCGGTCCCCGCCGCGCTGCCAGTCCGCGAGCCCGGTCAGCGCAGTCGGCACCGCCGCGAGGATCCCCAGGCCCAGCAGGCGCTGGGATGCTCGTCCGTCACCGGGTCTCGTGAGGTCGAGCACGGAGCTGCCGACCCACAGGCCGATCGGGAGGTCCGTGAGCAGGGGATGGGCGGCGTGCCCGAGGGGGTGACCGCGCAGCAGGGAGTGCCAGATCGGGCCGGAGGTCAGGGCGTCAGCGATGGGACTCAGCGCTCGGGCGGCAGTCTCGAGAACGGGTGAGCTCTCCGCAGCGGCCGCAAGGCGGCGAGGGAGAGGAGGGGCGGAGCGATCCATGACGTTCCCGTCCGCGGACTGGGGCGGGCCGTCTCCTGACCCGCCTCGAGCATCGCAGTCACGGGGGGATCCCGCTGGGTGAGCGCGGCGCGTGCCTGACCCTTGCATGCTGCAGGTATGCGGCGTAGCGTCCGCAGGGCTGCTCCGAACCCCGGTAGTGCACGTCGTCGACGCACGACGAACGAGGGACAGAGCCATGAGCATGGGCTGGGAGCACGACGAGGTGCCAGTGCCGCGGGGCTGCGTGCGGATCTTCGTGACGGACGAACCCGGTGACGTCGCTCGGGTGCGGTTGGTCGGAGAGGCCGACGCCCTGGCCGCGCAGCGCCTGCGGAGGGACCTCGCAGCCCTGCTCCGGACGTGTCCGATGTCGGTGGTCGTGGACCTGGTCGACGTCACGTTCTGCGACCTGGCCGGCGCGAGCGCGATCGACCGATCGGTGCAGCAGGCCGAGCGCGACGGCCGCCGGGTCGAGGTGAGGGACGCTTCTGCTCTCGTCTCCTGGCTGCTCAGGACCTCGAGGGAGGTCGGCGCCGCGCACCAGGTCGCGGTCTCGTTGGACCTGGCGGACCATGAGGCATGACATGGTCGGCGAGCTGACACCCGGTGGGTGATCTCCGCAGCGCCCTCGTCGACTCCATGGCTGGCGCGCCGAGCGCCCTCGAGGCCGCCGATCGGTTGTGCCGCGCCTGCGTCGACGTGCTCGGTGTCGACGGCGCGTCCATCTCGGTGGCCGACGGGATCACGACGCAAGGGACGTTCGGGTCGAGCGGCGAGCTGAGCCGCCGCCTGGATGAGTACCAGTTCACCTTCGGTGAGGGCCCCTGCCTCGACGCGGTCCGGGGTGGCGTCCCGGTCATCGCAGCCGACCTTTCCTCCACCACCGAGGACCGGTGGCCCGCGTTTCGGGACGCGGTCCTCACGGCGGGCATCTGCGCCGTCTTCGCTCTCCCTGTCGGCCTGCAGGCGCGGCCGTTCGGCGCACTGGACCTGTTCAACAGGACGCGCGGCGAGCTGACCGACCGGGCGCTGTCCGGTGGTCTGGTGGCGGCGGAGCTCGCCGCGGCGCCGCTGCTGAAGATGATGGGGTCCGCGCGCGAGATGGCGGACTCTGCCGAGGGCGAGCTGGGCTGGGACCAGCTGGCGTCGCTCGAGCGGGTCGAGGTGTACCAGGCGACGGGCATGGTCATCGCCGCGCTCAACGTCAGCCCGGACGACGCCCTGATCCGGCTACGCGCCTACGCTTATGCCCACGGGTTGACCGCGAGCGAAGCCGCGTGGCGCGTGCTCGATCGCGAGGCGAACCTTCACGACGACGGCTGGGGCAGTGGCGGCCGGGCGGGAGACGATGACCGTGACTGACGGTCGCGAGCAGCAGGTGGTGCAGGCCTTCGTGGAAATCGCCGAGGGGCTGGCCAGAGGGGTCGATGCGGTCGACCTGCTGGACAGGTTGGCGCACAACTGCGTCAGCATCCTCGACGTCGCGTCTGCGGGGCTCCTGCTCGCCGACGATCGTGGCCAGCTGCACGTCATCGCCGCGTCCTCCCAGGCGGCACGGGAGCTCGAGGTCTTCCAGGTGCAACGCGACGAGGGACCATGCCGCGACGCATATCACTCTGGAGAGTCCGTCGACGTGCCGGACCTGGCCGCGGCCGCGGAACGGTGGCCGCAGTTCGTCGTGGCTGCACGGAAGGCCGGCTTCGAGAGCCTGCACGCCGTCCCACTTCGACTTCGCGCCAGCATCCTCGGAGCAATGGGCCTGTTCGGCACGCAGTCGGGGACGTTGGACGACGCGGACCACGCACTCGCTCAGGCTCTCGCGGACGTGGCGAGCGTGGCCTTGGTGCAGGAGCGTGCCACCGCCGACCAAGCCGCCCTCGCGGGTCATCTCCAGGCGGCGCTGGCGAGCCGCATCGCCATCGAGCAGGCGAAGGGCGTCATCGCCTACGCGGGCGACCTCGACGTCGGCCAGGCCTTCGATCGCCTCCGCCGCTACGCCCGGGACCACAACCTCAGGCTGACCGACGTCGCGACCGCGGTGGTGGCGCGCGACCTCACCTCACATGCCGTGCTCGCGCACGCAGGGGCCAAGGCCTGACCGCGGCTACACGAGCATCGTCAGCCTGCGTCTCCGCGCGCGTCGTCGGGAGCGTCAGGTCCGGTCGTCTTGGCCGGGTCGAGCTCCGTCTCGTCCGGGCCGGTTCCCTGGACGACGACAGGTGCGTCGTCCACTCTCGGGTCTGGCTTGCCGTTCATGTGCGACTCCCTGGGGTGCGGATGGTCGTGGTGGATCTGCGCGACGACGTCACGCCTTGGATCGCCGCGCGGTCGCGGCTGGGCCAGCTGAGCAGCACGCACAGGTCCCGGTCGCCTTTCGTGCCGGTGAGCGTCGAGCGCGTGACGGCCTCCACCCCCGCGGTCTCGAAGCGCTGGAGCTCTCTCCCGATGATCTGGACCCAGGTCGTCGGGAGGTGTCCGAGCGTCTGGCCGCCGCGCGAGGCGACGCTGACCCGGTGGTCCGCCTCGCGCACCAGGATCACGTCGAACCGACCGAGGAGATCCGGCCTGAAGCCGGCGAGCTCCTGGGCGCGTTCCTCGAAGCCTTCGACGCGCACCGTCACGTGGCCCCCGCCCGCGGGAAACGGCGCCGACCGGGGTGACGATGCTGTGCGCCCGCGCCTCACCGGCCGACGCGGGCGCGCCGTGGCCGAGCCGGTCTGGGCTCCCGGACTCCGAGGTGTGCTTGTCTCGTCGGCGACGATCAGCTCGGTGCCCATCACAGTGCCCCCGCGGAGAACGCCGCCGACGCGGGCGTGCTCTCGTACGACGACACCGGGGGATCGGGGTACTCCCGGTCGGCCGGCGTGGGGCCAGGGTCGAACGTGCGGCTCGGCGTGTCCTTGAGGGCCCGGGTCAGGCGGCCGACGAGCAGGCCCGCGCCGGCGGCGACGAGCAGGAACGTGCCCGGGCGACGGCGCGCGAAGGACCGGACCTCGGCCAGTGCCTCGTCGG
>NZ_QWKP01000118.1 GCF_003470205.1 Cellulomonas rhizosphaerae
CTGCAGGCGCCCGAGGGCGTCGTCACGGCGTTGGCCGCCGACGGTGACGTCGTCGCCGCCGGCGACCCCCTGCTCGACTGGAGCTGACCCCCCCGCCGTCGAGGTCGGGTGACACGATGGCGGCATGCCGTCGTTCATCTTCATCTACCGCGCGGGACCCGATCCGGTGCCTGCCGACCGCGTTGCCGAGAACCGCGCCGCGTGGCACACCTGGAACGCCGAGCTCCAGGAGGAGCACGGAATTCGTACTGCGGGCGGCGCATCGGTGTCGGCACGTCAGATCGATGACTACCGAGGCGACGTCCGCGGCGCGTCGCTGGTCGAGTTCGACTCCCTCGAGGCAGCGGTCGCAGTCGCGAGGGCCAGCCCGAACATCGCCTTCGGAGGCACGGTCGACGTCCTCGAGGAGTACCAGCGGCCGTAGTCGGGCCGGTTAGGGCTCCACCGTCTCGTGCAGCCCGTCGTCGGGCTCGCCGGGCTCCGCAGTCCGGGCCGCGACGTACGCCGTCATCCGGTCGTGCTGACCCGCGAGCGGCACGCCCGCCTGCTCGAGCACGGCGCGCGTCGCGACCCGCAGCGCACGGGCGACCTCCCACTGCTTCGCGGGTGACGTGCGCACCTTGAGCCGCATCGTGACGGCGTCCGCGCTGAGCTTCTCGATGCCCGTGATCGTCGGCTCGCCCTGCAGCTCGGGGCCCAGCTCCGGGTCGGCGGCGACCGACGCGGCGGCCTCCTCGAGCAGCGAGCGGACCTCGTCGACGTTCGCGAAGTAGTCGACGTCGACCTCGACGACCGCGGTCGCCCAGCCCTGCGTCTTGTTGCCGACGCGCAGCATCGATCCGTTCGGGATGTACCAGAGCGTTCCGTCGGCGTCGCGGATCTTGGTGACCCGCAGCGTGACGGCCTCCACCGTGCCGTTCGCCGGCCCCGCGTCGATGACGTCGCCTACGCCGTACTGGTCCTCGAGCAGCATGAACGTGCCGGTGAGGAAGTCCTTGACCAGGCTCTGCGCACCGAAGCCGAGGGCCACGCCGACGATGCCGGCCGAGGCGATGAACGGCGCGATGTTGACCCCGAGCTGGTCGAGGACGAGGAACAGCGCGATGCCGCCGACGAGGATCGTCGCGCACGAGCGCAGCACCGAGTCGAGCGTGCGCGCGCGCTGCGACCGCCGGGCGGAGGCCAGCGGGTCGGCCCGCAGGAGCGCGCTGCCGACCCCGGTCTCCTGCAACCCGGTCCGGGCGAGCAGCGGCTGCCCGTCGGCGACGTGCTTGGTGATCGTGCGGATGGTCCGGCGCAGCGCGACGAGCACCAGGCTGCTGATCCCGACGATGAGCACGATGTTCAGCGGGACCCCGAGGAACCACTTGAGCGTGTCCTGCGCGGTGCTGGTCACCTCGTCGATCGGGGAGGGGCTCGGCGCGGGCGACGCGAACCGCATCATGCGCCCAGCCCCGTCGCGGCGGCCACGAACTGCAGCTGCTCGACCGTGAGCGCGATGGACCGGGACAGCGAGCGCCCGCCGTGCCCCACGCCGGTCTCACGCCGCACGAGGATCGGCGCAGCGCCGGACCTCGCCGCCTGCACCGCCGCGGCGAGCTTGCGCGCGTGCAGCGGGTCGACGCGCGTGTCGCCCTCGAAGACCGTGAACAGCGTCGAGGGGTAGGCCGTGCCGTCGACGACCCGGTGGTAGGGCGAGTACCCGAGCAGCCACCCGAGCTCGGTGGGGTCGTCGGCGTCGCCGTACTCCTCGGTCCACGTCACGCCCAGGCCGAAGCGCTGGTAGCGGACCATGTCGAGCAGCGGCGCGGAGCACACGACGGCCGCGAACAGGTCCGGCCGCTGCGTCAGGGCGGCGCCGACGAGCAGGCCGCCGTTGGAGCCGCCCCAGCACGCGAGCTGTGCGGGCGTGGTCCAGCCGTGCGCCACGAGCCAGTCGCCCACGGCGTGGAAGTCGTCGAACACGTTCTGCTTGTTCGCGCGCATCCCGTCGCGGTGCCAGTCCTCGCCCTCCTCGCCGCCGCCGCGCAGGTTGGCGACCACGTACACGCCGCCCGCCTCCACCCACGCGAGCGTCGTGGCCGAGTAGCCCGGGTCGAGCGAGATCTGGAAGCCGCCGTAGCCGTAGAGGATCGTCGGGGCCGGTGCCAGGGGCGCCCCGGAGGCGTCAAGCAGGTCGGCGCGCGCGACGACGAACGCCCGGACCGTCGTGCCGTCGGGGCTGGTGACCTCGACCTGGCGCGCGACGACGGACGGGAGGTCGGCGAGCGCGCCGGGGGGCGACGCCCACAGCGTCACGGCGCCCGAGGCCGCGTCGAAGCGGTGCACCGACGGCACGCTCGTGTGGTCGGTGTACGAGAACCACACGTCGGCGCCGCCGTCGGGCCGCGTCACGAGACCGGAGATCGACCCCAGCCCGGGCAGCGCGACCGCGCCGAGCACGGCACCGGACGCCGGGTCGTGCGTCGTCACCTCGGAGACGGTGTGCCGACGCCAGGAGGCGAGCAGCAGCGTCGGCGTGGTGTCGTCGGCGCCGCCGTCGGTGAACGCGACGTCCTCGAGGACCGCCTCGGGGTCCTCGGCCAGCACCGTCGTCCAGTGCTCGGCGCCCGGCGCGGTCGGGTCGGCCACCGCCAGCCGCCCGCGCGGCGCGTCGAGGTTGGTGTGCACCCACAAGCGCCCGTCGCGGCCGATCCACGCGCCGGTCTCGGCGTCGATCCCGACCGCGACCTCGACGAACGGGCCGCCCGTCGACAGGTCGGCGATCCAGACGTCGGTGCGCGGCGCGGTCCCGGCCGAGGCCGAGACGATGAGCCAGCGGCCGTCGCGCGAGACGGAGACGCCGTAGTAGCTGGTGTGGTCGAGCCCATCGCCGAACACCTCGACGTCGGTCTCGGCCGGGGTGCCGACGCGGTGCAGCCACACGCGGCGGTGGTACTGGTGCTCGTCGTCGGGCAGCTGCTCGGGGGGCAGCCGGCGCACGTAGTAGAACGCCTCGCCGCCCGGCAGCCAGGCCACAGGCGAGTACCGCGCACGGTCGATCGGCCCGTCGACGAGCTCGCCCGTGGCCACGTCCAGGACGTGCAGGACGCTCTCCTCGGTGCCGCCGCTGGACACCTGGTACGCGAGCAGGTGGCCCTCCTTGGACGGCTGCCACGCGTCGAGCGTCGTGGTGCCGGCCGGGTCGAGCGCCACGGGATCGATCAGCACGCGCTCGGTGTCGCCCTCTGCGACCACGACCACGGCGTGCTCCTGGTCTCCGGCGCGGCGCGAGAAGAACCGGCGCTCGCCGCGCCACGCGGGCGTCCCGACGAACCCGGCGCCCAGCAGCTCGCCGAGGCGGCCGGTCAGCGCCTCGGCGCCGAGCGCACCGTCGGCGCGGTAGGTGGCGCGGTGCGCGGCGTACAGCTCGTCCTGCGCCGACGACCACGCCTCGGTCCTCGCGTCGGCGGCGTCCTCGAGCCAGCGGTAGGGGTCGGCGACCGCGTGACCGTGCAGATCCTCGACCAGGTCGAGCCGGTGGGCGGGCGGGTACGTGGGCAGCGGGGTTGCCGTCATGGGTCGCAAGGCTACGACGGAGCAGGCCTGCGGCCGACGTTGCTCCTGCGTATCGGCCTGTCCCTCTGGCAGGATCAGTCCAATGGTCGACGACACGGACGCACCCTCGGACGCCCTGCTGCGGCTCGCCGCCGCCCACGGCGTCGCGCCCGACCACTGGGGGTTCCACGGCGAGCTGAAGGCCGCGTCGGCCACCACGTTGCGCGGGGTGCTCCGTGCGCTCGGTGTGGACGCCTCGTCGCCCGAGCGCATCGACGTGGCGCTGAGCTCCGTCGACGACACCCCGTGGCGCCGCGTGCTGCCGCCCGTCGTCGTCGTCCGCGAGGGCCGCACCGTGCACGTGCCGGTCCACGTCACCGACGGCGACCCGGTCTCGCTGTGGATCGAGCTGGACGACGAGGTGGGCGGCGGCCGTCGCGACCTCACCCAGACCGATGCGTACGTCGCGCCCCGCACGGTCGACGGCCGCCTCGTCGGCCGCGCGACCTTCACGGTCCCGACCGACCTCCCACTCGGCTGGCACGAGCTGCGCGCCGACGGCCCGAGCGCGCAGGCGCGCGCGGTGCTCGTCGTGACGCCCGACCGCCTCGAGCTGCCCGCGTCGCTCGACGGCCAGCGGCAGTGGGGGCTCATGGCCCAGCTGTACTCGGTCCGCTCGCGCCGGTCGTGGGGCGTAGGTGACCTCGTCGACCTCGCCGACCTGGGCGTGCTCGCGGGCGGCATCGGTGCCGACTTCCTGCTGATCAACCCGCTGCACGCCGCCGAGCCGGTCGCGCCCATGACCCCGTCGCCGTACCTGCCGACGACCCGCCGGTTCGTCAACCCGATCTACGTACGCCCCGAGGCCGTGCCCGAGGCGGCCTACCTCGCCTCGGCCGACCGCTCGCTCGTCGAGTGGGCCGCCGAGCCCGTCGTCGCGCTGGACACCGACCCGGGCCCGATCGACCGCGACGCCGCGTGGGAAGCCAAGCGCGCCGCGCTCGAGGTCGTCTTCGCGGTGCCCCGCGGCGCGGCGCGGCAGGCCCTGTTCGACGCGTTCGTCGAGGAGCAGGGCTCGGGGCTCGAGACGTTCGCGTTGTGGAGCGCTCTCGCGGAGAAGTACGGCTCGGAGACGATCCCCGCCGCGCTCGCCGACCCCGGCTCGGACGCTGTCGCCGCCGAGCGCGACGTGCTCGCCGAGCGCGTGGCGTTCCACACGTGGCTGCAGTGGGTGGCCGACGAGCAGCTCGCCGCGGCGCAGCGCAGCGCCCGCGAGAACGGCATGGCGCTCGGCATCATGCACGACCTCGCCGTCGGCGTGCACCCCGCCGGCGCGGACGTGTGGGCCCTCGGTGACGTGCTGGTGCGCGGAGCGACCGTCGGTGCGCCGCCGGACATGTACAACCAGCAGGGCCAGAACTGGTCGCAGCCGCCGTGGCACCCCCAGGAGCTGGCGCGCGCGGGCTACCGGCCGTACCGCGACATGCTGCGCACCGTGCTCCGGCACGCGGGTGCGATCCGGATCGACCACGTCATCGGGCTGTTCCGCCTGTGGTGGGTCCCGGAGGGCGCGGGGGCCGACGAGGGCGCGTACGTCCGCTACGACCACGAGGCGCTGATCGGCATCCTCGCGCTCGAGGCGCACCGCGCGGGCGCGGTCGTCATCGGCGAGGACCTGGGCGTCGTCGAGCCGTGGGTCCGCGACTACCTGACCACGCGCGGCGTGCTGGGCACGTCGGTGCTGTGGTTCGAGCACGACCTGCACGGAAACCCGCTCGCCCCGCAGGACTACCGCCAGCTCGTACTGGCCACGGTGACGACGCACGACCTGCCGCCGACCGCGGGCTACCTCGCGGGTGAGCACGTGGCGATCCGTGAGCGGCTCGGCCTGCTCACCGAGCCGGTGCCCGTGGTGCGCGCCGCTGCCGACGCCGAGCGCGACCGCATGCTCGCGGCGCTGCGCGAGCGCGGCCTGATCGGCGACGACGCCTCCGAGCGCGAGGTCGTCGAGGCCATGCACCGCTACATCATGGCCACGCCAGCCGTGCTGCTCGGGGTGGCCCTGACCGACGCGGTGGGGGAGCGGCGCGCGCAGAACCAGCCCGGCACGGACCAGGAGTACCCGAACTGGAAGGTCCCGCTCGCGGACTCGTCGGGCCAGCTCGTCCTCATCGACGACCTGTTCGACAACGCCCGGCTGCGCTCGCTGGCGGCCGTGCTCGGCTCCTGACCGGGTTCGCCGCGCGGCGCGTCCGCGTGGTCGGCAACAGCGGCGCTGGCAAGTCGACGTTCGCGCGCGCCCTCGCCGACCGCCTGGGCATTCCCCGGCTCGAGCTCGACGCGTTCTTCTGGGACGCGGGCTGGACCAAGCGGGACCCCGACGAGGCGCGCCGGCTGATCCGCGACGCGGTCGCCGACGCCCCGGACGGGTGGGTGGCGGACGGCAACTGGACCGGCAGGGTCGGCGACTCGCTCGACGGCGTGGAGGCCTGGGTGTGGCTCGACTTCCCGCGCCGGGTCGTGATCCCGAGGGTCGTCCGCCGCACGCTGTGCCGCGGGATCAGCCGGGCCGAGCTCTGGCACGGCAACCGCGAGGACCTGCGCTCGCTGCTGAGCCGAGACCCGCACCGGAACATCGTGATGTGGTCGTGGACGGCGCACCGGCCGACCCGGGAGCGCTACGCGGAGCTCGCCCGCACGGCGCCGGTGGTCAGGCTCCGCACGCCACGCGAGGCGACCCGCTGGCTGGACGCGGTGTGAGCCGGTGCGCCCCGCAGGGCGCACCGGCTCGAGCTCACGCCCGCAGGCGGTCGGCGGCCTGGGCGGCCAGCGCGCGGCGCACGCCGTCGCGGGCCTCGACGACGAGCCGGCGCAGAGCGGGCGACGCGTCGGGGTGCGCCTCGAGCCACGCGTCGGTCGCGCCCGCCACGTCGACGCGCGCGTCGTCGGCCAGCTCGGTCGGGTAGAGCCCGACGACGATGTTCTGCGCCATCTCGTGCGTCTTGCCGGTCCACACCCGCTCGAGCTCGGCGAAGTACGGCTCGACGTAGGGCACCAGCAGCCCGCGGTCGTGCACGCGGCCGAAGCCGCCGATGGTCGCGCCCTGGATCGCGTTGGCGAGCTCGTCGCCGTCGAGGACAGCGCTCCATGCCGCGGCCTTCGCCTCGGCGGTGGGGATCGAGGCACGGGCCGCGGCGGCGGCGCGCTGGCCCGTGGCCGTCGCGTCGGCGGCGAGCTGCACCGCGATCTCGGTCTCGCCCGAGCGGCCGCCTGCGACGAGCGAGGAGAGCAGCTCCCAGCGCAGGTCGGTGTCGATCGAGAGTCCCGCGAGCTTCTCGCGGGCGTCCAGGATCGCGGCGACGACGTCCAGGTGCGCGTCGGTCGAGGCCCGGCCGGCGAACGCCTTGACGAGCTGGAGCTGGGTGTCCGATCCGGCCTCGGCGGCACGGGCCAGCGCGAGCAGGGCGTCCGCCGCGGCGACGTCCGTGGCCTCGCGGTGCTCGGGCGCGACGTACAGGTCGAGCGTCGTGGCGAGCTGACGGAGCAGCACCAGGACGACCGACGAGTCGGACTCCTGCGCGATGTTGCCGAGCACGAGGTCGACGAAGTCGCGGCCCGGCGTCTCGCCGTCGCGCGTCGCGTCCCACGCCGCGGCCCAGACGAGCGTGCGGGGCAGCGAGTCGTCGAACGCGCTCAGGTGCTCGATCGCCGCGGCGAGCGAGTCGGCATCCAGGCGGATCTTGGCGTAGGCGAGGTCGTCGTCGTTGACCAGCACGAGTAGCGGGCGCTGGGTCCCCATGAGCTGCGGGACCTCGGTCCGCGGGCCGTCGATGTCGAGCTCGACGTGCACGGTCCGCGCGAGGCGGCCGTCGACCAGGTCGTAGCCGCCGATCGCGAGGCGGTGCGGGCGCTGCACGGGGTACTCGTCGGGCACTTCCTGCAGGACCGCGAAGCTGGTGATGACACCCTCGGCGTCCACGGTGAGCTCGGGGCGCAGCAGCGTGACGCCGGCCTGCTCGAGCCACAGCGCCGACCACGACGCGAGCTCCCGGCCCGAGGTGACCTCGAGCTCGGCGAGCAGGTCCTTGAGCTCGGTGTTGCCCCACGCGTGCTTGGCGAAGTACGCCCGCACGCCCTCGAAGAACTTGTCCTGCCCGACCCAGGAGACGAGCTGCTTGAGGACGCTCGCGCCCTTGGCGTACGTGATGCCGTCGAAGTTCACGGCGACGTCCTGCAGGTCGCGCATGTCGGCGACGATCGGGTGCGTCGAGGGCAGCTGGTCCTGGCGGTAGGCCCAGCTCTTCTCGAGCGAGGAGAACGTGGTCCACGCGCTCGTCCACCGCGTCGCCTCGGCGGTCGCCAACGTGGAGGCGTACTCGGCGAACGACTCGTTGAGCCACAGGTCGTCCCACCAGCGCATCGTCACGAGGTCGCCGAACCACATGTGCGCGAGCTCGTGCAGGATCGTGACCGCGCGGCGCTCGACGGTCGCCTCGGCGACCTTGGAGCGGAACACGTAGGACTCGAGGAACGTGACGGCCCCCGCGTTCTCCATGGCGCCCGCGTTGAACTCGGGCACGAAGAGCTGGTCGTACTTGGCGAACGGGTACGGCGCCGCGAAGGCGTCCTCGTAGAACGTGAACCCGGAACGCGTGATGTCGAGGATCGCGTCGGTGTCGAGGTGCTCGGCCAGCGAGCCGCGGCAGTACACGCCGAGCGGGATCTCGCGGCCGTCGCTGCTCGTCAGCGAGCTGTGCTCGTGGTGGTACGGGCCTGCGACGACCGCGGTGACGTACGACGAGAGCCGGGGCGTGGTCTCGAACGTCCAGGTCGCGGTGCCCTCGTCGACCCCGCCGTTGAGGTTGACGCCGCCCTCGACCGGGGCGGGCTCGCCGATGACCGGGTAGTTCGACACGACGACCCAGTGCGCGGGCGCGGTGACTGTGAACGCGAAGGTCGCCTTGAGGTCGGGCTGCTCGAACACCGCGAAGACGCGGCGTGAGTCGGCGACCTCGAACTGCGAGTACAGGTAGACCTCGTCGTCGACCGGGTCGACGAAGCGGTGCAGGCCCTCGCCCGTGTTCATGTACGCGCAGTCCGCCACGACGACGAGCTCGTTCTGCTCGGCCAGGTCGGCGAGCGCGATGCGCGAGTCGGCGAACACCTCGGCGACGTCGAGCGACCGGCCGTTGAGCGTGATCTCGTGCACGGTCGGCGCGATGAGGTCCACGAACGTGCTCGCGCCGGCCGTCGCCGCGAACCGCAGGACGGTCCTCGACGCGAACGTCGTCGGTCCCGTCGTCAGGTCCAGCTGCACGTCGTACGACTGCGTCGCGACGAGCGAGGCACGCTCGCGCGCCTCCGCACGGGTCAGGTTCTCAGCGGGCACGCGGGTTCTCCTTCGGGCGGTGGATCGGTGGCTGGTGGCCGCCGCCGATCATCCCACGTGGCCACGCCTCGGTCCTGATGTGCGCGAGGGGCACTGCCGGGGTGAGACTGCAGGTCCGTCGTCTTCACCGGAGGAACCGTGCCCGAGAACACCGCCGTACCCGTCGTCGACTTCTGGTTCGACCCCGCCTGCCCGTGGGCGTGGATGACGTCGCGCTGGATGGACGAGGCCGCGCAGCAGCGCGACGTCGAGGTGCACTGGCACGTGATGAGCCTCGCCGTGCTCAACGAGGGCCGAGAGGACCTGCCCGAGCGCTACCGCGAGCTGCTCACCACCGCCTGGGCCGCCGTGCGCGTGATCATCGCCGCCGAGCGCGACCACGGCGAGAAGGTCGTCAAGCCGCTCTACGACGCGCTCGGCACGCGCATCCATCCCGGCGGCCGCAAGGACATCCCCGCGGTCATCGCCGAGGCGCTCGAGGAGGTCGGCCTGCCGGCCGAGCTCGCCAAGGTCGGCGACACCGACGAGGTCGACGAGCTGCTGCGCGCGTCGCACGCCCGTGGCATCGGCCTGGTCGGCGAGGACGTCGGCACGCCCGTCGTCGCGATCGACGGGGTCGGCTACTTCGGCCCGGTCGTCACGCCGGCCCCGACCGGCGAGGACGCCGCGCTGCTGTTCGACGGCCTCGTGGCCATGGCTCGGGTGCCCGGCTTCTACGAGCTCAAGCGCACCCGGACCGCCGGACCGCAGTTCTGACCTGCCGGTTGGCAGGTCCGGTTCGTCCCGTGTGATCCTGGGTGCCGAACCGACCCCCGGGAGCACCATGACCTCGACGCGCGCCATCCGCACCTGGCTGGTGGTCGACGTGCTGCTCGTGATCGTGCTGCTCGTGCTCGTCGTCGTGGTGACGTCCGGCGGGTCGTCCAGCCCGGGCGCCAGCGCGCCGACGACCACGCCGGCCTCACCCGCGGCGACCGCCGGACCTGCCACCGCGGCGGTCCGGCTGCCGAGCGGCAACATCGCGTGCACGCTGTCCGACGACGGCGTGACCTGCACGATCGCGAGCATCACGTACGACCCGCCCGCCGTCGCGGGATGCACGGGGGAGACCGGCCACGTGGTCGTGCTCAACGACGAGGGCGTCTCGTTCGCGTGCGAGACGGGGCCTGCGCCGACGGTGGCCGGTGCGGACGTGCGCACGCTCGCCTACGGCTCGGACGTCACGGTCGGCGACTACACGTGCACGAGCGCGACCAACGGCGTGACCTGCGTGGACGGCGACGGCAAGGGCTTCCGCCTGGCGCGCGCGAAGTGGACCGAGGTGGGCTGAGCGGGCCCCTGTCGAGGCCCGCTCAGCAGCCACCCGGCAGTCACCAGATGCGGACGCGCTGCTCGGGCTCGAGGTACAGCGCGTCGCCCGGCTGGACGTCGTACGCGGCGTAGAACTCGTCGATGTTGCGCACCACGCCGTTGCAGCGGAACTCGTTGGGTGCGTGCGGGTCCGTCGCGAGGCGGCGGACGACCTCCTCGTCGCGGCCCTTGGAGTTCCACACCTGGCTCCAGCCGAGCATGACGCGCTGGATGCCCGTCAGCCCGTCGATGACCGGTGCCTCCTCGAGCGGCCGGCCCAGCGCGATGCGGTAGGCCTTGAGCGCGATCGACAGTCCGCCGAGGTCGCCGATGTTCTCGCCGATGGTCAGCGCGCCGTTGACGTGGTGCGAGCCGCCGAGCTGGGCGGGGGAGAACGCGTCGTACTGCGCGATGAGCGCCGAGGTGCGCTTCTCGAACTCGGTGCGGTCCTCGGCCGTCCACCAGTCCTCGAGCCGGCCCGCGCCGTCGTACTTCGAGCCCTGGTCGTCGAAGCCGTGGCCGATCTCGTGCCCGATGACCGCGCCGATGCCGCCGTAGTTCACGGCGTCGTCGGCCTCGGCGTCGAAGAACGGGGGCTGCAGGATCGCGGCCGGGAAGACGATCTCGTTCATGCCCGGGTTGTAGTACGCGTTGACCGTCTGCGGCGTCATGAACCACTCGTCGCGGTCGAGCGGCTTGCCGATCTTGCCGAGCTCGCGGTCCTGCTCGAAGGCCGACGCGCGGCGCACGTTGCCGACCAGGTCCTCCGCGGTGAGCTCGAGCGCGGCGTAGTCGCGCCAGCGCACGGGGTAGCCGATCTTGGGCGTGAACGCGTCGAGCTTGGCCAGCGCCTTCTCGCGGGTCTCCGCGCCCATCCACTCGAGCCCGGTGATCGACTCGCGGTACGCCTCGACGAGGTTCGCGACGAGCTCGTCCATGCGCGCCTTGTGGGTGGGCGGGAAGTGCCGCTCGACGTACACCTCGCCGACAGCCTCGCCGAGCACGCCCTGCACGAGCGCGACGCCGCGCTTCCAGCGGTCACGCAGCTCCTGCGCACCCGTGAGCGTGCGGCCGTAGAAGTCGAAGTTGGCCTCGACGATCTCCTGGGTCAGGTACGGGGCGCGGTCGCTGACCACGTGGTACGTCAGCCAGGCCTTCCAGTCCTCGAGCGGCTCGGACTGCCACAGCGCCGCGAACCCCTCGGCGAACGTCGGCTCGCGGACCACCACGTGGTCGAGCGAGCCGGCCGGCGCGCCGAGCGCGAGCGCCCAGGAGTGCCAGTCGAAGCCGGGGGCCGACTCGGCCAGCGCCGTGAGCGTCGTCGGGTTGTAGGTCAGGTCCGCGTCGCGGTCCTTGACGACGTCCCAGTGGGTCGCCGCGAGCTTGGTCTCGAGCGCGACGACGCGCTCCGCCGCCTCGGCGGCGTCGGGCACGCCCGCGAGCGTGAGCATGCGCGCCACGTGCGGCCGGTAGGCCTCGAGGACCGCGGCGTACTGCTCGTCGCGGTAGTAGGCCTCGTCGGGCAGGCCCAGGCCGGCCTGGTTGAGGTAGACGACGTACGTCTCGGGATCCTTGGCGTCGTTGTCGACCCAGAAGCCGATCGCGCCGCCCGCACCCGTGCGCTGCAGCGCGCCGAGCGCACCCGTCAGCTCGGCCTGCGTCGTGGCCGACTCGACGAGGCCGAGGTCGAGCCGCAACGGTGCGGTCCCGGCGGCCTCGACGGCGTCGGTGTCCATGAAGCTCGCGTAGACCGCGCCGATCTTCGCGGCGACGCCCTCGGCGTCGTCCGTCGCGCTGTC
>NZ_QWKP01000119.1 GCF_003470205.1 Cellulomonas rhizosphaerae
ATGCTCGAGGACCTGGACGCGCACACGCGCGCGATGGCCGAGCCGGAGGCCGAGCCGTCGCTCGCGTGATCGTGCCGTCCCCCGCGAGCCGCACGGTCCACTGGGGCGCGCTGGTGAACGCGCGCGACCTCGGCGGCCTGCCCGCCGCGTCCGGTACGACCGTGCCGGGCCGCATCTTCCGGACCCCGAGGCTCGACGACCTCGACGAGGCCGGGTGGGCCGCGGTGCAGGCGAGCGGGGTGCGGACCCTGGTCGACCTGCGCAACGACGACGAGGTGGGGCAGACCCTGCGGCCCCCCGCGATCGGGCGGCGGCACGTGCCCATCGAGGACCACGCGCACCCCGGATTCCTCGAGACCTGGGGCGAACGCCTCGACTCGCCCGCGTACTACCCCACCAACCTCGAGCTGTGGCCCGACCGGGTGGCAGCGGTCTTCGCCGCCATCGCGCACGCGCCGGACGGCGGCGTCGTCGTGCACTGCTCCGCCGGGCGCGACCGCACCGGGCTCATGACGGCGCTGCTGCTCCAGCTCGTGGGGACGCCGGTCGACGTCATCGTCGAGGACTACCTCGCGAGCGTCGACGCGATGCACTCGCACGCGCGAGCCACGCCCGACTGGCACGAGCGGGCGCGGGACGACGAGGCGCACGCCGCGCACGCCGCCGAGTCCGAGCGGCACCTGCGCGCGTTCCTGGCCGGCACCGACACCCGCCGGTTCCTCGAGGCCCAGGGGCTGGCGGCCGAGGCCGATGCGGTGAGCGCCCGGCTGCTGGACTGACGGGCACCTGCCCGCGCGTCACCGTCCCGAGCGGTCCCGTGCCGACTCCTGACCGCGGCCTGGCGACCGCGGGTTGCCGTTCACCCGGCGCGGGTTCGAGGGGGCGTCGGCCGGCCCCGTCGCGTCGGTCGCCGTGCGCAGCAGCGCCACGATCTCCGCCTCGCCGAGCAGCCGGTCGGGGTAGACGGTGACGCCTGCGCCGACGTAGCTGAACGCCGCGCTGACGGCCTCGAGCGGCAGGCCCGTCCAGCGCGACCAGGCCAGTCGGTACACGGCGAGCTGGATCTCGCGGGCGGCGCGGACCTGCGGGTCGGTCGGGGGTGCGCCGGTCTTCCAGTCGACGACGACCACGCGCGGCCCGTCCGCAGCGCCCCGGTTCGACGACCCGATCGGATCCGACCCGCGATCACCAGGGCGCGGGTCGGCGAAGACCGCGTCGATGCGCGAGCGGAGCACGTAGCCGTCGACGCTGGTCTCGACGTCCACCTCGATCGCGACCGGCACCCGGTCGGCCCACTCGCCCGCGAGGAACGCACGCCGGAGCACGTCGATGTCGCCGTCCAGGCCGGGAGCCGAGGTGTCGAGCTCGTCGCGCACGTCGTCGGCCCCGGGCAGCGCGTCGACGTCGACCAGGGCCGCCGAGCCGAAGTACCCCTCGACCCACGCGTGGAACCGGGTGCCGAGGCGCGCCTGCGCCGACGGCTCCTGCGGGATCGGTCGGCGCAGCGCGCGGGAGAACTCGTCGGGGTCGGCGCCGAGCCGGACGAGGGCGGACGCGGACAGGTGCGACGGCAGCTCGACGTCGCGCGTCGTCGCCCGTGCTCGGGAGCGCTCGGCCAGCAGCCGGTCCGCGAGCGCGGCCCAGGGGTGCGCGGGCTCGTCAGGCACGTCCGGCACAGACACGTGAGCATCCGCCGCCCGCGCGTCCCGCACCCACTGCGCCGCCCGCTCGAGCGCCGGCCGCCGTCCGGCGGAGCCGTCCTCGGTCGCGAACGGGTCCGCGGGCCAGGTCGCGGTGACGACGACCCCGGCGCGCGGGTTCTGGGCCGCCTCCTCGGGAGCACCCGCCCACGTCGCCGTCTCGACGAGGCCCGCCTCGGCCAGCTCGGTGAGGAACGTCGAGACGCGGCGCGCGCGGGTCCCGTCGCCCCACCACGCGGCCGTGAGCAACAGGTCCGTCCGGGCGCGGGTCAGCGCCACGTACGCGAGGCGCCGCTCCTCGGCGACCTCGTGGTCACCCGCGTCGAGGACGAACCGCCGGCGCCGCTCCTCGAGGTCTTTCGGGTCGGCGGCGCCCTCGTAGGCGAATGCGGGCAGGTGCGCACGGTCGCCGCGCAGCGGGTACGGCAGGTTGCCGAGCCCGACGAGCCACGCCGAGTCCTTCGGGCCGTCCTTGCCCTGCGTCGCCGTCGCGGGCAGCCCGCCGTCGACCAGGCCCGCCACCGCGACGACGTCCCACTCCAACCCCTTGGCGGCGTGGATCGTGATGATCTGCACCGCGTCGGGGTTCGGCTCGGTGACGGGCATCTCGAGCCCGTTCTCGCGCGCGTCAGCTGCCTCGAGCCAGGCGAGGAAGCCGCCGAGCGTCGGGTGGTCCGAGGTCCGGGCGAATTCGATGGCCACGTCGCGGAACGCATCGAGCTGCGCACGGGCGGTGCCCGGCGAGACCCCGGCGCGGGCCGCGACCTCGATGTCGAGGCCGAGGACCCGCTCCGCCTCGGCCACGAGCTCGGGCACGGCGAGGTAGGCGTGCGCACGCAGGGTCCGCAGCAGGCCGGCCAGGTCCGTCAGGCGCGACCGGCCGGTGTCGCTGAGCGAGCGTCCCGACGCGCTGCGCCACCCGGGCCGGGGCAGGTCGTCGAGCGCGTCGACGATGCTGCGCTCGTCGACCGAGTCCGCCTCGACGCCCGCCTCCCGCGCGCGGCCGCCGTGCCGGCCCGCGAGCTCGGCGGACCACGCCCCGAGCGCGTGCAGGTCCGCGGCCCCCAACCGGGTGCGCGCACCCGTGAGCAGGCGCATGAGCGCGTCGCCGCGCGTCGGGTCGTGCGCCGCCTGGAGCGCTGCGAGCAGGTCGACCACCTCGGGCGCCGAGAGCAGGCCCCCGAGCCCGACGACCTCGACGGGCAGGCCCTGAGCGCGCAGCGCCCGCCGCAGCGGCTCGAACTGCGAGCGCTTGCGGCACAGCACGGCGGCCGTGACCCGCTTCCCGTCCCGTGTCACGGGCCGCCAGCGTTCGGCGACGAACTCGGCGACCGTGCGGGCCTCGTCCTCGATCGTCTCGGCGACGTGCGCGAGGACGCGTCCGTCGCCGGCACCCGGCCGGGTCGCGAGCAGGGGCACCTCGACCAGCGACGCGGCCGAGCGCAGGGGTCCGGCGACGTGGTTGGCCGCGTCGAGCACCGCCGCGTCGTTGCGCCACGACGTCGAGAGCTGGTGCACGTCCGCTGGGCGCCGGCCGTCCGGAGACACGATCGGGAAGGTCGTCGGGAAACCCTCGAGCCCGCCAGCGCTCGCGCCGCGCCACCCGTAGATCGACTGGTGCGGGTCGCCGACCGCCGTCACCGCATGGCCGCCGCCGAACAGCGCCGACAGGAGCGTGAGCTGCGCGTACGAGGTGTCCTGGTACTCGTCGAGCAGCACGACGCGGAAGCGGTCGCGCTCCGCGACGCCCACCTCGGGGACGTCCCGGGCGAGCCGCGCGGCGAGCGCGACCTGGTCGCCGAAGTCGATCGCGTCGGCCGCGCGCTTGCGGTCGCGGTAGCGCGCGACGACGTCGAGCAGGCGCGCGCGCTCGCTCAGCGAACCCAGCAGTCGGGCGATGTCCGCGTACGGCGCGCGCGGCGGCGTGCCGGCCGGCGTCGCGAGCAGCGCCTCGGCGATCGTCTCGATCCCCGAGCGCGCGGCCACCGGGTCGAGCAGGTGCTCGTCGAGCGCTCCCGAGAGCGTCAGCACCGCCTCGACCACGGTCGACAGCGCGGAGTCGGTGCCGAGGTCGTCGTCCCACGCCTCGACGACCTCGCTCGCCAGCTGCCACTGGGCCGCCTCTCCGAGCAGCCGCGCGGACGGGTCGAGGCCCAGGCGCAGCGCGTGGTCGGAGACCAGCGACGCGGCATAGGCGTTGTACGTGGAGATCGTCGGCCGGGCCAGGCCGTCCAGCAGACCGCCGACGCCCATGGCCTCGCGCCCGGGCAGCTCGACGCCCGCGGCCGCGGCGCAGCGGACGAGCAGCCGCACGCGGCGCCGCACCCGCTCGCCGAGCTCGCCGGCGGCCTTGCGCGTGAACGTGAGCCCGAGCACCTGGTCGGGCGCGACGAGCCCGTTGGCGAGCAGCCACACGACGCGCGCGGCCATCGTCTCGGTCTTGCCCGAGCCCGCTCCGGCGACGACCAGCGCGGGCAGCAGCGGCGCCTCGATGATGCGCTCCTGCTCGACGGTCGGGCGGGGCTGGTCGGTGAGCTCCGCGATGCGCACGGCGCTGAGCCGCTCCGGCTGCGCGCTCACGCGACCACCTGAGCACCCTCGCCGCGGACCGGGCACGACCGGCGCACCGGGCAGCGGTCGCACAGGTCGTTGCTCGTCGCGACGAACGTCGAGGCCGCCATCGAGTCGGCGACGGCATCCACGAGCGTCCGCGCCCAGCCCGGCCCGTCCACCTCGGGCGCGAGTCCGGGCTGGGTGCGCAGGGTCGCGCCCGCGCCCGTGCCCAGGAACACCAGCCGCGCCTCGGCGCTCGTCGCCCCGTCGGGCAGGCCCCCGAACGCCCCCTCGTCGACCGCGAGCTGGTACGCCGCGAGCTGCGGGTTCTCGAGCGCCTTGGCCTTCGACGGCGGGCTCGAGCCCGTCTTGAGGTCGACGACCCACACCTGGTCACCCCCAGCCGACTCGATCCGGTCCGCGGTGCCGCGCACGTGCGCGCGGTCGGTCAGGAGCTCGAACCCGCCCTCGACCAGCAGCGCCTCGCCGGCGCCCGCGAGGTAGCCCGCGAGCCGCCGGACCATCGACTCCGCCTTGGCCCGGGTGGCCCGGGCCGGCCAGCCGGAGCCCAGGCCGAGCTCGCCCCACCGCTTGTCGAGGGCCGCGAGCAGCTCGTCGTACGAGCCGTTCGGGTGCTCCTGCGCGATCGCGTGCACGAGCGTGCCGAGGGTCTGGTGCCCGCTGTCCGCGGCGGTCCCGCCCGCCGCCTCGAGCGCCCACCGCAGGGTGCAGCGCTGGGCGGTCTCGATGCGCGACGGCGACACCGGGACGCGCTCGTCGGGACCCCAGAGCGCGACGTCGGTCGACGGCTCCTCGAGGCCGTGCCAGTCGTCGGGGTCGGCACCGTCGATGCCCGCGGCGGCGAGCCGGGCGAGCGTCGCGACGGCGTCGGGATCGGGCTCGGACCCGTCGCGCGCGGCGGTCTCGAGGTTCGCCCGCAGCCGGGCGACCACTCCGCGCAGGTCCAGGGGCGACCCGACCGAGACGCGGCGGGAGTCGTCGACCTCGTCGTCGACCTCGTGCACCAGGTCGAGGAACGGCGACGGCTGGGAGTCCGCGTCGGCAACCGCGGTCACCAGGAGCCGCGAGCGCGCCCGCGAGCAGGCCATCGCGAACGAGCGCAGCTCGTCGGACAGCACGGCCGCGCGCGCGAGCGCGGCCCGCTCCCCCGCGTCGCCCGACGACGCCTCGCGGCCCGCCACCACGTCGACCAGCCCCTGCGCACCGAGGATCGAGTCGCGCAGCCGCAGGTCCGGCCACGTGCCCTCCTGCACGCCCGCGACCACGACGACCTGCCACTCGCGCCCGGCGGCGCCCGCGGGCGTGAGCACCTGGACGTCAGCGCGGCGGGCGCGCGCCGCGATGCTGTCCGACGGCAGGTCCTGGCCCTGCAGCCAGTCGACGAACGCGCCCGGCGTCGCACGCGGCATCCGGTCGACGAAGGTCTCGGCGGCCCGGAACAGCGCGAGCACGGCGTCGAGGTCCCGGTCGGCGCGCTCACCGGCTGCCCCACCGGCGAGCGCCGACCTGCGCCACGGCTCGGCCAGGCCCGCGGCGGACCACAGCGCCCACAGCACGCGCTGCGCGTCGGCACCGGGCTCCTGCGCAGCCTCCCGGCCGGACGCGAGCACGTCGGCCAGCCGGTGCACGGGGCGTGCGACGCTCGAGGCGAGCGTGACCGCGCGGTCCCGGCCGCCGAGCGCCTCGACGAGCAGCGCGTCGCTGCTCCGGCCGCCGCCGCCCGCGAGCTCCTCGGCGCGCAGCGCCCGACGCACGCGCCGCAGCGCCACGGCGTCGAGCCCGCCCAGGGGCGAGCACGCGAGCGTCGCGGCCACCGCGGCGTCCAGCGGCAGCACGCCGACTGCGACCGCCATCGCGACCAGCAGCGGGCGGACGGCAGGCTCCTCGCGCAGCGGCACGTCGCTGCCCAGCACGCTCACGGGCACCGCCGCGCCCGCGAGCGCCCGGCGCAGCGCCGTGACCTGCGTGCCGGAGCGCGCGACCACCGCCATGTCCGCCCAGTCGACCCCGTGCTCGAGGTGGGCGCTGCGCAGCGCGCGAGCCACGTACGCGGCCTCCTGGGCCGCGCTCGGCAGCACCGCGGCGCGGACGGTCCCGGCACCGCCGACGACCTCGGCGCGCCGGTGCCGCACGGCTCCCACCGTCCCGACGCGCTCGGTGACCCGGGCGACCACCTCGCGCACCTCGTCGCCGTGCCGCCACACCTGCCCGAGCGTCAGGACCTCGGCCCCGAGCTCTCCCTCGCCGTGACCCACCGCGGACGCCCGGCCGACGAGCGCGGGCGAGGCGCCGCGGAACGTCTGCACCGCGAGGTCGGGGTCGGCGAGCAGGAGCAGCCGCGCGCCGTCGTCGGCGAGCACGCGCAGCAGGCGGGCCGTCGCCGAGGTGCTCTCCTGGTGGTCGTCGACCACGACCAGGTCCCAGCGGGGCCGCGGGGCGCGCGGCACCTCGTCGTCCCAGGCCAGCAGCGCCTGCGCGGCCTCGTCGACCACGACCGCGGGGTCGTAGCGCACGCCCAGGTCCGGCGTACCGCTGCGCAGCTGCAGGACGTCGAGGTACTCCTCGTACAGCCGCGCCGCCGCCGACCACTGCGGACGGCCGTGCCGCGTGCCCAGCGCGTCGAGGTCGACGGGCGTCAGGCCGCGCTCGGCGGCGCGCATGAGCAGGTCGCGCAGCTCGTCGCGGAACGCGCGCACGCCCAGCGCGTCCGTCGGCACCTGCGGCGGCCAGTCCAGCGGCACGCCCTCGCCCTCGGCGTGCCCGGCGAGCAGGTCGCTCAGCAGCAGGTCCTGCTCGGCGCCGGAGACGAGCGTGGGCGCGGGCTCGCCGAGCAGCCCGGAGCGCGCGCGCAGGATCGCGAACGCTGCCGCCGCGGGCGTCTGGACCAGCCCGCGCCCGGAGGTACGGCGCAGCCGGGCCGCGAGCCGGTCGCGCAGGTCCGCCGCCGCGCGCCGGCTCGCCGCGAGCACGAGGATCCGCTCGGGATCCACGCCACCCTCGACGGCCGCGACCACGGACTCGAGCGCGACGGTTGTCTTCCCCGTCCCCGGTGCGCCGAGGGCCAGGAGTGCACGGGTGCCGCCGACCACGCGCTCGACGACCGCCGCCTGCGTCGCGTCGAGCGCAGGAACCTCCGCCGCGCCCGCGAGGGCGGGGCGCAGCAGGCGCAGGGCGGGATCGGTCACGGCGCAGATCCCATCACAGCCCGCCGACACCCACGTCCACGGCGCGTCACGCGTCGGGGTTCGGCCACGCGTTCGCGACGCACGGAGCCACCCGGTAGGACTGCTGCTGCATCACGGGCGCGCGCTGCCCGGCGCTGGGGCACGACCGGTGCGGGTGCCCGAGCAGGTGGCCGACCTCGTGGCTGACGACGTAGTGCCGGTACGTGGTGAGGTCGTCGAACTCGTCGGTCGCGAGCACCCACCGCTTGAAGTTGATCGTCGCGTGGCCCGCGCGCCCGCACGAGACCTCGCCGGCGGTCCGCAGCGGCGCGCACATCTCGTCGACCGTGTCCGGCGAGGCCAGCACGACGCGGATGTCGGCCGACCCGTCCGTGCGGGCGAACGAGAGCGACCCGTCCGCGCCCCACCCGCGCGGGTCGTTGAGGGTCGCCATGACGAATCGCGCGAAGGCCTCGCCGTCGACCGGCAGCCCGTCCTCGACCTCGACGCGGACCTCGTGCACGGTGCCGTCGCCAGGGCCCGGGTCGGAGCCCGGGACGACGACGAGGTCCCCGGACGCCGAGTCCTCGACGTCGGCGCCGAGCAGACCCGCATCGACGTCGGCCTGCGTGAGGCCGGGCGGGAGGGTCGGGGTGGCCTGGCGCTCAGTGGTCGGGACGGGCGTCGCGCTGGGGACGTCCGGGGCGGGGGACGTGGCGGCCGACGAGGACGCCGTGGCGGTCGGGGTCGACGCGACCACCTGCGCGGCGTCGCTCGGCCCCGGGCGCAGCGCGGTCGCGGCCAGCGCACCGGCGACCAGACCGGCGACGACGACCACCACGGGCGCACCCAGCACCCGGCGCCGAGAGCGCGGACGCGAGTGCCTCCGGTCGGGCGGACCGGGTAGCCCCGGCGCGTCCGAGGCGTGGGATCCCACGGATGTCACCCCGCCATCGTGACATCCCTGTCACATCCCGTGGCTACCATCGCGGCATGACGGCGGCCGCGAGCGCACCGGGGCAACGACCCCGTAGCCCCCGCATGGCCAGGGACGAGCGGCGCGCGCAGGTGCTGCGCATCGCTCAGGAGCTGTTCTCGTCCGAGGGTTTCCACCACGTCTCGATGGATGACATCGCCGATCGCGCCGCGGTGTCCAAGCCGGTCCTGTACCGCCACTTCCCCTCCAAGCTGGACCTGTACCTCGCGGTCGTCGACCAGCGCGGCACGGACCTGCTCGCCGCGGTCGAGGAAGCCGTGCAGCCGGTCGAGAACGGGCCCGTCGCCCCGGGTGACGGGCGGGCCGTGGTGGCCGCCATCGTGCGGGCGTACATGACGTTCGTCGAGACCGCGGGCGAGTCGTCGGCCCTCCTGTTCGAGTCCGACGTCACGCACGACGCCGACGTGCGCGCCCGGGTGGAGCACGCCTCGTCGGAGACCGCCCGCCGGATCGCCGCCGTGCTGGAGCCCGTCACCGGGCTGCCCACCGAGGACTGCGACATCCTCGCCGTGGCGCTGATCTCGCTCGCGCAGGGCGCCGCGACGCACCGCTACCGCCAGCCGGACGACGAGGGCCACGAGCACGCCGCCGAGCTCGTCACCCGGCTCGCGTGGGCGGGCGTGCAGGGCCTGATCCGCGCCGACTTCGAGTACACCGCGCCCTGACGACGTGCTCGCACATGGGCCGTTCGCCGTGCGCGGACGGAGCCGAACGGAGCGCGACGACGACCTAGGATCGAACCAGCAGCGGCAGGTGCCGCGCGTTCGGCCAGAACAAGGAGCTCATGGTGGAGATCACGATCGGGGTGCAGAACCTGCCGCGAGAGATCGTGCTGGAGTCGGACCAGTCGGCCGAGGAGGTCGCGGCCGCCGTCGCAGCCGCCCTGGCGGGTCGTCCGGCCCTCGAGCTCGTCGACTCGCGCGGGCGCCACGTGATCGTGCCGACGGCGTCGCTCGGCTACGTGGAGATCGGCGCGGAGACCAAGGGGCGCGTGGGTTTCGGCACCCTCTGAGGGACCACGCCTCTGACAGGCCAGCACGAAGGGGACGGCCCGCGCGGGCCGTCCCCTTCGTCGTCCGTCAGCAGGTCAGGGCGTCAGCCCGAGGCGCGACATCCGGCGCGTGTGCTGTGCCGTGAGCTCGCCGAACACCTTCGCGGGCGCGTTGGCGGGCGTCGCCGCCGGCGTGCCGGTCTCGGCGGACGCACGCGCGTCGGAGCGCGCGAGCAGGCGCCCCAGGGCGGGCCGCTGCGTGAGCAGGCCCTGCACCACGCCGAGCGCCTCGCCCACGAGCCGGCGGCCCCACAGCGCCAGGCGCGAGGTCAGCACGCCGTCGTCGGCGCCCGCCGCATCGAGCTCGGTCACGGCCAGGTCGGCGTGCGAGGTCTCGTCGAGAACCTCGAGCACCAGCGCACGCGAGCGCTCGTCGAGACCCTCGGCGGCCAGGCGGCAGAAGTCGTCGGCCACGCCGTAGCCGACGTACGCCTTGAGCAGGCGCTCCCACCACGTGCTCGGCTCGGTGCGCGCGTCGAAGTCGGTCAGCACGTCGTCGAACTGCCGCAGCGCGGCCTCGGGCTCGGCGCCCAGCTCGACGATGCGGCCGAGCACGCGGTCCCGGCGCTCGACGGCGGCCGCCGCGAACCGGCTCAGCGCGAGCCGCTGCTCGATCGTCGGCGCGATCGCCGAGTCGCTCGCGAGCCGCACGAACGCGGTGTGCTCGAGGTGCGCGACGAGTCCGAGCAGCACCACGGCGTCTGCGCTCTCGGCCGCGCCTGCCGGGCGGTCGGCGGAGGGCTGCGGGGCTGCGTCGGGCCGTGTGGTCGTCATCCGGCGCATCGTAGTCGCGTCGTCGGTGAGGGGACATCGGGGCAGGGCGTGCGGCTGCGCGCGGGCTGTCGCGCGCGCCTCGGCGAGGCGTCACCGGGTGCCGAGGGAGCCGTCGGATAGACTGCCCGCGTACAACGGTTGCCCGGTCGTCTCGGTTTTCCGGTCTGACGACCATCCCGCGTAGCCCCGAACCTCCTCGACGGAGGGCTCGGAGGAGCTCGTGGGACGACTTTCACGATCGGCTGCCGGCCAACCCGAGTGGCGACGACCGCTGTCGCCCGGGATGCCCGACGCCTTCGTCGGCCCCGGACAGCGCGCGGCGCGCCACCCTTCGCAGTGAAGAGTCGACCGTGACCACCATCGATCCTGAGATCGAGTCCACCGAGGCCTCCGCCCTCGCCGCCCCCATGTCGCGCCCGCTGAAGAGCACGTACTCCTCGGTCCAGGCCGTCGACGCGTCGTTCTCCGACTTCGACGTGCGCCCCGAGATCGTCGCGGCGCTCGCCGCCGCAGGCATCACCCACCCGTTCCCCATCCAGGCCATGACGCTGCCGGTCGCCCTCGCGGGCCACGACATCATCGGCCAGGCCAAGACGGGTACCGGCAAGACGCTGGGCTTCGGCGTCCCGCTGCTCAACCGCGTCCTCGCTCCGGGCGAGGACGGCTACGACCAGCTCCCCGCGCCCGGCAAGCCGCAGGCACTCGTCGTCGTGCCGACCCGCGAGCTCGCGGTCCAGGTGGCCGGCGACCTCGCCACCGCCTCGGCCGGCCGCTTGGTGCGCGTCGTGCAGGTCTACGGCGGCCGCGCGTACGAGCCCCAGATCGCCGCGCTGAACAGCGGTGTCGACGTCGTCGTCGGCACGCCCGGTCGCATGATCGACCTGCTCAAGCAGCGTCACATGGACCTGTCGTTCGCCAAGACGGTCGTGCTCGACGAGGCCGACGAGATGCTCGACCTGGGCTTCCTGCCCGACGTCGAGACGCTCCTCGCCGCCACGCCGGCCTCGCGCCACACCATGCTGTTCTCGGCCACGATGCCCGGCGCGGTCGTCGCGATGGCCCGTCGCTACATGACGCAGCCGACGCACATCCGCGCGCAGGACCCGGACGACGACGGCCGCCAGACGGTCAAGAACATCAAGCAGGTCGTCTACCGCGCGCACGCGCTGGACAAGGTCGAGATGGTGGCCCGCATCCTGCAGGCCAACGGCCGCGGCCTGACCATCGTCTTCGCGCGCACCAAGCGCACCGCCGCCAAGGTGGCCGACGACCTCGTCGAGCGCGGTTTCGCCGCCGGCGCGCTGCACGGCGACCTCGGCCAGGGCGCCCGCGAGCAGGCGCTGCGCGCGTTCCGCCACGGCAAGGTCGACGTGCTCGTCGCGACCGACGTCGCCGCGCGCGGCATCGACGTCGAGGACGTCACGCACGTCATCAACTACCAGTGCCCCGAGGACGAGAAGACCTACCTTCACCGCACCGGCCGCACCGGCCGCGCGGGCAACAAGGGCACGGCCGTCACGTTCGTCGACTGGGACGACATCCCCCGCTGGGGCCTGATCGACAAGGCGCTCGGCCTCGGCATCCCCGAGCCCGTCGAGACCTACTCCAGCTCGCCGAACCTGTACGAGGACCTCGACATCCCGACGGGCACCAAGGGCCGCCTGCCGAAGGCACAGCAGACCCGTGGGGGCCTGGGCGCCGAGAAGCTCGAGGACCTGGGCGAGACCGGCAAGCGCGGCGGCGGCGCCCGTCCCGCCGGCGGCGACCGCGGCCCGCGCCAGGGTGGCCGTGACTCCGGCGGCCGCGACGGTGGCCGTGACGGCGGCCGTGGCCGCTCGGGCGGTCGTTCGGGTTCGGGTGAGCAGCGCTCCGAGGGCTCGAAGCCGGCGTCCAACCCGGCCCCCCGCTCCGACGCGGCCCAGACGCCCTCGGCCGACGGCGAGGCCCGCACGGGCGCCCGCCGCAGCCGCAACCGCCG
>NZ_QWKP01000012.1 GCF_003470205.1 Cellulomonas rhizosphaerae
CGACCCGACGGCCGAGCAGCGTGCGCTGGCCCGCGGCGGGGCGGTCGTCGACCAGTCCCACCTGGGCGTCGTCACGGTCACCGGGCCGGACCGGCTGACGTGGCTGCACTCGATCACCTCGCAGGACCTCACGGGCCTGCCGCCGCGGACGTCGACCGAGCTGCTCGTGCTCAGCCCGCAGGGGCACGTCGAGCACGTCGCGGGCGTGGTCGACGACGGCGAGACGACCTGGCTGATCACCGAGACGCCGGTCGAGCTCGCGGCGTGGCTCAACCGGATGAAGTTCATGCTCCGCGTCGAGATCGTCGACGCGACCGACGACTGGGCCGCCATCGGCGAGCCCGTGGACGCCGAGGGCACCGCCGACGAGCCGATCACGTGGCGCGACCCGTGGCCCACCGTGGCCCCCGGCGGCACCCGGTACGGGCCGGCGGCCGACGAGCACCCCGGCGCCGACCGGGACTGGCGCCTCGTCCTCGTGCCGCGCGCCGAGCTCGCCACGCAGATCGCGGCCCGCGAGGCCACAGGCTGGCGGCTGGCCGGCACTTGGGCCAGCGAGGCCCTGCGCGTCGAGGCCTGGCGCCCGCGCGCGAGCCACGAGGCCGACCACCGCACCATCCCGCACGAGCTCGACTGGTTGCGCAGCGCGGTGCACATGAACAAGGGCTGCTACCGCGGGCAGGAGACGGTCGCGCGCGTGCACAACCTCGGGCGGCCGCCGCGTCGGCTCGTCATGCTGCACCTCGACGGCTCGGGCCACCTGATCCCCGTCGCGGGCGCCGAGGTGCGCGAGGTCGTGGACGGCGAGCCCGGTCGCGTCGTCGGGCACGTCACCACCGTCGCGCGGCACCACGAGATCGGACCGGTCGCGCTCGCCGTGGTCAAGCGGTCGGTGCCCGAGGACGCGCTGCTGGTCGTCGACGGCGACGCCGACGTCGTGGCCGCCTCCCAGGAGGTCGTCGTGCCGGGTGAGGGCGTCACCGGGGACCGGCCCGCGGCACGGGGGCCGCTGACCCGCGGCCTCGGCCAGCACCCGATGCTCTGACGTCGTGACCGACGCCGCCCGCCTGACCGGCCGCGACCTGCGCGTGCTCGGGCAGGTGCGCGTCCGGCAGGGCCTCGCGCGGGTCCGGGCCGCCTGGTTCCCGATCCTGCAGGCCGCAGTCGCGGGCGCCATCGCGTACGCGATCGCGCACTACTGGCTCGGGCACGCGATCCCGTTCTTCGCGCCGGTGTGCGCGTGGATCGCCCTCGGGTTCACGCTCGACCGGTCGGTGCGGCGGGTCGCCGAGCTCGCCGTCGGCGTGGCGATCGGCGTCGGGCTGGGCGACCTCGTCGCGCACGTCATCGGGCGTGGCATCTGGCAGATCGCGCTC
>NZ_QWKP01000120.1 GCF_003470205.1 Cellulomonas rhizosphaerae
CGGCGATCGTCGGGCACGCCGTGGGCTGGCGCTGGGCGTTCGCGGGGGTCGGGGTCATCGGCCTCGCGACCCTTGTCGCGCTGCGGTCGTGGACCCCGCCGCTCGCCCCGCTCGAGGGTGCGACCGTGCGCACCGAGCTCGCCGCGCTGAAGAACCGGCAGCTGTGGCTCGCGTTCGCGGGCGGCGCGATCGGGTTCGGCGGCATGTTCGCCGTGTACTCCTACGTCAAGCCGCTCCTGACCGACGTCACGGGCCTGTCGGTCGACCTGGTGCCCGTCGTCCTGGCGCTCTACGGCATCGGCATGACCGTCGGCACGGTCATCGGCGGCCGGCTCGCGGACCGGTCCGTCATGCGCACGGTCATCATCGGGATGGTCTCGACGATCCTCGTGCTCGTCGCGATCGCACTCGTCGGTCCGTTCCCTCTGCCTGCCGTGATCGCGCTCGTCCTGCTCGGCGTGAGCTCGCAGATCCTCGGCCTGTCCCTGCAGACCCGGCTCATGGACGTCTCGCCGGCCGCACCCTCGCTCGGGGCGGCGCTGTGCCACTCGGCGCTCAACCTCGGCAACGCGTCCGGCGCGTTCCTCGGTGGGCTCGTCATCGAGGGGGGCTACGGCTACCTCGCGCCCGCGTGGGTCGGTGCGGCGCTGACCGCGCTGGGCCTGCTCGTCTTCCTGACGATCGGCCGCGGCCCGGCGCCTCCGCCCCTCGCCGCCCCCGAGCGCGAGCGGGTCCCCGCCGCGGTCTGACGAACCTCGACGTAGAGACGTGCCGGTAAACTCGGCGGGTGACTTCGCAGGACACCACCGCCCCCATCGCCGCACCGGCCACCGACGACGTCCCGTTCCGCTACACCGCGGCGCTCGCGCAGGACATCGAGCTCCGCTGGCAGGAGGAGTGGGAGAGTCGCGGCACCTTCTTCGCGGCCAACCCCGTCGGTGACCTGACCGACGGCGAGGGCGCGCACGCCGCGCCGGGCGCGAAGCCGTTCTTCGTGATGGACATGTTCCCGTACCCCTCCGGCGCGGGCCTGCACATCGGCCACCCGCTCGGGTACATCGCGACCGACGTCGTCGCGCGCTTCCGCCGCATGCAGGGCGACAACGTCCTGCACGCGCTCGGGTTCGACGCGTTCGGCCTGCCGGCCGAGCAGTTCGCGGTGCAGACGGGTCAGCACCCGCGCACCACGACCGAGGCGAACATGGACATCATGAAGCGCCAGCTGCGGCGGCTGGGGCTGGGGCACGACTCGCGGCGCTCGTTCGCGACGATCGACCCGGCCTACGTGCGCTGGACGCAGTGGATCTTCCTGCAGATCTTCGGCTCCTGGTACGACGAGGACGCCGTCCGGCCCGACGGCGGCCGCGGCGCCGCCCGCCCGATCGCGGCGCTCGAGGAGGCCTACGCGGCCGGTCGTGCGCTGCCGGTCGTCGACGGCGTCCCCGCCGACACCGCGTGGGCCGACCTGTCGGTGGTCGAGCGCCGCCGCGTCGTCGACTCCCAGCGCCTGGCCTACGTCTCTGAGACGCCCGTGAACTGGTGCCCCGGCCTGGGCACGGTCCTGGCCAACGAGGAGGTCACCTCCGAGGGACGCTCCGAGCGCGGCAACTTCCCGGTGTTCCAGCGCAGCCTGCGCCAGTGGAACATGCGGATCACGGCGTACGCCGACCGCCTGGCCGACGACCTGGAGCTGATCGACTGGCCCGAGAAGGTCAAGTCAATGCAGCGCCACTGGATCGGCCGCTCCTCGGGCGCCCGCGTGCGCTTCTCGGTCGTCGGCGGCTCGAGCGTCGAGGTCTTCACGACGAGGCCCGACACGCTGTTCGGGGCGACCTTCATGGTCGTCGCGCCCGAGCACCCGCTGCTCGACGAGGTCCCGACCGCCTGGCCCGACGGCACGCACGGCGCCTGGACCGGCGGTCACGCCAGCCCGGCCGAGGCCGTCGCTGCCTACCGCGCCGAGTCGGCGGCCAAGACGGCCGTCGAGCGCCAGGCCGACGCCGGCCGCAAGACGGGCGTCTTCACCGGGCACCTCGCGGCCAACCCCGTCAACGGCGAGCTGCTGCCGGTCTTCACGGCCGACTACGTCCTGATGGGTTACGGCACCGGCGCGATCATGGCGGTCCCCGGCGGCGACGAGCGCGACTTCGCGTTCGCGCAGGCCTTCGAGCTGCCTGTCGTGTACACCCAGGACGCGCCCGAAGGTACGCCCGACGGAGCACGCGGCGGAGCGGGCTCGGTCATCAACTCGTCCAACGAGTCGATCAGCCTGGACGGCCTGTCCGTCGCCGAGGCGAAGGCCGCGATCATCGCGTGGCTCGGCGAGCGCGGGGTCGGCGAGGAGACCATCACCTACCGCCTGCGCGACTGGCTGTTCAGCCGCCAGCGCTACTGGGGCGAGCCGTTCCCGATCGTCTACGACGAGCACGACCAGCCCATCGCGCTGCCGCAGGACTCGCTGCCGGTCAACCTGCCGGAGGTGCCGGACTACTCGCCGCGCACCTTCGACCCGCAGGACGCGCACTCGTCCCCGGAGCCGCCGCTGGGCCGCAACGAGGACTGGGTCACCGTCACGCTCGACCTGGGCGACGGCCCCAAGGAGTACCGCCGCGACACCAACACCATGCCGAACTGGGCCGGCTCGTGCTGGTACTACCTGCGCTACCTGGACCCGGCCAGCGACGCCTCGCTCGTGGACCCGGAGCTCGAGCGCTACTGGATGGGCCCCGGCCACGGCGCCCAGAAGGAGGGCTCGATCGGCGGCGTCGACCTGTACGTCGGCGGTGTCGAGCACGCCGTGCTGCACCTGCTGTACGCGCGGTTCTGGCACAAGGTGCTCTTCGACCTGGGCCACGTGAGCTCGGGCGAGCCGTTCCACAAGCTGTTCAACCAGGGCTACATCCAGGCGTACGCGTACACCGACTCGCGTGACGTGCACGTCCCGGCCGACGAGGTCGTCGAGGACGCCGCGTCCGCGACCGGCTTCTCGTGGAAGGGCGAGCCCGTCAACCGCGAGTACGGGAAGATGGGCAAGTCGCTGAAGAACATGGTGACGCCCGACGACATGTACGCCGAGTACGGCGCGGACACCCTGCGGGTGTACGAGATGTCGATGGGGCCGCTCGACCTGTCGCGCCCGTGGGAGACCCGGGCCGTCGTCGGCTCGCAGCGCTTCCTGCAGCGGCTGTGGCGCAACGTCGTCTCCGAGGCCGACGGCTCGCTCCTGGTCACGGACGACGCGCCCGACGAGGCCACGCTGCGGGTCCTGCACCACACCATCGACGGCGTCCGCGCCGACATGGAGCACATGCGGGTCAACACGGCGATCGCCAAGCTCATCGTGCTGAACAACCACCTCACGACGCTGGCCGCGACGCCGCGCGCCGCCGCGGAGGCGCTCGTCCTGATGACCGCGCCCGTGGCGCCGCACGTCGCCGAGGAGCTGTGGTCGCGGCTGGGCCATGAGGGGTCGCTCGCGCACGCCGAGTTCCCGGTCGCCGACCCCGCGTACCTCGTCGAGGACACGGTCACGTGCATCCTGCAGGTCCAGGGCAAGGTCCGTGGCCGCGTCGAGGTGCCTACGGGCGCCTCGGAGGATGAGCTCCGCGAGCTGGCCCTCGCCGACGCGGGTGTGCAGCGCGCGCTCGACGGCCGTGGGATCCGCACGATCATCGTGCGGGCGCCCAAGCTCGTCAACGTGGTGCCGGCCTGAGCCGCGACCGCGGGACGACGCCCTCTGCGGCGTCGGTCGCGATCGTCACCGACTCGACCGCGTCGCTCCCCGAGGGCGCGGCCGAGCGGTGGGGGATCGGCGTGGTGCCGCTCGACGTCGTGATCGACGGGGACCGGTTCGCCGAGGGGGTCGACCTCTCGTCGGCCGACCTGCTCGCGGCGCTGAACCGCGGCGCGCGCGTCTCGACGTCGCAGCCCTCGCCGGCCGCGTTCGCCGCCGCCTACGAGCGCGCGGCCGCGTCCGGCGCGCACGAGGTGGTCTCGGTGCACCTGTCCGGCGAGCTGTCGGGGACCGTGCAGGCCGCACGGCTCGCCGCGGCGACGGCGCCCGTACCGGTGCACGTCGTCGACTCGCGCGCGGTCGGGATGGCTCTCGGTTTCGCGGTGCTCGACGCGGCCCGGCTCGCCTCGGGGCACCCCGACGCGCCGACGACGCTCCTCGAGCCCGCGCCCGTCGAGCCGCCGGCGCCGCGCTCGTGGTTCCGGCGGCAGCGCCCCGTGCCCGTGGAGCTGCCCTCGGGGGAGACCGTGGGGGTGCACGCGCGCGGCGTCGCGGCTGGGGCCGGGGTCTGGTTCCTCGTCGACTCGCTCGAGCACCTGCGTCGCGGCGGCCGGCTCAGCGCGCCGGCGGCGGCCCTCGGCACGGTCCTGGGCCTGCGTCCGCTGCTGACCCTGTCCGACGGCCGGGTCGTCGTCGCCGAGAAGGTCCGCACCCGACGGGCGGCCCGCGACCGGCTGCAGGCCGTGACGCTCGAGGCCGTCGGCGCGCGCGAGGCCGCGCGGATCGCCGTGCACCACCTCGGGCAGCCCGAGGTCGCGCAGGAGATCGCGGACCAGCTCACGGCGTGGGCGGGCGGGCGGCTCGTCGAGGCTGTCACGTGCGAGTCCAGCGCGGTGCTCGCGGCGCACGCCGGGCCGGGCCTGCTGGCCGTGGTGGTCACCGACGCCTGAGCGCTCGTCGTCGGGTCTGCGCAGTCGGGGTCGTCGTCGACGCGTCCACAGCACCGGGTTCCGCGACTGCGGTCCACAGGCGGGAACGAGCGGGTCCGGTCCCTGAACGCCGCGAACCTACGGTCGAGACGTGCCCCGCCAACCGCCCGACCCGTCGATCGCCGGGCGGCGGCTCGCGGCGCTCGTCGATGGGGCGGCTGCTGGGCGGGCTGCGCCCGGGGGCGGTGTGGCTTCCGAAGTCTCGGCGCACAATCGCGCGGGCCCGTGGGTCCCGGACCGTCCCGCGGCACACGCCCAGGATTCCGGCTCGCCGACGGATGTCGGTGGTCGGGCTGTCGGTGCGCCCGGCGCTGACGTACCGGTCCTCGCGCGCGACGTTGACCCGCCTGACCTTGTTGCGCGGATCGTCCCGCCCGATGACGGCCCGTGGGTCGTCCCCGACCTGCCGGTTGGCGTCGGCCAGCGGGCAGCACGCGACCGGGCCGCCGCGCCCGACGAGCCGCGGCACCTGGATCGTGGAGCCACGGCGCTCCCGTCGTCGGGCGGCCACGACCCCTCGGCGATCGACCTCCCGCCTGAGGAGGTCGCGACCGCCCGGGCGATGCGCGCCGTGCGGCGCGAGTACGTCGAGCAGCACGGCGACCCCCTCGACCGGGTCGAGCGCGATCGGGCGCCGCGCCGCTGGAGCGTGTCCTGGCGCGCCGCGGGTGCGGCGGCCCTCGCGCTGGCGCTGATCGGGGGAGCGGTGGCCGTGCGTGCCGCCTCGACCAGTGCGGGGCCGGCGGTCGTGCTGCCGGTGCCGTCGCCCGAGGGCACGGCATGCACCGACGTGTGCGGAGGTGAGTCGACCGCCGGTCCGAGCGCGACGACAGCGCCATCGAGCAGCAGCGGCCAGGGGGACGTCGTGGTGCACGTGGTCGGTGCGGTGCGCCACCACGGCATCGTTCGCCTCCCGCCGGGCTCGCGGGTCGGCGACGCGGTCGACGCGGCCGGGGGCGCGACGAGGTCGGCCGATCTCGACGGCCTGAACCTCGCCCGTCTGCTCGTCGACGGCGAGCAGATCGTCGTGCCTCGCGAAGGTGAGGCGCTGGTTCCCTCGGCTGCCCCGACCGGGCTCGGCGAGGTCGGCGCTGGTGGGCCAGGCGTCCCGGGTGGGCTCGTCGACCTCAACGCCGCCGACGCCACCGCGCTCGACGCCCTTCCCGGCATCGGCCCGGTCATCGCGCAGCGGATCGTCGAGTACCGCGCGGAGCATCCGTTCACCAGCGTCGACCAGCTCGAGGACGTGCCCGGGATCGGCCCCGCCCTCATGGCCAAGCTCACCGATCTGGTGCGGGTATGACGGCGGCGGTGCTGCACGCGACGGCCCACGCGCCCGACGAGCGCACCGGCCCGCCGGCCCGGCGGACCGACCTGCGGCTGTTCCCGGCACTCGGTACCGCGTGGGCGGCGGCGACGGTGGTGGTCCGGGTCGAGGCGCGGACCGCGTTGGTCGTTGCCGCCCTCGGGCTCGCCCTGGCACTGGGGCTGGCGGCGCTGGTCGTCGTGCGATCGCGCGGCGACTCCGGCGCGGGCAGCACGCTCGTCGAGAGGTGCGCCGGAGCGGTCGTCATGGCGCTCGTCGTCGCGATCGTCACGCTCGCGGCCGGCGCGGCCCAGGTCGCCTCGCGCGACTCCGGCCCGTGGGCGCGCCTCGATGCCGCCCCGGTCCGCGTCGAAGGCCGCGTCACGGGTGACGCGCTGCGCCTGCCGCCCCCGTGGCCAGGTGCGCCCGAGCAGGCGATGTGGGCGATGACGACGAGCACCGTCGAGTCGGTCGGCGACCACGCCGTGCGCCAGCGCGCTCGCGCTCCGATCCGCGTGATGGGTCCTGCGCGTGAGGTGCCACCCTTTGACGCGGTCGTGGTCGTCGTCGGCCGCCTACGCACCGAGCCGCGCGGAGACCGGGCCGTGGCGACGATCCTCGTGGACGACGACGTGGTCGTGCTCCACGGGCCACCGCCGTGGCAGCGGACGGCCCAGGGCGTCCGGGCCGCCGAGCACCGGCTCGCCGCGCCACTGCCGCGTGATGTGCGGGCCCTGCTCCCGGGCGTGACCGTCGGCGACACGAGCGGCGTGCCCGACGACCTGCGCGACGCGCTACGTGCGTCCGGGCTCACCCACCTCACGGCGGTCTCGGGTGCTCACTTCTCGCTCGTGGCGATGCTGGCCCTGGTCGTCGCGGGTCTGCTGCGGGTGCCGCGGCGGGCGCGCGCGGGCGTCGTCGTGGTCGCGATGGCCGCCATGGTGATCCTCGTGCACCCTTCGCCGAGCGTGGTGCGGGCGGCCGTGATGGGGCTCGTCGGGGTGTGGGCGATGCTGCTCGGCCGCCCCGCGGGCGCACCGGCGGCGCTGGCCGCGGCGGTCGTCGTGCTGCTCGTGCTCGACCCGTGGCTCGCCGGGGAGATCGGGTTCGTGCTCTCGGTGCTGGCCACGGCCGGGATCGTGCTGATCGCCCAGCCGCTGACCCGGCGATGGTCGGGCCGGGCGGGTCGGTCGCTCGCCGCGGCGCTGGCCGTCCCGGTCGCCGCGCAGGTCGTCTGCGGACCCGTCGTGGTCGTGCTCACGCCCGCCTTCGCCACCTACGCGATCCCGGCCAACATCCTCGCCGCACCGGCCGTGGCGCCCGCGACCGCCGCCGGCGTGGTCGAGCCGTGGTGCGCGCCGGTGGCGACCGTCCTGGCGTGGGTGGCGGGCGCGGCGTGCTGGTGGATCGGGGCGGTCGCCCGGCTCGCGGCGGCGGCACCCGGCGCGCAGCTCGCGTGGCTGCCCGGTGCGCTCGGGGTCGGGGTGCTGGGGCTGTCCGGCCTGTGCGTCCTCCGGCTCCTGCTGCCCCAGCGCGAACAGCGCGTCCGCGACCAGGGCGGCGGTCTCTGACCTGCGGTGGTCCGAGGGTGTGGGCGAGGTCTGGCAGGCTGTGCGCGTGCCCCCCGCCACCCGTCGCCCCGCCGCTCGTTCCGGCCGCGGTGCCGCCACCGAGGGCGTCACGTGGGAAGAGGTGGCGCTGGCACCCGTCGTGCTCGTCCGCGGCGCCGAGGGCCTGCTCGCCGACCGGGCGATCGACCGTCTGATCGGCCTCGCCAAGGCCGCCGACCCCGGCGTCGAGGTCACCCGCTTCGACGCCGACCAGTACACGCCCGGCGCGTTGGGCGTGCTCACGAGCCCGTCGCTGTTCGCCGAGGACAAGGTGCTCGTGGTCGACGGCCTCGAGCGCGGCACCGAGGAGCTGCTCGCCGAGGCGACCACCTACCTGGGCTCGCCCGCGCCGGGCGTCGTCATGGTGCTGCGCTATGCCACGGGCCAGCGCGGCAAGAAGCTGCTCGACGCGCTCAAGGCCGCCAAGGTCCCGGTCGTCGCGTGCGACGCGATCACGTCCGACTCGGACAAGACCGCGTTCGTCGGTGCCGAGCTGCGCCGCGCCGGAAGGCGGGCTGACGGTCAGGCCGTGCGCGCGCTCGTGGACGCGGTGGGCAGCGACCTGCGCGAGCTCGCCGCGGCGTGCTCGCAGCTCGTGGCGGACACGACCGGACTGATCGGTGCGGACGTCATCGAGCGGTACTACGGCGGCCGCATCGAGGCGACCGGCTTCCGGGTCGCCGACGCGGCGGTCGCGGGGCAGGCGGGCGAGGCCGTGGCGCTGCTGCGGCACGCGCTCGCCACGGGCGTCGACCCGGTGCCGATGGTGGCCGCGCTCGCGATGAAGCTGCGCACGCTGGCCAAGGTCGGCGCGGTCCGGAGCAAGGGTCAGGGCGCGTTGCGCGACCTCGGCCTCGCGCCGTGGCAGGTGGACCGCGCCATGAAGGAGCTGCGCCGCTGGACGCCCGAGGGCCTCGCGACGGCGATCAGCGCGGTGGCGCAGGCCGACGCCGAGGTCAAGGGCGAGAGCAGGGACCCGCGCTTCGCGGTGGAACGTGCGGTCCTGCGGGTGGCCCAGGCCAGCGGCAGCTGACGCGAGCCGTCAGGCGGTGGGCGACGCGGTCGTCGCAGCCCCGAGTGCGTCGCCCTGCAGCAGGTCGAAGCCGAGCTGCAGGCACGTCTCGACCAGTCCGGCGTCGCTGACCCGCTCGGCCACGAGCAGCGCGCCGTCGCGGCGGGCCAGGTCGACGAGCGCCGACCCGTGCCGCACGAGCTCGCGGCAGTCGATCTTCACGTAGTCGGCGAACGGCAGCATCGCGACCTGGTGGGCCTCGGCGGCGAAGTCGTCGAGCGCGATGTGGTGGCCCGCCTCGCGCAGGCGGCGCAGGCCGGCGATGACGTCGTCGTCGTCCGGCACGGTCTCGACGACCTCGAGCACGAGGCTGGCGTCGGCGGGCGGCAGGGGCAGGTCGTCGACGATGAACGATCGCGTCACGTTGACGAACGCGCGCCCCTCGCGGAGGTAGGCGTCGCCGTGCTGCAGCGCGGACAGCACCGAGGCCGTCGCGCGGTCCTGCTCGCTGACGTGCCACTGGTCGACGCCGACAGCGCTGCCGTCGTGCGCGCGGTAGAGGAGCTCATGGGCGAACAGGGACCCGTCGCGCGACCAGATCGGCTGACGTGCCACCGGGGGTGGGGTCGACAGCCGCGAAGGCGTGGCGGGGAAGCTCACGATGGATGAGAGGGCGATCGTCGCGGTCTATGACGCGACTTCGCGTCAGCCCGTCACCGGCCGCGCGCCCGCGCGGTCGAGGATGCCGGCACGCTCGAGCAAGTTGCCCTGGAACAGTCCGAACCCGAGCTCCTGCGCGTGCTGGTGCAGGTCGGGTGTCTCGACGAACTCCGCGACGAGCGTCGCCCCGTAGGAACGGGCGAGGCTGACGACCGGGTGGCCCTCGACGTCGAGGTCGCGGACGTCGATCTTCACGAAGTCGGCGTGGGGAAGGATCATGCGCTGGTGCGCGGTGCTCACGAAGGAGGGCACCGCGATGCGGTACCCGGCATCGCGCAGGCGCCGCACCCCGGCGACCACCTCGCGGTCGACGTCGACCCAGTAGGGGACCTCGATGACGAGACGGTCGGGCCGCGCCGGCACCTGCAGGTCGCCGACGAGGTAGCCCCGGGTGCACCGGACGAACAGGAGCCGGCCGTGCGCGACGCTCTCGAGATCCGCGCGCCCGAAGGTCGCGTCGAGGACGTGGGCGGTCGCGTGGTCGTGCTGGGTGTCGCTCCAGGAGGTGGCCGACGAGGTCTGGCCGCCGGGGGACCGGAAGGAGAGCTGGTAGGCGACCGGGGTGCCTGCGGGGGAGAAGATCCCCTGCCGGGCGACGAGGACGGGCTCGGCGAGTGCTCGCTGCTCCCACTCGCGTCGCAGCGTGTCGGGGATCGCGTCCTCGACCGCCGCCGCGAGGCGTGCATAGCGCCCGTCGGCGTTGTCCGGCGTCATGTCTTCATGACACCACACGAACGGGGTACGCAACCAGGTGACGACGGGCGATATCGGGTGCTTGGGGCGATTGGCGCGGGATAACGCTCTCCGACTCGGAGAAGTTCACCCTCGCTGCACAGGAACGACAAAGGCGCCGTCCCCGTGGAGGGGGACGACGCCTTCGCTGCTGCCCGTGGGCGGTCGGCTCAGAGAGCGGCGACCGACTTCGCGAGCGCCGACTTCTTGTTGGCGGCCTGGTTGGCGTGGATGACGCCCTTCGAGGCTGCCTTGTCGAGCTTCTTCGAGGCGACGACGAGCGCGGCCTGCGCGCTGTCCTTGTCGCCACCGGCGACGGCCTCGCGGACGCGACGGACGTGCGTCTTGAGCTCCGACTTGACGGCCTTGTTGCGCAGGCGCGCCTTCTCGTTCGTCGTGATGCGCTTGATCTGGGACTTGATGTTTGCCACGTGAGGACTCTCTTGTGCGTTCGCCGAAGCGATCTGACAGGTCGTAGAGGGCGCGCTCAGCTCCGGGACTGGGGCGTGGGGACACCCTCGGAGAGGAGCTGGGCGAGTGCCCGCCGACCTGGGCGGACACGCGAAGACCGATCCTACCAGGACTGACGGGGTGCGCGGCCCTCCGTGGGAGGGATCACAGGCATGGCCTGGACGACCGCGTCGAACAGCGGCCGGTCGACGATACAGCCCTCGCGACGGATCGCGTCGGGGTCGAGGCGCAGCACCCGGTCCAGCCGGACCTCCGAAGGCCTGCGCCGCGCGTCCCAGGGGCCCGTGCCGATGTCCATCCACCGTCGGCCGCGCTGCGCCTCGCGGGCTGCGTCGCGCGTGTGGTCCTTGCTCGTGAGCATCAGTGCCAGGACGGACGGACCGTCGCGCCCGACGACGAGCACCGGGCGGTCCTTGCCCTGCGTCGGGTCGTCCTCGTAGGGCACCCATGTCCAGACGATCTCGCCGGGGTCGGCCGCGCCGTCCAGGTGGGGGGAGTACTCGATGTGCGCGCTGCCGTGGAAGTCGGGCTGACCTCGATGAACAGGTGTTGCCGGCCGACTCGGCCTGAACAGTCCGAGCGCGCGGCGCAGCAGCCCGCGCACCCCGGTCGTCGTCATGCGGCCGACGGTACCCGGGACCGCACGCCCATGTGACGGGCGTGTTCCGTGGACCGCTCGCTCGTCACGCGCTCGCAACACTCCGGGAATAGGGTCCGAGGCATGGCAGACCTGTTCGACGACTATCCGCCGGGGCAGGCATGGGACGAGATGCTCGACCCCGAGTCCGGCCCGCGCTCCGCGTACACGAAGGTGCACGCCGCGCTCGCCGAGCTGACCGCCGGTGAGCTCCAGGCGCGTGCCGACACGCTGGCCCGCACGTACCTGACGCAGGGTGTGACGTTCGACTTCGCGGGCGAGGAACGGCCCTTCCCGCTCGACGTCGTGCCGCGCGTGATCGGCCGCGACGACTGGGACCACGTGGCGCCTGGAGTCGCGCAGCGGGTCAGGGCGCTCGAGGCCTTCCTCGCCGACGTGTACGGCCAGCAGCGCGCGGTCGCCGACGGCGTGATCCCGCGGTCGGTCATCGTCTCCTCGACGCACTTCCACCGTGCCGCGCGCGGCATCCAGCCGCCCAACGGCGTGCGCGTGCACGTCTCGGGCATCGACCTCGTGCGCGACTCGCTCGACGGCTGGCGGGTGCTCGAGGACAACGTCCGGGTTCCCTCGGGGGTCTCGTACGTGCTGTCCAACCGCCGCGCGATGACGCAGACGTTCCCCGAGCTGTTCGCGGCGCTGCGGATCCGGCCGGTCTCGGACTACCCGCGCCGGCTGCTCGCGGCACTCATCGCCGCGGCCCCCTCGGGGGTCGACGACCCGACCGTCGTCGTGCTGACGCCAGGCGTCTTCAACTCGGCCTACTTCGAGCACTCCCTGCTCGCGCGGACGATGGGCGTCGAGCTCGTCGAGGGCCGCGACCTGTTCTGCTCCGGCGGGCGCGTCTACATGCGCACCACGCAGGGGCGCCGACGGGTCGACGTGATCTACCGACGCGTGGACGACGAGTTCCTCGACCCGGTGGCGTTCCGGTCCGACTCGCTGCTCGGCAGCCCCGGCCTCATGACGTGCGCGCGCAACGGAACGGTGACCATCGCCAACGCGGTGGGCAACGGCGTGGCCGACGACAAGCTCGTCTACACCTACGTCCCGGACA
>NZ_QWKP01000121.1 GCF_003470205.1 Cellulomonas rhizosphaerae
GGCGGCGGGAAGTCGATCACCAACGCGAACGGCCTGTGCCTCGACAACAACGCCGCGAGCACGGCCAACGGCAACAAGGTCCAGATCTGGGACTGCAACGGCAGCATCGCCCAGCAGTGGACCTTCGTCGCCGCGGGCACGACCCTGCGCGTCCAGGGCAAGTGCCTGGACATCGCCGCGGGCGGAACCGCCAACGGGACGAAGGTGCAGCTCTACGACTGCAACGGCACGGGCGCGCAGGTGTGGATCCCGCAGTCGAACGGGTCCTACCTGAACCCCGCGTCGAACCGGTGCCTCGACAACCCCGCGGGCTCGACGACCCGCGGCACGCAGGTCCAGATCTGGGACTGCAACGGGTCGGGCGCCCAGAGGTGGACGCTGCACAGCTGACCCGCTCCCCGACCGCTCGGCGCCGCACGGACGCGGTGCCGAGCGGTCGGCGCGTGCGAGCGCCAGGATGGGTTCGTGGACGTGCACCACATCACCCCGGACGGCGTCGTCGACGTCACGGTCGACGACATCCCCGCGCTCCTCTCGTCGGGCGAGGGCCTCGTCTGGGTCGACGTCCCCGCGTGGGACGACGAGGCCGCGGCCGCGCTCACGGCGGCGTTCGACCTCCACCCGCTCGCGGTGCACGACTTCGAGGTCCGCAACCGGCTGCCGAAGGTCCACTCCTACCCCGACGCGCTGCTGCTGGTGCTGCACGCGCCGGAGCGCGGGCGGGGTGGTCACGTCCACCACGTCGAGCTCGACCGGGTCATCGGGCCGGGGTACCTGCTCACGGTCCACGGGCCGGTGAACCCGGCGGTGGCGCCGGAGGTCGCGCTGCGGGACACCCGGGAGGTCCTCGCGCGGATCCGCGCGGGCCGGTTGCGCCCGACGACCGCGTTCGACATCTCGCACGCGATCGTCTCGACCCTGACCCGCCGCATGGAGGCGTTCGTCGAGGAGCTGACCGCGGAGGTGTGGGAGCTCGAGCGGCGGGTGACCGCAGACTCGTACGACAACCCCGAGAAGTTCCTCGACGAGATGTTCCGCACGCGCCACGGGCTGCTCGCGGTGCGCACGATCGCCGCGCAGACCGCGGAGATCTACCGCCGCCTGACCGCGATCTCGCGCGCGGTGCCCGACGAGAGCCGCCACCTGGTCGCCGACCTGGTCGACCAGTTCGAGCGGATCGCCGGCCTGGCGGGCGAGGAGCGGGACTACCTGCAGGGCGTGATCGAGTTCTACCGCGCCCGCACCGAGACGAAGATGACGATCGCCGCAGAGCGGCTCGCGGTGATCGCCGTCGTCACGCTGCCGATCACGGCCCTGGCCTCCGTGCTGGGCATGAACCTCATCGTCAACGACCACACGACGGGCGTCCCGCTCGCCGTGGCGCTCGCGATCATGCTCGCGATGTCCGGCGGGCTTCTGTGGTGGGCGAAGCGGCAGGGATGGTGGTGACGGGGCTGGACACGGCGGTGTCCGCGATCTGAGATCACTGCCTCGGGTGCTTGATCGCGGCATCGCCTCGTGCTCCTCTATTCGGGCCGTGCCGGGACGTTCCCGGTCGTCGGCCCTCTCAGGACAGCTCTGAACAGGAAGGGAGCCCGCCGTGATCGCGACCCGCGCACTGCCGCTCCCCGCCCTGCGGCGTTCCTGTCCGGCCTGCTGTCAGCAGCGCTGACTCCCGCCCGGCCCTCGCCGGGACAGCAGGCCCGTCCGATCGCGCCCCGGCCCTCCAGCCGCGACGAGCGCCGTCGGTCCGCAGACGCATCCGAGAGGCATGACCATGAGCATCGACCTGTCCCCCCGCCCCACCGTCGTCGAGGGATCGCTCGGCGTCGAGGAGCTGACCGCCCTGACCCGCTCGATCGCCGCGCGGCCCGAGCTGTGGAAGCCGCTCGTGCAGTTTCAGGACAGCGGACGCTGGTGGACCCGCCTCGAGGCCCCGGACGGCGTGGACGTCTGGCTGCTCACGTGGCTGCCGTCGCAGGGCACCGAGCTGCACGACCACGGCTCGTCGGCCGCGGCCTTCACGATCGCGGCGGGCACGCTCACCGAGTTCCGTCCCGACGCGCAGGGCACGCCCGTGCCCCGGGAGTTCGCGACCGGGCTCACGCAGACGGTCGACCCCGGCGACCTGCACGACGTCCTCAACGGCGGCACCGAGCCGGCCGTGAGCATCCACGCCTACTCGCCGCCGCTGACGCGCATGACGTACTGGGCGACAACGGACGACGGCCGGCTCGTGCCCGCGCGCACGGTCGACACCGACGAGCCGGAGACCGACAAGTGAGCGCGCGCCCGCGCCGGACCATCGAGGACGTGCTGGCCGAGGCCCGTGCGGGCCTGGACCGCCTCGAGCCGCGCGACGCGTGGGAGGCCGTGCGCCGCGGCGCGCTGCTCGTCGACATCCGTCCCGCCGCGCAGCGTCTCGTCGAGGGCGAGGTGCCGCAGGCCGTGATCATCGAGCGCAACGTGCTCGAGTGGCGCCTCGACCCCGCCGGGTCGCACCGGATCCCTGAGGCGACCGGATATGACGTGCAGGTGATCGTGCTGTGCTCCGAGGGCTACACCTCGAGCCTCGCCGCGGCGGCCCTGGCCGACCTCGGCCTGCACCGCTCGACCGACGTCGTCGGCGGCTTCCACGCCTGGGTCGCCGCCGGCCTGCCCGCGACCGGCGGCGCGTTCGGTCCGGCTCCTCGGCTGCACGAGGAGCGCCCCCTGCTCGTCGGCTGACCGCTACTCGTCGGCTGGCGGGTTCACCCGTTCGCCACGCCCGTGTCACTCCATCGGGGTACCGTGCCCGGCGCACCGCAATCCGGTGCATCGTCGACATCACGGGAGGACTCCGACATGGGGATCAGCAACCGAGCGCGCGGCACGCGCGGCAGAGTCGCCGCGGGCGGTGTGGCCATGGCTACGGCCTTGCTCGCCGGCCTCGCCACTCCGGCCATGGCCGGTGGGAACGGCCATGGTCACGGGCCGAGCCACGGCCAGGTCCGTGACTACCACCTGACGGTGATGGGCACGACCGACCTCCACGGCAGCGCCCTGAACTGGGACTACTTCAAGAACGCCGAGTACGACGACAGCGCGCACAACGACGTGGGCCTGGCGAAGGTCTCGACGCTCGTCGACCAGGTCCGCGCCGAGAAGGGCAAGCGGAACACGCTGCTCGTCGACGCGGGCGACACCATCCAGGGCACCTCGCTCGCGTACTACTACGCGAAGATCCAGCCCATCTCGAGGACGGTCGAGCACCCGATGGCCGCCGCCATGAACGCGATCGGCTACGACGCCGCCGCGGTCGGCAACCACGAGTTCAACTACGGCATCCCCTACCTGCGCACGTTCGAGAAGCAGCTCGACTTCCCGCTGCTCGCGGCGAACGCGCTCGACGACGGCACCGGCAAGCCCGCCTTCAAGCCGTACGTCATCAAGACCGTGCGCCCCGCGCACGGCAAGCCGATCAAGGTCGGCATCCTGGGGCTGACCAACCCCGGCATCGCCATCTGGGACAAGGCCAACGTCGAGGGCAAGCTGAGCTTCGGCGGGCTCGTGGAGCAGGCCAAGAGTTACGTGCCGCAGATGAAGCGGGCCGGCGCGGACGTCGTCCTGGTCGCCGCCCACTCCGGGGCGGACACCTCGTCGTCGTACGGCGACACGCTGCCGTTCCCGGAGAACGCCGCGACGCTCGTCGCGCAGCAGGTGCCGAACATCGACGCGATCCTCGTCGGGCACGCCCACCAGGAGATCGCCAAGCGCGTCGTGACGAACACCGCGACCGGCAAGCCCGTCGTTCTCTCCGAGCCGCTCAGGTGGGGCGAGCGTCTGACCGTCTTCGACTTCGACCTCAACTTCTCGCGCGGGCACTGGTCCGTCGCGTCGGTCGACTCGAAGGTGCTGAACTCGAACACGGTCGCGGAGAACCCGAAGATCGTGAAGCTGCTGGCCGCCGACCAGAAGAAGGTCGTCGAGTACGTCAACGGCGTGATCGGCACCTCGACGCAGGCGATGTCGGCGGCGACGGCCCGGTACGAGGACACGGCCGCGCTCGACTTCATCAACTACGTGCAGGCCGAGGCCGTCAAGGCAGATCTGACGGGCGCGGACGCCGACCTGCCGGTCCTGTCCATCGCGGCGCCGTTCAACAAGGACGCCGCGATCCCCGCGGGTGACGTCTCGGTGCGCGACATCGCCGGGCTGTACATCTACGACAACACGCTGCTGGGCATCAAGCTCACCGGCGCGCAGGTCAAGGCTTACCTGGAGAAGTCGGCGGAGTACTTCAAGCCCGTCGCCGGACCCGGGACGTACCCGGCCGACCAGCTCACCAACGCGGTCACGCCGACCGCACCGAGCGGGACGCCGGACTACAACTACGACGTGATGGGCGGGCTCGACCAGCCGCTGACGTACGACATCGACCTGACGAAGGCGGTCGGCAGCCGCATCACGGGGCTCGCCTACGGCGGCGCGCCCGTGACGGACGACCAGGTGTTCGTCGTGGCGATCAACAACTACCGGCAGTCGGGCGGCGGCAACTTCCCCGGCGTCGTCGGGGCGCCCGTCGTCTACAACCGGCAGCTGGAGATCCGTCAGCTGCTCATCGACTGGGTGACGGCCCACCAGACCGTCGACCCCGCACTGTTCTCGGCGACCAACCCGGACTGGCAGCTCACCGCCGGCGCGACGCCACTGACGGTCACGCCGTAACGCCGACGCGGGTGCGGATGCCGCAGCATCCGCACCCGCGCTCTGCGACGATCGGTCCATGGCAGGCATCGGACCCGGGTGGAGCGAGAAGTCCCTCATGGTCGAGGGGCACCGCATCGCGTACCGGGTCAGCGACACCGTGCCCGACGCCGTACCGATCGTGCACGTGCACGGGTTCGCCATCTCGGGCTCGTACCTGATGCCGACCGCCCGGCGGCTGGCCCACCGCGCCACGAACCTCGTGCCCGACCTCCCGGGCTACGGACGCAGCGAGCGGAGGGACGCCACGCTCGGCATCCCCTCGCTCGCGACCGCGCTCGTCGAGATCCTCGACGCGCTCGGGCTCGAGAGGGCCGTCCTCGTGGGCAACTCGATGGGCTGCCCGGTGGTCCTCGAGGTCGCGCACATGAACCCCGAGCGCGTCGACCGCGTGGTCCTCGTCTCCCCCGCCGGCGGCGTGCACAACCAGCCGCTGCGCCGCGCGATCAAGCAGCTCGCCACGGACGGTGTCCGCGAGAGCCCGCGGATGGCGCGTGTCGCCGTGCCCGACTACCTGCGGTTCGGGCCGGTGAACACCTTCAACCTGTTCAGCGAGCTGACGCGGTTCCCGTCGCTCGAGAGACTGCTGGGCACGCCCGTGCCGGCGCTGGCCGTCATCGGCAGCCGCGACCCGTTCATGGCGCCCCCGTACCGGATCCGCGAGGTGGGGCGGCAGGCGCCCGACCACATCACCGTCGCGCTGATCGAGGGGGCCGCGCACGCGATCAACTTCAGCCACCCCGGCGAGCTCGCGCACGTGATCGAGTCCTGGCTGGACGGGGTCGAGATCGTCGACGACCCCGACGAGCCGGGCTTCACGCGCGTGCTCCAGCTGCCCCGCGACCCCTAGGTGAGACGCTCGACGAGCAGGTCCAGGAGCCGCCCGTCGGTCAGCGGCCGGAAGTGGCCCGGGGTCGGCAGGACCACGTCCGCGGCGCCCGCGAGCTCGCTGCCCTCGGGCACGTGCGGGTCCCAGAAGCTGTGCGCGGACGTGATCCGCGCGTTGGTCTCGACCTCGGCGGCGAGCGCCACGATCGTGGCGTTCGTCGGGACGAACGCGCGCACGGCGCCCACCAGGAACCAGCGCGCGTAGCGCGAGCCGGCGAACGGCGTGTTCACCGCGATCATGTCGACGATCCGCCCGTCGGGGTCCTCGTGCGACATGGCGAGCTTGCCGATCAGGCCGCCCTTGCTGTGCGCGAGCAGCGTGACCTCGCGCAGGTCGTGGTCGACGAGGTGGCGGCCGAGCGCCGCCGCGGCGTCCGGGATCGCGCCGCGGTTCACGCCGAGCTCGGGCAGCACGTGGACAGACACGCCCCGCTCATCAAGGAACCGGGCCCACGGCAGCAGGAAGCCCCACGGCTCGTACACGCCGGGCAGCAGGACGACCGTGCGGCCGGACCCACCGGCGAAGTCGTCGGGCCGCGCACGCGACACGGCCGCGGCGGCCTGCCACCGGCACACCGCGACGTAGTCGCGCACGCGCCACCACGTCTGCCGCACGAAGCGCACCACCCAGCTCACAGTGCGCGCGCCGCGGCGAGGTAGCGGCGCGTGACGAACCGCTGCGCGGCGTCCGCGACGACCGGGACAGCACGCGCCAAGGCCGGGGACGGCCGGCTGACGGCCTCGACGACGCACGTCAGCCGACCGGACGTCGTCGTCATCGTGAAGCGCTCGACGCCGTGCTCGGGGTGGCCGCGCAGGGTCGCGTAGGTGAAGCCGACCTGGTTGGGCTCGTCGATCACGTCGAGCACGCGGCACGGCGCGGCCCACGCGAGCGGGCCCAGCGGGACGCCGACGACGACGGTGTCCCCCGTGCGCGCCGGGCCCGCGGCGACGACGCGCAGCCCGGCCGCACGGTGCAGGTCCCAGCCCAGGAGCGCCGCGCCCGCCTCGGCGAGCGCGACACCAGGGATGTCGGTCGAGACCCTGAGCGAGGCGTATCCCGCGGGCGGGTCGGTGAGCCAGGAGGCCGGCGGGTAGACGCTCGACGCGCGCGCACGCTCGAGCGCGCGGCCTCGCGTCCGAGGTGACATCAGCACGCGCGCACCCCTTCGCCTCGCCGCGGACCGTCGCGCCGAGTCTGGCAGACGGGTCAGGCGCCCGGGCGCAGCAGCACCTTGGTCCAGCCGTGGTCGCGGTCGTCGAAGTGCTTGTACCCGTCGACGGCCGCGTCCAGCGAGAGCTCGTGCGACACGATGAACGACGGCGTCGCGCGGCCCGCGACGATCAGGTCGCGCAGCTGGCGGTTGTACCGCTTGACCGGCGCCTGCCCGGTGCCCATGTGCTGGCCCTTGGTGAAGAACGTGCCGTAGTCGAACCCGATCCGCCCCTCCTGGGCATCCTTCGTGGCGGCTCCCGGGTCCTCGGGCATGTACACGCCGACGACGCCGATGCCGCCCGTGGTCCGCACGACCTTCACCAGGTTGTCGAGCACGAGCTCGGGGTGCTCCTCGCCCGACGGGTCGTGCGCTTGGTAGCCGACCGCCTCGACTCCGCAGTCCGTGCCGCGGCCGTCGGTCGCGTCGAGGATCTGCTCGACCGGGTCGCCCGCGGAGAAGTCGATCGCGGTCGCACCGATCTTCCCGGCGAGGGCGAGCCTGTCCGCCTCCTTGTCGACGACGAACACCCGGGCCGCGCCGCGGATCATCGCGCTGTGCGCCGCCATGAGCCCGACGGGGCCTGCGCCGAAGACCACGACGTCGTCGCCCGGCTGCTGGCGCGCCAGGACCGTGCCGTGCCAGCCCGTCGGGAAGATGTCGCTGAGCATCGTGAAGTCGTTCTCATGCTCGGAGCCCGGCGGGAGCTCGAGCAGGTTGACGTCGGCGAACGGCACGCGCAGCAGCTCCGCCTGCCCGCCGGGGTACGGGCCCATGTTCGCGTAGCCGTAGGCTGCACCGTCGACGCCCTCGGTCGGGTTGAGGCTCGTGCAGAACGAGGTCCAGCCCTGCGAGCAGTTGCGGCACGTGCCGCACGAGATGTTGAACGGGACGCTGACGCGGTCGCCGACCTTGATGCGGGTAACGGCACCGCCGACGGCCTCGACGACGCCCATGTTCTCGTGCCCGAAGACGGTGCCCTCCTCGACGCTGGTCCGGCCCTCGTACATGTGCAGGTCCGACCCGCAGATGTTCGTGGTGGTGATGCGGACGACCGCATCGGTGGGCTGCTCGATCGTGGCGTCCGGGACCTCGGTGACCTCGACGTCGAACGGGCCACGGTAGACGACTGCGCGCATGGGGGAACTCCCTCTCCAGGAGTGGGTGTGGGCGTCGGGCGGCTTCCTCACCTCGTCGCCCGGCCATGGTGTGCAGGCCCCGCCGGAACCGCATCTCGAAGTGCCGTGGGCGCGACCGCAGGGCACGGTGGGTGGACCACCGGACGAGGAGGCAGCATGCACGTCGTGGTCATCGGCGCGAGCGGCAACGTCGGCACCGCGATCCTGCGCAGGTTCCGGGACGACGAGAGCGTCACCGCGGTCACGGCCGTCGCGCGGCGCATCCCGACGAGCACCCCGCCGGCCCCGTACGACGTGGCCCGGTGGGTGGCCTGCGACGTCGCGTCCGACGAGCCCGACGAGGTCGTCGTCGCGCGCCTCGCCGCGGCGGTCGCCGGCGCGGACGCCGTCATCCACCTCGCGTGGGCGATCCAGCCCAGCCACGACCGGCGGTACCTCGCACGCGTCAACGTCGACGGGACCCGCCGGGTCGTCGAGGCCGTGGCCCGGGCGAGCGTGCCGCATCTCGTGGTCGCCTCGTCGGTCGGGGCGTACTCCCCCGCGCCGGACGACGTCCCCCGCTCCGAAGGCTGGGCGACGCACGGCGTGCCGAGCTCCTCGTACAGCGCGGACAAGGCGGCGGTCGAGCGCGTGCTCGACGAGGCCGAGGTCGCCCACCCGCGCCTCGTGATCGCCCGCGTCAGGCCGGCGCTGATCTTCCAGCGCCGCGCCGGCAGCGAGGTGGCCCGCCTCTTCCTCGGGCCCCTCGTGCCGCGGTTCGCGCTCGGCGGGCACCTCCCGGTCCTGCCGTGGCCGACCGGGCTGCGCCTGCAGGCGGTGCACGGCGACGACGTCGCCGCCGCCTACCGGGAGGTCGTCGTCCGGCAGGCCAAGGGCGCGTTCAACGTGGCGGCGCCCGAGGTGCTCGGCGCGCAGGACCTGGCCGACCTGCTCTCGGGCGGGCGGTACCGCGAGGTCGCGCCGCCGCTGCTGCGCGGCGCGGTCTCGGCCGCCTGGCACGCGCGGGCGGTCGCCGCCGGCCCCGGATGGCTGGACATGGCGATGGCGGCGCCCCTGCTGGACACGTCCCGGGCGGAGCGCGAGCTCGACTTCCGGCCGCGGTGGACGGCACAGGCCGCCGTGCAGGACGTCCTCGCGGGGATCACGGAGAGGTCCGGCACGGCGAGCCCGCCGCTGAAGCCGGGGCGCTAGCCCTTCTTCGCCGCCTTCTTCTTGGGGGGATCGCTCGGCGCGACCGGTCCGTAGAGCGGGGCCACGTCGGCCATCTCGAGGTCGGCCGTCGCCTGGATGAGCGCCAGCAGGCCCTCGTCCACGCCCGGGCTGAACTCCTCGAAGCGCTCCTCGGCGATCGTCGACGGCACGCCGGCGGGCGCCTGCTCGCTCGCGTCGAGGGACGTGCCGTCCTTCGACGGCGACATGCCCTGGAAGATCCGCCCGGCCTCGGAGGACGCCGTGAGGTCGAACGAGTACTGCTTGCTCTGCAGCCCGAGGTCGACGAGCTTCTTCACCTCGGGGAACCGTTCCGCGTTCGTCTTGGGGATCGGCAGGACCTTGCCCCAGTCGACGCCGAGCGTCTCTAGCGCCCGGGCGTAGGCGTTCTCGTGCGCCTGGTCCCGAACGATGAGGTAGGCGATCGTCGACCGCGCGGTCTTGTTCTGGGTCATCTCGTAGATCCGGCACTTCTGCAGCCGGCCGGTGGACTCGAGCATGAGGTTGTAGAGCAGGTCGAGGACGAGGTTCCCCGAGTTGTAGACGTACGCGCCGCTCCACGGGTTGCCCGCCGAGTCGACCGGCAGGGCGCCCTGCGAGGCCACGAGCCAGTGGTGGATGTTGCCCTGGTCGAGGGCGAGGTTCAGCGGGATGTCCCCGCCGGCGCCCGGGGTGTCCAACGGGTCGGTCTTCGCACCGTTGTAGCGCGGCGAGCCGTCGAGCAGCCGGGCGATCGTCGTGCCGATGAGCTCGACATGGCTGATCTCCTCCGTGCCGACGCCCTGCAGGAGGTCGCGGTACGGCTTCGCGGCGGGGCCGCGGAAGTTGATGCTCTGGAACAGGTACTGCATCATCGTCCGCATCTCGCCGAACTGGCCGCCCAGCCCCTCCTGGAGCGCGTTGGCGGCTGCCGGGTCCGGCTCGTCGGCCTCGATGTCGTTGATGAGACGCTGCACGTGCAGGTACATGGTCGAATCCCTCGTTCGGGACGGCAACGCGGGCACCGATCGGGCCCGTGGGGGTGCTGGCTGTCGGCGCTGCGGCATCGCAGCACGGACGACGGAGCGTCAGGCGCATCACGGTGCGCGCTCGGGTCCGACGGGCGTTGCCTGCCCCGGACCGCGGGAGGGTCTCGACGTGACGTCGAGGCGATGGTGCGACGGTAGGACGATGTCCGTCCCGCCGCGACCTCAGACGGAGGTCACCGTGGGGTCGAGCACGACCTTGATGCAGCCGTCGTGCTTCTTCTGGAACATCTCGTACGCATCCGGCGCGGACTCGAGCGGGAGCCGGTGCGTGCGCAGGTCGAGCACGCCGAGCGGGTCCGCGGCGTCCTGGACCAGGGGCATGAGGTCGTCGATCCAGCGCTTGACGTTGGCCTGTCCCATCCGCAGGGTCACGCCCTTGTCGAACAGCTGCATCATCGGCAGCCCGTCGACCGCGCCGCCGTAGACACCGGAGATCGAGACCGTGCCGCCGCGGCGGACCAGGTCGAAGGCGGTGAGCAGCGCCGCGAGGCGGTCGACGCCCGCCTTCTCGATGAGCGGGCGCGACAGGGCGTCGGGCAGCAGGCCGGCCATCTTCTGCGCGGCCGCGGCCGCCGACGAGCCGTGCGCCTCCATGCCGACGGCGTCGATCGCCGAGTCCGGGCCACGACCACCCGTCAGGTCGCGGACGGCTGCAGCCAGGTCGTCGACCGCGCTCACGTCGATGACCTCGATCCCGTGCCGCCGAGCCATCGCGAGCCGCTCCGGCACCAGGTCGAGCCCGATGACCTTCGACGCGCCGCGGTGCGCCGCGATACGGGCCGCCATCTGCCCGATCGGACCGAGGCCGACCACGACGACGGTCCCGCCGGCCGGGACCTGCGCGTACTCGACGGCCTGCCACGCGGTGGGCGCCACGTCCGACAGGTAGAGATAGCGCTCGTCGGGGCTGCCGTCGTCGGGCACGACGATCGGGCCGAACTGGGCCTGCGGCACGCGCAGGTACTCGGCCTGCCCGCCGGGCACCTGGCCGTACAGCTTGGTGAACCCGAACAGCGAGGCACCCATGTCCTGGGACCGGACCTGTGTGGTCTCGCACTGCGCGAACAGGCCGCGCGAGCACATCCAGCACGTGCCGCACGAGATGTTGAACGGGATCACGACCCGGTCTCCCACCGCGAGACTGCCGGCGCCGGAGCCGACCTCCTCGACGACGCCCATCGCCTCGTGGCCGAGGATGTCGCCCGCGTCGAGGTACATCCCCAGGATCTTGTACAGGTGCAGGTCTGAGCCGCAGATCGCGGTCGACGTGACCCGCACGATCGCGTCCGTCGGCTGCTCGATGCGCGGGTCGGGGACCGTCTCCACGCTCACCTTCTCGGTGCCTTGCCAGGTCAGTGCGCGCACGTCGTCCTTCTCTCTCCGGTGGGTCAGGTGGTCATGCCGCGAGCCGCTGCGCGACCAACGGGCACTGGAACGGGTCACGCGAGGCGAGCCCGACCTCGTTGAGGTAGCGGACGACGATGGCGTAGGAGTGCCCGAGCGTCGTCTCGGTGTAGGTGATGCCCCGTTCCGCGCAGAACTCGCGGACCACGGGAGCCGCCGCGCGCAGCGCCGGGCTCGGCATGCTCGGGAACAGGTGGTGCTCGATCTGGTGGTTCAGCCCGCCCATGAACGTCTCGACGACGCGGCCACCGGAGACGTTGCGGCTGAGCAGCACCTGGCGGTGCAGGAACCCGATCTTGAGCGAGGCAGGGACGATCGGCATCCCCTTGTGGTTGGGAGCGAACGACGCGCCCATGTAGACGCCGAAGAGCCCGAGCTGCACGCCGAGGAACGCCAGAGCCACCCCGAACGGGAGGAACCAGAGCACCACGGCGAGGTAACCGCCGAGCCGGAGCGACAGGAAGGAGATCTCGATGGCGCGTCGCTTCACGGGACGGCGCTGCACCAACCTGCGCACGCCGGTGACGTGGAGGTTGAGTCCCTCGAGGAGCAGGAGCGGGAAGAAGAGCCAGCCCTGCCGCTGGGCGAACCAGCCCGCGAGGCCCGTGCGTTCCCGGGTGAGGTTCGCGGTGCTGAAGACGAGCGCCCCCGCGTCGATGTCCCCGTCCGCCCCGAGGGTGTTCGGCTTGGCGTGGTGCCGGCTGTGCTTGTGCTGCCACCAGCCGTAGCTCATGCCCGCGTACAGGTTGGCGATGACCAGGC
>NZ_QWKP01000122.1 GCF_003470205.1 Cellulomonas rhizosphaerae
CCGCGTCGCCGCCGTGGCGACGGCGACGAGCCGTCCGCCGAGTCCGCCGCGATCCCGGTCGCCGCACCGGCGGCGGGCCTGCCCTCCCGTCCACGCAAGACGTTCGACGAGGACAACCTGGTCCTGCCCGCCGCCCCCAGCGGCAACCTGACGGCCGACATCTCGACCGCCGGCTCCGACTGGTCGCCCGAGACCGTCAACCCGGGCGCCGGTGGCCTGCCCAGCCGCACCCGTGCGGGCACCTCCGCCTGGCAGCAGCCGGACGCCGAGACGCCTGCCGCGACGACGCCGGCCTCCCCAGCCGCCCGCGCCGGCCTGTTCTCCGGGTTCCGTGGCCGCACGGCTGCCGAGCTCGCGGCCGACGAGAACGTCGCGTCCGAGTCCGCCGCGGCTCCCGCTGCCGACCCGGTGCGCGCGCCCTGGATGGCTCTCGGCGGTGCGCACGCCGCGCCCGAGGTCCCGATCGTGGTGCCGTCGCTGGTCGACGAGGACGAGGAGCCCTGGGCTCCCGTCCAGGCCGACGCGTCGGTCGACGAGGTCCCCGGCCTGGTCTCCGACGAGGAGCCGGCCGCTGCGTGGGCCGCTCCCGTCGCCGAGCCGGTAGCCGAGTGGACCGCTCCCGTTGTCGAGGAGCCCGCTGCTGAGTGGACTGCTCCGGTCGTGGAGGAGCCCGCCGCCGAGTGGACTGCTCCGGTCGTGGAGGAGCCTGCCGCCGAGTGGACGGCGCCGGTTGTCGACGAGCCGGCTGCCGAGTGGACTGCTCCTGAGGTTGCCGAGCCTGCCGCCGAGTGGACCGCGCCCGTCGTGGAGGAGCCTGCCGCGAAGTGGACCGCGCCCGTCGTGGAGGAGCCCGCCGCCGAGTGGACTGCCCCCGAGTGGGCTGTCTCCGAGGTTGCCGAGCCCGCCGCGCAGTGGACCGCCCCGGCCGTGGAGGAGCCCGCCGCCGAGTGGACTGCTCCCGTCGTCGAGGAGCCCGCCGCCGAGGCGCCGGCCACCGAGTGGGCCGAGCCGGCTGCCGAGTGGACTGCTCCGGTCGTGGAGGAGCCTGCTGCCGAGTGGACTGCTCCCGTCGTGGAGGAGCCCGCTGCTGAGTGGACTGCTCCCGTCGTGGAGGAGCCTGCTGCCGAGTGGACCGCTCCGGCCGTGGAGGAGCCCGCCGCCGAGTGGACTGCTCCCGTCGTCGAGGAGCCTGCAGCCGAGTGGACGGCCTCCGAGGTCGCCCAGCCCGTCGCCGAGCCGGCCCGCGCGTTCACGTCCTACAGCGGCTACGCCGGCTGGTCCGCAGCTGCGGCCGCCGCTGCTGCTGCCGCGCCGTCGTCGTCCGACTTCGAGCGCACGCTCGACGAGGCCCGCGCCTGGCACACCGGCGCGATCCCCGCGATCCCCGAGCCGCACACCGAGCCCGAGGCGGCGCCGGCCTGGCCCACCCCCACCTGGGACGCCGTCCCGTCGTGGGAGGAGCAGGCCGCGGTCGTCCCGCAGCTCGAGGCCGAGGCCGAGCCCGAGCCCGAGGTCGCGCCCGAGCCCGTCGTCGAGCCCGAGCCCGTCGCCGAGGTTGCCCTCGAGCCCGCCGCGGAGGAGCCCGAGTGGGCGCCCACCACGCCGGCCTGGGGTGACCACGCGTGGTCGACGCCCGAGCTGGTCGCGGACGAGGACACGCAGCTGTTCACGCCGGTCGAGGCCGCGGGTGCCGTCGAGCCCCTGTCGCGCCGCGGTGCGGACGCCGAGCCGGTTGCCGAGCCCGTCATCGAGCCCGTCGCCGAGCCCGTCGCCGAGTGGTCCGCCCCCGAGGTCGCCCAGCCCGTCGCCGAGGTCGCCCCCGAGCAGGCCGCGTACGCGCAGCCGGCGTGGGCCCCCACGGCCGTCGGCACCAGCCAGGCGCCCGAGGGCTTTGCCGACGTGGTCCAGGCCGCTCCGGCCGAGAAGGGCCGCAAGCGCTTCGGCCTGTTCGGCAAGCGCAAGAGCGAGGAGGCCGCCGTCGAGGCGCCCGCCCCGCTCCAGCAGCAGCCCGCCGCTCCCGTCGAGCCCGTCCGCTCGTCGGCTTGGGCCCAGCCGGCACAGGTCGCGCCGGTCGCGCCCGTCACCGAGCAGCCCGCCGGCCCGTCGTGGGCCTCCTCGTGGAACGCGCCGTCGGCGCCCGAGCCCACCCCGGTGGCGCCCGAGCCCGTCGCCCCCCACGCCTCCTGGTCCGCACCGGAGTGGGCTCGTCCCGCCGCCGGTGGCGCAGCCCCGCTGTCGTCGGTCCCGCACCCCTCGCTGCCGCCGTCGGTGGCACCGCGGGTCGGGACGCTGGACGACGACGTCGCGGCGATGCTCGCGCTCCGCTCCGACATCCAGGAGCAGGCGCTGTCGGAGCTCAGCCAGCTGTCGGCCTACCGCCCCGCGGCGGTCGGCGGTCAGGCCGAGCGCCTCACCAAGCGCGTGCCGACGGCCATGCCGGCTGCCGCGCCCGGTCCCGAGGAGTCGGCTGCACCCGTGCAGCGCGACGCCGACGAGCTGCGCTCGCGCCTCTCGAACTTCCAGTCGGGTACCTCTCGCGGCCGTCGCGCCGCGGGTGACTCGGCGGATCAGAACAGCACCACATCGTGAACAACCACCCGACCGTCGCCTCCACCACGGAGACGTCTGACCCCGCAGTCTTCGACTGCACCAGCAAGGAGGAAGTGTGACCGCGCTCAGCACCGAGGCAGCCAACTTCGGCTGGCTCCTGGACAACTTCGTCCGGACCGTGCCCGGCACTCGCCACACACTCGTGGTGTCGGCGGACGGTCTGCTCATGGCGATGTCCGAGCAGCTCGACCGCACCAGCGGCGACCAGCTCGCAGCCATTGTGTCCGGCATGTCGAGCCTGACCCGCGGAGCGGCGCGGCAGCTGCGTGCAGGGGAGGTGCGTCAGGCGATCATCGAGATGGACAACTTGTTCCTCTTCCTCATGAGCGTCTCGAACGGCTCCGTCCTTGCCGTGGTCGCCGAGTCGACCTGCGACGTCGGGCTCATCGGCTACGAGATGGCGATGCTCGTCTCTCGCACCGAGGCGACGTTGACCCCGCAGCTCATCTCTGAGATGCGTGGCCAGCTCCCCGTCGACGGTGCGGTCCGAGCGCCGGTCGCCTGAGACGGAGCACCGCGATGAGTGAGCACATCGAGTACGAGGCCAGAACGGTCCGGCCCTACGCCGTGACCGGTGGCCGCGTGCGCTCGGCGCGCTCCGACCTGCCTCTCGAGGCGTTGGTCGAGGCGATGCCGGACGCCGTGATCAGTCAGGGGCTCACGCCCGAGAAGCGCGCGATCGTGCAGCATGCGACGAGCACCTTCATCTCGGTTGCCGAGCTCTCGGCCCTCCTTCACCTGCCTCTCGGCGTGATCCGGATCCTCGTGTCCGATCTCTCCGAGCAGCAGTACGTGCGCGTGCACGCCTCACAGCCGGTCGAGGTCAACACCGGTGAGTCCCCCGCCCTGTCCCTGAGCGTGCTGGAGAGTGTTCTCAATGGCATTTCCGCCCTCTGACGCCGCGGTGGCCGCTCCGGCCGGAACCGCCTCGTCTGTCGCCCCCACCGTCGTCAAGATCGTCGTCGCCGGCGGTTTCGCCGTCGGCAAGACGACCTTCATCGGCTCCATCTCGGACATCGAGCCCCTCAACACCGAGGCCGCGATGACCGAGCACTCTGTCGGCGTCGACGACGCCGGCGGCGTGTCCGACCGCAAGACGACCACCACGGTCGCGATGGACTTCGGTCGCATCGCGCTGCCGGGGTCGCTCTGGCTCTACCTGTTCGGCACCCCTGGCCAGGACCGGTTCCTGTTCATGTGGGACGACCTGGTCCGCGGTGCCATCGGCGCCGTCGTCCTGGTCGACACCGACCGGCTCGACCAGTGCTTCCCGGCCGTGGACTACTTCGAGAGCCGTGGCATCCCGTTCGTCGTGGGTGTCAACTGCTTCGACGGTGTCGCCAAGCACCAGCTCGAGGACGTGCGCGAGGCCCTCGCGATCCCGCCGCACGTGCCGGTGCTGTACACGGACGCGCGCTCGCGTGCGGCCACCAAGCAGGCGCTCATCTCGCTCGTGCAGCTCGCGATGGAGCGTCTGCGCAACCGCTGACGCCCCGCTCGACGACCGACGGCCGGCACCCCCTTCGCGGGGGAGCCGGCCGTCGTCGCCCGCGGTCCGGCGCGGATGCGGCTCTCCCTTCACACGTCCTTCACGCAGGCCTGCCCATGAGCCTTCGGGGCGGGTGGCATGCTGACCGAGGCGCGCGACCGCGTCCGGATGGAAGGTGGCAACCCATGAGCACGACGTTCAGGACGAGCTGGGCTCGAGCGCTGGCGGTCGTCAGTGCGTCGGCGCTCGTCGTCGCGGGGTTGACGGTGTCGGCGCAGGCGGCCGTGTCCCACACCCCGACAATCAGCGCACGTTTCGTCGACGCATCGGGCGCGCCGGTCGCGGGCCTCGAGGTCAGCGTCGTGACGCAGGGTGCCGAATATGTCTACCAGGACGAGCAGCGCACGGCTTCCGACGGCAGCGTCACCCTCAAGCAGCTGTCGAAGGACCGCTTCACGCTCCGCGTCCACGGCGACGAGACGTACCTGGCGATGTACGTCGGCTCGCTCGGCAAGACGTCATGGACCGATCTCGACGAGCCGCTGGGATACCGCCCCCGCTCGACGAACATCGACACGGGCACGCACGTCGTCTCGGCGGTCCCGACCGTGACGGTCGACGTGGCGAACGCGACCGGGCCGCTGTCACTCCACATGCGGCACGTGGACGGCAGCGTGTGGAACCTCCCAGACGACCCCTGGTGGGACGGGGACAACGAATGGAAGATCGATGACTGCGTCCCGACGGGTTCGACGTGCACGTTCGCCCTGCCGCAGGCGTACCTGGTCCCCGGGCAGTTCAAGGTCGATGCGACGTCGCACGCGCAGTCGACCGAGCTCGCGTCATTCCGGGTCACTCCGGGCAAGGCCACGGCCGTGCACCTACACGCGACGACCCTGGCGACGATGAGCGGCACCGTGACGGTCGCCGGCGCGCCGTCGGTCCGCACGATCGACCTGGTGCACGCGGACGGCACCAAGCTCCGGGGAACCTCGGACGCGTCGGGCCATTACGCCATCACCGGGCTGAAGCCGGGCACCTGGAAGGCGATGGTGGTGACCTCGACACCGAAGGCCGGCACGTCGACGACTTTCACCGTGTCGTCGGCCGGGCAGAAGGTCGTGCGGAACTTCGCCGTCGCGACCGATCCCCGCCTCGCCTCGCTCACCGTCCGGCACTCCGGCGAGCTCACCGAGGCCACCCTGACCAAGGGCGGCACGTACCAGCGCACGTTCCAGACCAGGTCGACCGGCAAGGTCACCTTCAACTACCTGGAACCGGGCACCTACCGCGTCTATCTGCGCTCCGCAAAGTCGAAGAAGTTCTTCGCCCAGGACATTGCCGTTGGCACGGGTGAGAAGAGGGTCACGAAGGCCAAGTCCATGACCCGCCCGCTGGTCAAAATCTCGCTGACCTCTCCTCGGTCGTTCCTCCGCATCAATCTGCAGAAGGGCGCCGACCTGTCCGTAGCCGACACCACATACCACAGGGGCACGTACTCCTACTCCCCCCTGTGGGTGATCCCCGAGACAGGCGTACGGGTGACCGTACCTCAGGATCTCGGTGGCGAGGACGGCGACGACAGTGGGTATGTCGGGGCGACGCGAGTCATCGACTTCGACCGCACGACGAGCGCGCTCGTGAAGGACGGCGGCCCGTCGGGACGGCTCGTCGTGAATCTCGTCAACGCGAATGGCGCGCCCATCCAGGCCCTGGTATGGGCCACCAAGAGCGACGGGAGCACGAGCGGCGCACCGACGGGCCCGTACATCGGGAACATGCGGACAGCTCCGTACCAGCTGCACGCGGTGCGTGCGGTCCGGATCCCCGGCGAGGCCATGTACCCGGTCCGGGAGCCTTACGTCATCGGGCCTCTGCCACTCGTTCACCCGGTTGCGGGAACATCGAAGACGGTCACGATCGCCGTCCAGGTCCTGGGAACGTGAGGACTTTCGAGGGCCGTCGCCTGCGTGAGGCATGCATCAGAGCGTGCGGAGCGTCTCCGCGATCGGCGTCGTCGGGCGACCGATGAGCGTGCGCAGGTCGGTGGTCGCGTCGGCGAGGTCGCCGCGCGCGATGCCCTCGTCGAGCGCGACGACGAACCCGACCGTGCCCGCGTCGAGGCCGGCGCCGCTCAGGACCTCCGCGTGCTCGGCCGGGCTGACGGCCTGGTGGACGACCGGCGTCCCCAGCGCCTGCGACACCGCGGCCGCGAACTCGTCGAACGTCCAGGCCACGTCGCCCGTGAGCTCGTAGACGCGCCCCTCGTGCCCGTCGCCCACCGCGACCGCGGCCGCACCCGCGGCGTAGTCGGCGCGGCTCGCGCTCGCGACGCGGCCCTCGCCCGTGCTCGTGAGGATCACGCCGGTCTCGCGCGCCTGGGCGACGGTCTGGACGTAGTTCTCGGTGTACCAGTTGTTGCGGACGATGGTCCACGCGAGGCCCGACGCGCGCAGGAGCTCCTCGGTGGCCTTGTGCTCGGGCGCGAGGACGAGCGCGGTCGTGTCGGCGTGCGGGGCGCTCGTGTAGACGACGCGGCCCACGCCGGCGGCCTTGGCGGCCTCGATCGCGTTGGCGTGCTGTGCGACCCGCTGGCCCACCTCGGAGCCGGACACCAGCACGAGGGTGTCGACGCCCTCGAAGGCGGCGGTCAGCGACGTGACGTCCTCGTAGGAGGCGGCGACCGTGCGCACGCCCTGCGCGGCCAGATCGACGAGGCGCTCGGTGCTCCGGCCGGTCGCGACGACCTGGTCCGGCGCGACGCCGCCCGCGATCAGGTCCTCGACGATGAGTCGGCCCAGCTGGCCGGTGGCTCCGGTGACGGCGATGGTCATGACGATCCTCTCGATGATGCATGCGGGTACGTCGGGCTCAACCGGGACTACAGTCGGTACGTTCCCCAGCTCGGGTACCCACTTCGAGGTCAGGTACGCACGTGACGGTAAGCAACGAGGTCAGCCTGCTGGACCGGATGATGACCGACGGCAAGCTGGCCGCCGGCTGCCCGACCCGGGTGGCGCTCGACCACGTGATGAGCCGCTGGGGAGTCCTGCTGCTGCTCGCGCTCTCCGAGCAGACGATGCGGTGGGGCGAGCTGCGCAGGGTCGTCGAGGGGATCAGCGAGAAGATGCTCGCGCAGACGCTGCGCACCCTTGAGGGGGACGGGATCGTGCACCGCGAGGTCACCGCGTCGATCCCGCCGCGGGTCGACTACTCCCTGACCCCGACCGGCCGCGAGCTCGTGGACCGCCTGCTCCCGCTCATGGAGTGGGTCGCGGACAACGCGGACGCCATCGTCGGGCCGCGTCCCTAGCCGGAGCCTCCGGCGGTCGCCGCCGTCGTCGCGACGATCACCGCCGTCATCGCCGCGTCCATCGCCTGGATCGCCTGCCGGACGGCGTCGCCGATCGCCTCGCCCTGCGCGAGCGCCTTGGCTCGTCGTCGCAGCTCACGTTTGGGCACGCCCACGTCGCCGAGCACGCGCGGGACCTGGTCCACGCCCTGCAGCACGGAGATCACCGCGACCTCCCGCTCGGTCGGGGTGCGGCCGACGACGATCACGTCGTGGACCGCGGCACGGATCGACCGCTCGTACCCCGCGTCGGCCGGCAGGTACGCCCGGGTGGGGAAGAGCCCGAGGATCTTGGACTCCTCGGGGCGCAGCAGTCCTTGCTTGGTGAGGCGGTCCAGCAGCGCGGGTCGCAGGTCCTTGGTGAGCTTGGGCAGCACGTCCCTGGCCTTGCGAGGCTTCTCCGCGACGCGGCGGAGGGCCTCGTCGAGGATCGGGTCGCCGGTGGCGCTCGCGTCGAGCACGACGACGCGGTCCTTGCCGGCCGGGTGCTTCGGCCCCGCGATGGCCACGCGCCCGGTCGTCAGCAGCTCGAGGAGGACGCCGCCGGCCAGCGCCAGGTCGACGCGCTGGCCGCTCGTCGTGGGGCGGCCCGACTCGTCGTCCGTGAGCAGCAGGGCGAGATCCTCTGCGAGCAGCATCGGTCCACCGTATGCGCGCCACCAGGCCGCGGCGATGCGGGATCATATGCGCGTGTCCACCGACCCGACCGCGCTCGTGTACGCGGACGGGTCCGCGCTCTCGCGGTACCTGCCCGGCGCACCCCACGGCGCCGAGTGGAAGTCGTGGGCCTCCTCGAACCTCGCGTCGCTGGTCACGTCCCCGCTGGGTATCAGCGAGCTGCGCGGCATCGCGCGGATGCGAGGCGGCGATGCGCCGGGGATCGCAGCCGACCTGGCGTTCGAGATCCCCGTCGCGCGCTTCTCCGACCAGGCGGTGCGCAAGGCCACCGACGTCGCCGGCGTCCTGCCGCCCTTCGTCGCGCTGCACGTCGGCACCGCCCTCGCCGACCCGGACGTCGCGGCCGTCGCGACGTACGACGTGCACCTGGCCCGCGTCGCCGCGCTCTACGGACTGACGGTCGTCTCCCCGGGCCGCGTCGCCCGCTGGTGGGAACGCGACCCGGCCCCCTGGGTCCGCTGACGGCCACTGCGTTCAGCGTTCCTCGCGCATAGCGGCATCAATGCTGAACACAGTGCTCCGCGCGCTCGGGCGACTCACAGGTGCGGGGCCGTGCGGGAGCGGGCCGGGCGGGAGACGATGGGGGAGTGGTCCTCTCCGCACTGCGCCGGCGTGCCGGTGACTCCCTGTTCGCCCGCGTCGCCGGGCCGGATGGTCCTGCCGCCAGGGCGCGGATCCATGAGACGCCCGGGCCGCGGTGGTTCGAGCCCGGGTCGCCCGTGCGGATCGTGCACGGGGACGCATCGATGTTCGTCGGCGGGCTGCGTGCCCTGCTGCTGCAGGCGCTGCACCCCGCCGCGATGGCGGGGGTCGCGGGTCACTCCGGGTACAAGAGCGACCCGTGGGGCCGGCTCGCCCGGACCAGCACGTTCCTCGCGGTGACGGCGTTCGGGACCGCCGACGACGCGCAGGCGGCGGTCGACCGGGTCCGTGCGATCCACGAGCGCGTGCGCGGGACCTCGCCCGAAGGCGTGAAGTACCGAGCCAGCGACCCGGACCTGCTGCGCTGGGTGCACGTGGCCGAGGTCGACAGCTTCGTCGCGGCACACCGGATGGTCGGAGCCAGGCCGCTCGACGAGGCGGGGTACGACGAGTACGTCGCGCAGATGGCGACCGTCGCGGAGCGGTTGGGCGTGGTGGGGGCGCCGACGACGACGGCCGAGCTGGCCGAGCAGATCGAGGCCTACCGCGCCGAGCTGCGCGCCAGCCCGCAGGCGCGCGACACCATCGACTTCCTGCTGCACCAGCCGCCCGTGCCGTGGACGTTGCGACTTCCGTACCGCGGGCTCACGGCGAGCGCGCTCGTGAGTCTGCAGCCGTGGGCGCGCGCGATGGTGCGCCCCGGGGAGGCGGCGCCCCGGCGCGACGCCCGAGCAAGGCGGGCCGGGCGCATCGTCACCCGACTCATCCGGTGGTCGCTCGCGGCGACCCCCGACGCGCCACGGCCGGCGACGACGAGGCCCGCAGCCGAGCCGTCGCCCGCCTGAGCGGAACGGCCCGCGCCGAGGCCCATGTGGCAGACTCAGCCCGCCGCTTCGGCGGCACGGAGGGCTGGCTGAGTGGCCGAAGGCGCTGGTCTTGAAAACCAGAGGGGCGGTGAACCCGTCCTCGCGGGTTCGAATCCCGCGCCCTCCGCCACCATTCGAGGCGTTGCGGCGTGTCAGACCCCCGCGCCATGCTGCCTGGCATGCCGCCGATCGCCCGGAGGCCCCTCTCGCTGGTCGGTGCCGCGACCAGCGTCCTGCTGCTGCTGTTCAGCGCCCGGTACGGCTACCACCGCGACGAGCTGTACTTCCTGGTCGCGGGCGGCCACCCGGCGTTCGGGTACGTCGACCAGCCGCCGCTCGTGCCGCTGCTCGCGCACGCGGTCGATGCCGTGTCGGGCGGGTCGATCGTCGCGCTACGGGCCGTCGCCGCCGTGGCGGCGGGCGTGCTCGTCGTCGTCGGCGGCCTGATCGCCCGCGAGCTGGGCGGCGACCGGGACGCGCAGGTGCTGGCCGCGGTGTGCGTCGCGATCTCCGGGACGACGCTCGCGCCCGGGCACCTCATGACGACGACGATCGTCGACCTGCTGGTGTGGTCCGTGCTGCTGTGGCTGCTGCTGCGGTGCGTCGGGGTGGGACGCGCGCCGACGAGGGAGTGGCTGCTGGTCGGGCTCGTCGCGGGCATCGGGCTCGAGGTCAAGACGCTCGTCGTGGCCCTGCTCGCCGCGTGCCTCGTCGGGCTCGTGGTCGTCGGGCCGCGTGAGGTGCTCCGGTCGTGGCGCGTGCTCGCGGCCGCGGCGATCGCGCTGGCGTTGTGGGCGCCGAACCTGCTCTGGCAGGCGACGCACGACTGGCCCCAGCTCGAGCTCAGCCGCGCGATCGCGGTCGGCGGCTCGGCGACCAGCTCGTCGCCCGCCGAGTTCGTCCTGCTCCAGCTGGTGCAGGTCTCGCCGGTCCTGGTGCTGGTGTGGGGACCGGGCCTGTGGCGCCTGTGGCGCGACCCGGACGTGCGGCGGGCGCGGTTCGTCGTCGTCGCGTACGTCGTGCTGTTCGTCGGCTTCCTGCTCACCGGCGGCAAGGCCTACTACCTCGCCGGCCTGTACCCGACTCTGCTGGCGGCGGGCGCGGTGCCCGTGGTCGCGTTCGTCCGACGAGGCTCCGGCCGCGTCCTCGGCCTCGCCGTCGCGCTCGGCGTCTCGCTGCTCGTGACTGCCGTGATCACGCTGCCCGTGCTGCCGCCGACGATGCCCGCGGACACCCCCGTGCCCGACCTCAACTCCGACTCCGTCGAGACCGTGGGGTGGCCGGCGCTCGCGGACACGGTCGCGGCGGTCGTCGCCGAGCAGCCGCCGGGCACCGTCGTGCTGACTGCCAACTACGGCGAGGCGGGCGCGCTCGCGCGCTACCGCCCCGAGGTCGAGGTCTACAGCGGGCACAACGCGTTCTGGTCCTGGGGGCCGCCGCCCGCGGACGCCACGACCGTCGTCGCGGTGGGCATCGCGCCGGCCGAGCTGCGCCGGTGGTTCGCGTCGACGACGCTCGTCGACCGGATCGACACCGGGGTGGACAACGAGGAGCAGGGGGCGCTCCTCGTCGTGGCGTCGGGGCCCCGGCAGGAGTGGGCCGTGCTCTGGCCGCTCATGCGCCGGTTCGGCTGACCTAGGCTCGACCTTCATGAGCGACGAGCGATCCCAGTACGAACGCATGGTGGCCGGCGACTGGTACGAGGCGGACGACGAGATCGCGGCGCTGACCCGTGCTGCGCAGGCCCGCGCGGAGCGGTTCGCGGAGCTGGCCCGGGGCGACGACGCCGCGGGCGCTGTCGCCGCGCTGCACGAGCTGCTCGGCTCGGTGGGCGACGACGTCTGGATCCGTCCGCCGCTCTACGTGGACTACGGCGTGCACACCTACGTGGGCGCGCGGACCTTCGCCAACTTCGGCCTCGTGCTGCTCGACGTCGCCCCGATCCACATCGGCGAGGACTGCCAGATCGGTCCGAACGTGCAGCTGCTGACGCCTGTCCACCCGGTCGAGCCCGAGCCCCGGCGGGCGAAGCTCGAGGCCGCCAAGCCGATCACCATCGGCAACAACGTCTGGCTCGGCGGCGGCGTCATCGTCTGCCCCGGCGTGACCATCGGCGACAACACCGTGGTGGGTGCGGGGGCTGTCGTCACCAAGGACCTCCCGGCGAACGTCGTCGCGGTGGGCAATCCCGCGCGGGTGGTCAAGCAGATCTGACGGCACCGGGAGCGGCGGCCCCGGAACGTGAGGCAGACTCGGGGGGTGCAGAGCGCTGGGCAGTTCCGGACGTACGACGAGCGCGACCAGCAGGCGGTGACCTTCGAGGATGCCGTCAGCATGTGGTCGCTGGCCGCGCGGGAGGTGCTGCTCGAGACCGCCGCCGACTACCACGCGGTGGTCACCTACCCGATCCTCGGTGACGCGGTGCAGAAGTCGACGGGGGTGCGGACCACCAAGTCGGTCTTCCAGTGGGTCGACGACGTGCTCGCCCGCGTGACCGCCGAGTGCGCCGCGCGCGACGAGCCGTTCCTGTCCGCGCTGTGCGTGCGCGCCGACGGCAGCGTCGGTCCCGGCTACGCGCGTGCGGTCGTCGCCGCGACGGGTCGGCGCCCCACCGATCCCGACGAGCACGCCGCGCGCGAGCGGCTGCGCTGCCACCAGACGTTCGGCGCCGAGCTGCCCCCCGGGGGTGGGGTCGCCGCGATGCCGACGACCACGCTGCGCCGCGCCACCACCCGGCACACGTCGCGCGGGTCGAGCAGCACCACGAGCCGGTCGCCGAGCGCGTCGGGCTCGTCGACCACTCGCCCCACGCCGCCGCCGCGCCCCCCGCGCGCGGCGGCGCGCATCCCGGGCGCTCCCGCGGCCCC
>NZ_QWKP01000123.1 GCF_003470205.1 Cellulomonas rhizosphaerae
AGCCGCTGCGCGAGATCAAGGTCGACACGGTCTTCATCGGCTCGTGCACCAACGGCCGCATCGAGGACCTGCGCTCGGTCGCCAAGGTCGTCGCGGGCAAGCACAAGGCCGACGACGTGCGCGTCCTGGTGGTGCCCGCCTCGGCGCGCGTCCGCCTGCAGGCCGAGGCCGAGGGGCTCGACAAGATCTTTCTCGACTTCGGTGCCGAGTGGCGCAACGCCGGCTGCTCGATGTGCCTCGGCATGAACCCGGACCAGCTGGCCCCGGGCGAGCGCTCGGCGTCCACGTCGAACCGCAACTTCGAGGGTCGCCAGGGCAAGGGCGGTCGCACGCACCTCGTCTCGCCGCTGGTCGCCGCCGCGACCGCGATCCGCGGGACGCTCTCGTCGTACTCCGATCTCGCCACCGGCGCCCCCGCGCCCGACGGCAGCCCGCTCAGCGACCTCCAGACGGTCTGACCGGAAGAACAGGAAAAGTCCCATGGAGAAGTTCACCCAGCACACCGGCGTCGGCGTCCCGCTGCGCCGCAGCAACGTCGACACCGACCAGATCATCCCGGCCGTCTACCTCAAGCGGGTCACGCGCACCGGCTTCGAGGACGCGTTGTTCGCCGCCTGGCGCGGCGACCCGTCGTTCGTCCTCAACTCCGAGGCGTACGCGAGCGGCTCCGTCCTGGTGGCCGGCCCCGACTTCGGCACCGGCTCGTCGCGCGAGCACGCCGTCTGGGCGTTGAAGGACTACGGCTTCAAGGTCGTCATCTCGACCCGGTTCGCTGACATCTTCCGCGGCAACTCCGGCAAGCAGGGCCTGCTCGCCGCTGTCGCCTCGGCCGAGGACATCGAGCTGATCTGGAAGATCCTCGAGACCCGCCCCGGCACCGAGATCACGGTCGACCTCGAGGCGCGCACGATCACGTGCGACGACGTCGTCGTCCCGTTCCAGGTCGACGACTACACCCGCTGGCGCCTGATCGAGGGCCTGGACGACATCGGCCTGACGCTCGAGCACGCCGACGAGATCACGGCCTTCGAGGCCGAGCGCGAGCCGTGGCGCCCCGCGACCCTGCCGGCCAAGCACCTGCCGCCGGTCGAGATCAAGGCCGCACGCCCCGCCGGCGTGCCGGTCGAGATCGGCACGCGCCGCCCCTGAGGCGTCGCACCCGATGGGCCGTTCCACGCCGCCGAAGCGGCCTGAACGGCCCATCGGTGCGTCCAGGTCGCTACGGTGAGCGGGATCGCGGTGCACGAGCGCCGCCGACGAAGGGACGACCATGCCCGGCAAGTCGCAGATCGTTGACCGGATCGTCGCCCGAGGGTGGAGCCGTCAAGCCGCAGGGTCGGCCGTGGACGCCGTGCTCGAGGAGATCTCTGCCGCGCTCGCGGCGGGTGAGCGGGTCACGCTGACCGGGTTCGGCACCTTCGAGGCCGCGCCGCGCGCCGCCCGCAACGCACGCAACCCTCGGACGGGCGCGCTCGTCGAGGTCTCGGCGACCACGGTGGCCAGGTTCCACCCCGGTGTCGCGCTGCGCGCACGGGTCGCCGGGGGATCGGCGGCGGGCGGAGGCGATTCCGACGAGCCGATTCAGGCCCGGGCCGCGGGGTCAGGGACTGCTGGGACCCGCGCAATCCGCACCGGCACCGGCGTGACGAGCCCCGACGAGTCTGGCGAGACGACCAAGACCATTCACCGCGCCAAGGGCGCCGACGAGGTGAAGGTCAAGAGGGCCGGGTCGAAGGACAAGGCTGCCTCCAAGAAGGCGGCCGAGAAGAAGGCGGCCGAGAAGAAGGCGGCCGAGAAGAAGGCGGCCGAGAAGAAGGCGGCCGAGAAGAAGGCAGCCGCCAAGGCGAAGGACAAGAAGGCCCAGTCCAAGGCGAAGGCCGCGAAGGGCAAGACGAAGTCCACCAAGCGAGCCAAGAAGTAGCACCGGCCCGCCATCGTGGTGGCCGCGGGTCCCGTCTGTGAAGGTTTCGGGCGGACGACGACTCGCGGGCACGTGCAGGACCAGCGACAGCGAGAGGTAGGCGAGGATGGGGCCCGTGAACGATCTGCTCTACGTCAATGGCGGGACGCCCCTGTCCGGTGAGATCACCGTGCGCGGCGCCAAGAACTTCGTCTCGAAGGCCATGGTGGCCGCGCTGCTGGGGGAGACCCCGAGCGTGCTGCGCAACGTGCCACAGATCCGGGACGTCGCCGTGGTGACCGGTCTGCTCGAGCTGCACGGCGTGAGCGTCGTCGCCGACGCCAAGGCCGGCACGCTGCACCTGGACCCGACGAACGTGGAGTCGGCGCACGTCGCGGACATCGACGCGCACGCCGGGTCGAGCCGCATCCCGATCCTGTTCTGCGGCCCGCTGCTGCACCGTCTCGGCGAGGCGTTCATCCCTGACCTGGGTGGCTGCCGCATCGGCGACCGGCCGATCAACTACCACCTCGACATCCTGCGCCAGTTCGGCGCGGTCGTGGACAAGACCCACAACGGCATCCACATCCGCGCGCCGCGGCGTCTGCAGGGGACCAAGATCGCGCTGCCGTACCCCAGCGTCGGTGCGACCGAGCAGCTGCTGCTCACGGCCGTGCGTGCCGAGGGCATCACCGAGCTCGCGGGCGCGGCGATCGAGCCCGAGATCATGGATCTCATCAACGTGCTGCAGAAGATGGGCGCGATCATCTCGGTCGACACCGACCGCGTGATCCGCATCGAGGGCGTCGACCGCCTCGAGGGGTTCCAGCACACCTCGCTCTCGGACCGCATCGAGGCGGCGTCCTGGGCGTCCGCCGCGCTGGCCACGGGCGGCGACATCTACGTGCGCGGCGCGACCCAGCCCGAGATGACGACGTTCCTCAACACGTTCCGCAAGGTCGGCGGCGAGTTCCAGGTCGACGACGACGGCATCCGGTTCTGGCACCCGGGCGGCGACCTGCGCTCGATCCAGCTCGAGACCGACGTGCACCCCGGCTTCATGACGGACTGGCAGCAGCCCCTCGTCGTCGCGCTCACGCAGGCCAAGGGTCTGTCGATCGTGCACGAGACCGTCTACGAGAACCGCTTCGGGTTCACCGACGCGCTCGTCGGCATGGGCGCGACCATCCAGGTCTACAAGGAGTGCCTGGGCGGCCGGCCGTGCCGGTTCGGTCAGCGCAACTTCTACCACTCGGCCGTCATCAGCGGCCCGACGCCGCTGGCGGCCGCGGACATCGAGGTGCCGGACCTGCGCGGCGGGTTCAGCCACCTCATCGCGGCGCTAACCGCGAAGGGCACGTCGGCCGTGCGAGGCATCAGCCTCATCGACCGCGGCTACGAGCACTTCATGGACAAGCTCGAGGCGCTCGGCGCCGAGTTCAGCCGGGACTGAGGTTGAGCCGGGACTGAGGTCAGGAGGGCTGGGACGGCGAACCAGCGGGTAGCATCGGCTCCCGTGCATTCGCCGTCCCGATCCAACCGCGCCTACCGCAACGTCGCGCGCGTCCTGCGCCCCATCCTCATGGTGGTGACCAAGCGCGACTGGCGCGGCACCGAGCACCTGCCGACGGACGTGGGTTTCATCGTGGCGTCCAACCACATGACCAACGTCGACCCCGTGACCTTCGCGCACTACCTGTGGGACAACGGCTTCGCGCCGAAGATCCTGGCGAAGGCGTCGCTGTTCAAGGTGCCCGTCGTCGGCGCCGTGCTGCGGGCCACCGGGCAGATCCCCGTCTACCGCAACACGACCGCGGCCGTGGACTCGCTCGCGGCGGGCGTCGCCGCGATCGAGGCCGGCGAGGCCGTCGCGGTGTTCCCCGAGGGCACGCTGACCCGCGAGCCCGACCTGTGGCCCATGGCCGGCAAGACGGGCGTCGCGCGGCTCGCGCTCATGACCCGGGCACCGGTCATCCCCGTCGCGCAGTGGGGCGCGCAGGACCTGCTGGGTCGCTACTCCAAGTGGTTCAAGCCGATCCCGCCGAAGAAGATCACCGTCGTCGCCGGTCCGCCGGTGGACCTGGACGACCTGTACGGGCGGCCGCTCGACAACGTCACCCTGCGCGAGGCGACCGAGCGGGTCATGGACGCCATCACGGCACTGCTCGAGGACGTGCGCGGCGAGAAGGCGCCCGCCGTCCGCTACGACATGCGCAAGGCCGTGCCGCCGGGTGAGAAGCGCGTCGGCGGCGACCACGCGACGAAGCCCGAGCTCCCGTGACGGTCGACCGGGAGGTCCCACCCGCCCAGCCCCACGCGCTGCGGGCCGCGGTCCTCGGCGCCGGCAGCTGGGGGACCACGTTCGCCGTCGTCATGGCCGATGCCGGCTGCGAGGTCACGGTGTGGGGGCGCGACGAGAAGGTCTGCCGCCAGATCACCGAGGACCACCGCAACGAGCGGTACGTACCCGGCGTCGACCTGCCCGCGGGCATCACCGCCACCACCGACGCGCGCGCCGCGGTTCAGGGCGCCGACCTCGTCGTCATCGCGATCCCGTCGCAGAGCGCCCGGGCCACGCTCGAGACCCTGCGCGACGTGATCGGTCCGGACGCTGTGGCCGTCTCGCTCATGAAGGGCGTCGAGCTCGGCACCGACCGGCGCATGAGCCAGGTCGTCGCCGATTCGCTCGGGATCGAGCAGGACCGCATCGCCGTGGTCTCGGGCCCGAACCTCGCCAAGGAGATCGCACACCGGCAGCCGACGGCGACCGTCGTCGCGTCGACGAGCGACGAGACCGCGCAGCTCGTCGCGAAGGCCTGCGCGTCGTCCTACTTCCGCCCGTACACGAACCGCGACGTCGTCGGCGTCGAGCTGTGCGGCGCCGTGAAGAACGTCATCGCGCTCGCCGTCGGCATCTCACAGGGTCGCGGCCTGGGCTACAACACGATGGCCACGGTGATCACGCGTGGCCTCGTCGAGATCACGCGCCTCGGCCTGGCCCTGGGCGCGGACGCCGAGACGTTCCCCGGCCTGGCCGGCATGGGCGACCTCATGGCCACGTGCGCCTCGCCCGACTCGCGCAACCACACGCTCGGCAACCACATCGGGCGTGGCATGACTCTCGACGAGGCCATCGCCGCGACCGGCGGTACCGCCGAGGGCGTGAAGTCGAGCCGCTCGGTGCTCGAGCTCGCCGAGTCGCTGGGTGTCGAGATGCCGATCACGCACGCCGTGGTCAGGGTTCTGCACGAGGGCCTGCCGGTCGACGACCTGGCCGCGCTCCTGCTGGCCCGGCCCCACAAGGCCGAGGGCGTCTAGGAGCCGACGATACGTCGCTGGACCGAGTCGGCTACAGCGCGTCCAGCGCCGCCGCGAGGTCGGCCCAGAGGTCCTCGACGTCCTCGATGCCGACCGACAGCCGCAGCAGGTCGTCCGGGACGGTGAGCGACTCGGTCGCGAACCGCCGGCGCCGCTCGAGGCTCGACTCGACGCCGCCCAGGCTCGTCGCGGGCACCCACAGGCGCAGCGCGGCGATCACGGCGTCCGCCGCGGCGGCACCCCCGCGCGGGCGCAGCCCGATGATCGCGCCGAACCCGTCCATGAGCCGCGAAGCCCGCTCGTGCCCCGGGTCGTCGGGCAGGCTCGGGTGCCGCACGGCGAGCACGGCGGGGTGCGACGAGAGGCGGCGCGCGAGCTCGGCGGCGTTGGCCTGCGCGCGCTCGACGCGCAGCGCGAGCGTGCGCACGCCACGCAGCGCGAGCCACACCTCGAACGGCCCGGCGATCGAGCCGTGCAGGGTCCGGTACGCGTGCAGGCGGGCGTGCAGGGCGTCGTCGTCGGCGAGGGCGGCGCCGAGCACGACGTCGCTGTGCCCCGCGAGGTACTTGGTCACCGAGTGCACGACGACGTCGGCGCCCCAGGCCAGCGGGCGCTGCACGAGCGGCGTCGCGAAGGTGTTGTCGACGCCGACGAGCGCGCCGGCCGCGTGCGCGGCCTCGACGAGCACCGGCAGGTCGGCGACCTCGAGCATCGGGTTGGTGGGGGACTCGACCCACAGCATCGAGGCGCCGGGGAGCGCGGCGAGCACGGCGTCGGTGTCGTCGATGTCGACGAGCACGACCTCGACCCCCTGCCGCTCGGACAGGTCGGCGGCGTAGCCCAGGGTGACCTGGTAGCAGTGGCGCGGGAGCACGAGCCTGCCGCCGGGCGGCACGAGCGAGAGCGCGGCGGCGATCGCGGCCATGCCCGAGCCGAAGACGAGCGCCGGGTGGCGCGACTGCTCGAGCGCGCCGAGCACCTGCTCGAACGGGTGCCACGTGTCGGCGTCGATGCGGCCGTAGAGCAGCTCGCCCGGGGCGGGGACGCCCTGGGACACGAACGTCGAGGACAGGACCAGCGGCGGGTTCACCGGGCCGCCCTGCGTCCGGGCCGGGCGGCCCGCGGACACGGTGACGGTGGCGGGTGCGAGGGGTGCGTCGTGGCTCACGAGAGCAGGCTACGCACCCGGGCCGGCGACTGGCGGGTAGGGTCGGGGCCGATGAACGCGACTCCCGACCCCGAGGTCCGCCCGACGTCCGAGCAGGACGCGCAGGAGGACGCCCAGTGGGTCCTCACCGAGCACCGTCCCCGGGTGATGGTCCTGTTCGGTGGTCGCTCCGGCGAGCATGCGATCAGCTGTGCGACCGCGGGCGGCGTGCTGCGTGCGCTGGACCCGCAGCGGTACGACGTGCTGGCCGTGGGCATCACGCCGACGGGCCGCTGGGTCCTCGCGGACCCCGACCCCGAGCGCTGGGCGATCACCGAGGGCCGGCTCCCGCAGGTCGAGGACACCGCGTCGCACGTGCTGCTCCCGCAGGCGGTCGACGACCGCGACGTGCAGGTCCTCGAGCCCGGCGAGCTGCCGCGCGCCCTGGGCAACGTCGACGTCGTCTTCCCGTTGCTGCACGGCCCGTTCGGCGAGGACGGCACCCTGCAGGGGATGCTCGAGCTCGCCGACGTGCGCTACGTCGGCGCGGGCGTGCTCGCCTCGGCCGTCGGCATGGACAAGCACATGATGAAGCTCGTCCTGGCGGGCCACGGGCTGCCCGTCGGCCCGTTCGTCGTGCTCGCCCCGGGCGAGTTCGACCGCGACCCCGCCGCCGCGACCGCGAAGGTCGAGAGCCTGGGCCTGCCGCTGTTCGTCAAGCCCGCGCGCGCCGGGTCCAGCCTGGGGATCTCCCGGGTCGAGGACCTCGCTGACCTCCCGGCGGCGATCCAGGCCGCCGCGCAGCACGACCCGAAGATCGTCGTCGAGGCCGGCATCGTCGGCCGCGAGATCGAGTGCGGCGTGCTGGGCGGCCACGACGGCGACCGCGCCCGCGCGTCGCTGCCCGGCGAGATCATCGTCACCGACGCGCGGCACGACTTCTACGACTTCGAGGCGAAGTACCTGGACGAGGCCGGCGTGGAGCTGGTCTGCCCGGCGGACCTGCCGGACGACGTCGTCGCCAAGGTCCAGGACGTCGCGGTCCGCTCGTTCGAGGCAGTGGGCTGCGAGGGGCTCGCGCGGGTCGACGTGTTCGTCACGCCCGACGGCGAGGTCGTGGTCAACGAGATCAACACCATGCCCGGCTTCACGCCGTTCTCGATGTACCCGCGGATGTGGCAGGCCTCGGGCCTGGAGTACCCGGAGCTGGTCGACGAGCTCGTCCGCCTCGCGCTGCACCGCCCGACCGGCCTGCGCTGAGCCGACCTACAGGCAGGAGCGCTGCTTCTGCGTCTTGGCGATCGCCGGACCCAGGTCGATGAGCATCGACGTGGAGTGCTCCTTGCGCACCGACGCGGGCACGAGGACCTCGACCGCGGGCACGCGCCCGTAGGTCGTGAACGTCGCGTCCCCCTCGTTCGAGTCGGTGTCGCCCTGCGTGACGACCCAGTCGATGCTCGTCCCGTCGGCGGACTCGACCGTGACGCACCGGTCGGTCGTCGGGCCCAGCGGCTGGACGCCGCACCGCAGGATGATCGCGGCCTCGGGCTGGCCCCACGCGGTCGTCGCCTGCGCGTTCGTGTCCGTGCGGGCCAGCCCGGACAGCTCGTCGGGCGTCGAGAGCACGACGTCCGCGCACACGGGATCGGTGGCGGCCGGGCCGACGGTCGTCGGGATGGTCGTCGCGCAGCCGGCGAGCAGGACGAGCGTGGTCGCCGCGAGGAGGGCTGCGGGTCGTCTGCTCACCACGCCACGCTAGCCGCCGCGCGGGCCGCCGTTGACCGGTCCCGCTGCGATCCCGCTGTGATCCCGACCGCAGCCGGTCGTCTAGCGTGTGCGCGTGAGCAGCAGCGGGCAGTCGGCGGTCGGTCCCCTCGTGCGGGACCTCGACGAGGACGCGCTGCTGGCGCGGATCTTCCCGCACCTGCCGCGCGGCGCCTCGACCCTCGTGCCGCCCGGCGACGACGCGGCGGTCGTCGCGGCCCCCGACGGCCGGTTCGCGGTGACCACCGACGTGCTCGTCGAGGACCGGCACTTCCGTCGCCGTTGGTCGGGCGGGTTCGACGTGGGGGTGCGCGCCGCGGTGCAGAACCTCGCGGACGTCGCGGCCATGGGTGCTCGGCCGACGAGCCTCGTCGTGTCGCTCGTCGTCCCCGGCGACCTCCCGGCGCAGTGGGTCGAGGACCTGGCGCGCGGGTTCGGAGCGATGTGCGCGCCGCTCGAGGTGGGCGTCGTCGGCGGCGACCTGTCCGGGGGGCCGGTCGTCGTGGTCGCGGTGACCGCGCACGGCGACCTGGAGGGCCGCGAGCCGGTGCTGCGCGGGGGAGCACGGGATGGCGACGTCGTCGCGCACGCCGGTGTCCGGGGGCGCTCGGCGGCCGGCTGGGCGCTGCTCGAGGAGGGACGCGCCGACGTGGCGCCGGACCTCGTCGCGGGCTACCTGCGGCCGTCGTCGCCACTGGCGCTCGGCCCCGCCGCGGCCCGCGTCGGGGCGACCGCGATGATCGACGTCTCCGACGGGCTCGTGCGCGACGCAGGCCGGATCGGCCGGGCCAGCGGCGTGGTGCTCGACCTCGTCGGGCCGTCCGCCTACGGCGCCGACGTGGCAGCCCTGGCCGCGGCGGCGACGGCCCTGGGCCGCGACGCGGGGGACTGGGTCATGACGGGCGGTGAGGACCACGGGCTGCTCGCGACGTTCCCGCAGGGCCGTGCGCTGCCCGAGGGCTTCCGGGTCGTCGGACGGGTGCGGGCCGGTGAGCCGGGTGTCGTCGTGGAGGGCCGCGCGTGGACCGGCAGCGCCGGCTGGGACCACTTCGGCTGACGGTGGCCCGAGAGGCGCGTCAGTTGCGGCGGTAGCGGACCTCGAGCAGCTCGGCGCCGCCCACGTCCTCGAAGCGCTCGACACCGTCGGCCTGGAAGCCGTGGCGGCGGTAGAAGTGCCGGGCGCGCTCGTTGTCCGCGAGCACCCACAGCGTGATCCGGCTGCGCTCGCCGGCCTCTGCGATGACGGTCCGCATGAGCTCTCGGGCGACGCCGTGCCCCCACGTGCCGGGGTCGAGGTAGATCGAGTAGATCTCGCGGTCGCCGCGGCGGGCGTCCTCGTCGCGCGCCGGGCCGAGCGAGACGAAGCCGACGTGCCGCTGGCCGGCGACCGCCACCCAGGTCGTGATGCCGTCCTCGGGACCCTTGCGCAGGTAGGTCGTCCACTGCTGTGCGCGGGCCTCGGGATCGAGCGAGGCCAGGTAGGCGGCCGGGACGATGTCCGCGTACGCCTCCTGCCACGAGCGCACGTGCACCTGGGCCAAGGGGGTGGCGTCGTCCGGCCCGGCGATGCGGATCGTCACCTCGTCCAGCTGCTCAGTCATGCACTCACCCTGCCACACGGTCCGGGCATGACGAAGGCCCGCACCGTGAACGGTGCGGGCCCTCGATCCGAACTCGAAGTGTGTCGAGACGTCAGACCGCGCGCTGGACCTTGCCGGCCTTGAGGCACGAGGTGCAGACGTTGAGGCGCTTGGGCGTTCCCGCGACGACGGCACGCACACGCTGGATGTTCGGGTTCCAGCGGCGCTTCGTCTTCCGGTTCGAGTGCGAGACGCTGTGCCCGAAGCTCGGGCCCTTGGTGCAGACGTCGCAGTTGGCAGCCACGAGTTTCTCCTGTGTTCTCGGTCCGGGGCCGAAGCGATCCGGACCCGATGGTGTGCGGTCACGCCGCGAGAGCGGCGAAGCTTGTACCGGGCGCACGCACGTCTGGGGACCGTCTCCGGAGTTCGGATGCGGGCCGGCAGACGAAGGTCCGCGCGCCTCGAGGTGCCCGAAGTCCTCCGGGCAACCGGTCAAGACTAGCCCATCGCCGGGCGGCACCCCAAATGTCGGCGGGATGGGGCAGGGTGTGGTCGGACACAGCCACGCTGCGCCCGCGCAACGTGCACGAGGGCTCGACGACGGATCGACGAGGGGACGCAGGCGGACGTGGCGACGGATCGGCTCGACGGGGCAGCGGTGCGCGCCTGGGCGCACGCGGCGCTGGTTGGCCTGCAGCGCGCACGCGCGAGCATCGACGCCGTCAACGTCTTCCCGGTCGCCGACTCGGACACCGGCACGAACGTCCTGCTCACGGTCACGGGCGGCGTGGAGGCGGTCGACCGCCTCGCAGCGGACGCCGGGCCCGACGAGCTCGCCGTGGCCTTCGCGCGCGGCGCGATGCTCGCGGCCCGCGGCAACTCGGGCGTGATCCTCAGCCAGTACCTCGCGGGCCTCGCCCGCACCCTCGGCGCGGAGCCGGGCGCCGACGAGGTCGCGGCGGGACTCGCGAACGCAGCCCGCTCGGCGCGCCAGGCGCTCGCGGACCCGCAGGAGGGGACCGTGCTCACGGTCGCCGACGAGGTCGCCCAGGGGGCCCTCATCGCGGCCGGCGCCCGCGCGAGCCTGCCCACGATGCTCGCCGAGGTCCTCGACGACGCCCACCGGGCGCTCGCGACCATCAGCGCCGCCCATCCCGTGCTGCGCCGCGCGCACGTGCTCGACGCGGGTGCGTGCGCGTTGCTCGTCGTGCTCGGAGCGCTCGCCCGGGTCGCGGCGGGCGAGGACGACGCGGTGCCGGACCTCGACTGGCTCCCCGCGGCGCGCGCTGCCGACGAGCAGGAGGTCGAGGCGAGCGCCGAGGGCGGCGCCTACGAGGTCATGGCGCTCGTGCGCGGCGGCCCGCAGGACCTGGGCAGCGAGCTGCGGTCGACGCTGGGGACCGTCGGCGACTCGGTCGCGGTGGTCGGCGCCGACGGCTGGTGGCACGTGCACGTCCACACGGACGACCCCGAGGGCGCGATCGCGCTCGCCGCGGTCGGCGTGCGCGAGCAGGTCGTGGTGCGGCTGCTCGAGGGGTCCCACGGGCAGGTGCCGGAGACGAGCGGACCAGGGCTGGTCGTGTGCACCGCGTCGCCCGCGCTCGCCCCGTGGTTCGCGGCGGCCGGGGCCGTGACCGTGGTGCGGTGCCCCGAGGCGCCCGTCACGGCGGAGCACGTCACGCGCGCGATCACGGACACGGGCGCGTCCCGCGTGGTGCTGCTGCCCGGCGACGGGCTCGAGGCCGACGAGATCGACGCGCTGGTCCGGTTGCACGGCGAGCGGATCGTGGTGCTCGACGCGCACGACCCGCTGCGTGCCGGCGTGGCGGCGCTCGCGTTCGTCGCGGCCGCCGAGGCCGGGCCCGAGCGCGCGGCGACCGCGGCGCTCGCTCGGCTGCGGGCCGTCGAGGCCGACGACGTCGCCGGGCTGGTCAGCCGAGTCGCGGCGCTCGTCGGGCCGGGGGAGAACCTCACCGTCGTCCACCGCGACCCCCTGGACGACGACGCGCGCGGGGCCGTCGAGGCGGCTCGCGGCGGGCTCGAGGTGACGTTCGTCGGGCCGACCGGGTACGGCACGGCGCTCGTCGCGGGGATGGACTGACGCCGTGGCGACCCGACGCGACGTGGGGTACGAGGACCGGGTGGGCTCGTCGGGCGCGCTCGACAAGCCCGTGGCCAGCGTGGCACCGCGCATGGGCAAGGCGTTCGAGGCTCTCGGGATGCGCACCGCGGGCGACGTGCTGCGCTACTACCCGCGCCGCTACGCCGACCCGTCCACGCTGACCGACATCTCCGGGCTCGTGGTCGGCGAGACCGTCTCGATCGTGGCCGAGGTCCGCAGTGCCGTGATCAAGCACGCGCACAAGGACGGGGCACCGCGCGTCGAGGCCGAGATCACGGACGGCACCCGCACCCTGCGCGCCACGTTCTTCACCAAGCGGCAGCACGTGGCCCAGCACATGGTCCAGTCGATGCACCGCGGCCGGCGCGGCCTGTTCACCGGCAAGGTGTCGGTGTTCATGGACCGGGCGCAGCTGACCAATCCCAAGCACGACTGGTTCGACGGCGACGACGAGACCGAGCAGCGAGCCCGCGAGGAGGCCGGCTGGCCCACGCCCCTGTACCCGGCCAGTGCGCAGCTCGACTCGACGAGGATCCGCGCGGTCGCGCGGCTCGTGGTCGAGCCGTTGCGGGAGGACGAGCTGACCGACCCCGTGCCCG
>NZ_QWKP01000124.1 GCF_003470205.1 Cellulomonas rhizosphaerae
AGCAGCGCGTCCTGCGCGGGCGTGGCCGTGTAGCCGGACAGCGCGAGGCCCGCGCCGCGGTCGCGGAGCTGGGTGAGCACCGCCTCGGCGTCGTCGTGGCGGGCGACGGCGGCGGGCACCTCGGCGACGAGCGCGCGGGGGGTGGCGGGCAGCGGCAGGTCGCCACGCAGCATGCGCGTGCCGATCCGCAGCACCACCGGGCGGTCGCCGACCAGCTGGCCGAAGTCGGTGGCGGCGTACTGCTCGTCGGCCAGGCGCTCCTCGGCCGCGGGCGTGATCAGCGCGTCCTGCGGGTCGCTGACGTCAGCGCGCACCGCGTAGCCGAACAGCGAACCGTCCGGGTGGACGACGGCCTGCCGCCGGATGGCGACGCGGCTGGATGATGACATCGACTGCCTCCTTGACTGAGCACTCCACCCGGCCCATCGGCCGGCGGTGCCCAGGTCTGAGGCGTCTAGGCGATCGGTGCGCGCAGGGGCCAGTCGCCGTCGAGCACGGTCTGGACCGTGCGCCCGGTGCCCACCTCGACGACGAGGGGGGCCAGGAGGTTGGCCGTGGGGGAGTCGCCCACCGTGGAGGGGTGCACGACGACGAGCAGCGCGCGCTCGCCGCCGGTCGCGTCGAGCTCGGGCGCGTAGTCGGGGAAGTGCGTCGCGGGGTCGACGACGAAGAGCCGCGCGGGCGGCTCGTCTCCCTGCGAGCGCAGCGCGAACAGGATGCCGGCGTCGTCGAGCGGCTCGAGGCGGTACGACGTCCGGCCGGGCAGGCCAGGCAGGGGCTCGAGCATCTCGAGCTCGGCCGGGATGTCGCGCGAGCCCACCCGCACCGTGGCGGCGCTCATCGCAGGAAGTCCAGCAGCGTCGGCTGCAGCACCTTGGCGGCCGCGCCGAGCGCACCGTTGTAGGCGACCTCCTGCGTCTGCAGCTCGAGGATCACCTCGGCCAGGTCGATGTCCTCGATGCCGGACAGGTGCGACTTCACGTCGAGCTCGCTGCTGAGCAGTGCGCTCTGGGTGTCGAGCACCTGCTTGTGCCGGGCACCGACGCCGGAGAGCTGGCTGAGCATCGCGTCCATCCGGGTGTCGATCGCGTCGAGCTGGGTGGTGGGGTCGCCGCCTGCGCGCAGGGTCGCCGAGATGTCGTCGAGCAGCGCGAACACCGAGTCGGAGCCGGTCCCGAAGACCGCGGCCCCGTCGGCGTCGACGCGCACGGTGGACGTGGCCCCGACGCGGCGGTCGACGCTCGCGCCCGTGCCCGTCCAGGAGTAGGAGGCGTCGAACGCGACGCCCGCGTCGGACGTGCCGGCGAAGACCGTCCGGCCCACGTAGGTGGTGTTGGCCTGACCGAGCAGCGAGGCGCGCAGGCCGTCGATCTCGGTGGCGAGGGCCTCGCGCGAGGTGCTGCCGAGCGCGCCGTCGCCGCCCTGCATCGTCAGGTCGCGGGCGCGCCGCAGCGTGGCGAGCGACCCGGTGATCGCGGTGTCGACCGTGGTGAGCCACGAGTCGGCGTCCGAGGCGTTGCGCTTGTACTGCGCGATGGCGCGCTGGTCGCCGCGCAGCCGCAGCATGTCGGAGGCCGCGCCCGGGTCGTCGGACGGCACCGAGATGTTCTTGCCGCTCGACATCTTGGACTGCAGCGCAGCCATCGCCGACAGGCTGCCCTGCAGGTTGGCCAGCGTGCTCTGCTGGATGGTCTGGTGCGTCACGCGGGGGATCACGGTGGTTCCTACCTTCCGACCAGGCCGGTGCGGTTGATGAGCGTGTCGAGCATCTCGTCGATCGCCGACAGCACCCGGGCGGCGCCCTCGTACGCGCGCTGGAACGCCAGCATGTTGACGGTCTCCTCGTCGGTGTCGACGCTCGCCTGCGCGAGCTGCTGCCCGGCGGCGCTCGCCCGGGCCGACTCTGCCACGTCGGCGCGCGCCTGCGCGCTCGCGGTGCGCACGCCCAGGTCGACGACGAGGTGGTTCCAGGCCGTGTCGGGACCGCCGTTCGCCTTCGCGAGGGAGGCGATCGCGTCGGCGACCGAGCTGTCGAGCGCGCCGGCCCCGGGCGCCGCGACGGCGACTCCCTGGGGGTCCGTGACGGCGACGTGCAGGCCGAGCGCCGCGGGGCGGCCCGCGGTGAAGGCGAAGAAGTCGCCGCCCGCCGTGCCGCTCGTGGTCAGCGCGGTGCCGTGCAGCGCGTTCACCTGGCTGGCGAGCGTCTGCGCGAAGGCGTCGTAGCCCGCTGCCGCCTGCGCGAGCAGGCCGCCCGTGCCGTCGGCCTCGGCCGGCGCGAGCACGGAGAGCAGCCCCGCGACGCGACCGCCGTCGAGGCCCACGGCCTGCGTGGGGCGGTCGGCCCACACCACGGAGACCGCGGTGGCGGGCGTCGCGGTGACCTGGTCGAACGACGTGGCGCCGGTGACGGCGAGCGCGGACGCCCGGTTGCCGGACACGAGCGAGTTGCCGCCGACGAACACGTCGAGGCGGCCGTCGGCGCGCAGCTCGGTGGAGGCACCCACGAGGCTCGACAGCTGGGTCGCGAGCAGGTCGCGCTGGTCGGTGAGCTCGTGGGCGGTGCCGCCCGCGTTGGTGATCTCGAGGATGCGCGCGTTGAGGTCGGCGACGCCGGCCGCGGCCGAGTTGACCTGGTCGACGAGGGCGACCGCGGTCGAGCGCGTCTGGGTCCACTGCGTCTGCGTCGCCGTGTAGAGCGTGCCGAGGCGGTCGGCGACAGCCTTCGCGTCCTCCAGGAGGACCGCGCGGGACGAGGCCTTGTCGGGCGAGTTCGCCACGTCGTGCCACGCGGCCCACATCGTCGACAGCTGCGACGCGAGGCCCGTCGAGGCAGGTTCGCCGACGCCCTGCTCGAGCGCGGTGTGGGCGTCCGCCCGTGCGGCGAGGTAGGCCGAGCTGGAGGTGCTCGTGCGCACCTTGGCGTCGAGGAAGATGTCGCCGAGGCGGTCCACGCTGCTCACCCGGGTGCCCTGGCCGGTGCCGGGCGTGGTCGAGAACATCGACGGCACCTGGGCGGCCGGCACCGACGACAGCGTCGCGCGCTGCCGGGTGTAGCCGACCGTGTTGGCGTTGGCGATGTTCTGGCCCGCGACCTCGAGCGCCTGACGCTGGGCGACCAGCGAGCTCAGCGCGGTGCCGAGCCCGGAAAAGGTGCTCACGTGGATCGTCCTCCTACGGGTGCTTGTGCGGTCGTCAGAGCGTGCGGTCGACGAGGCGGGCGGCGGGCTCGGTGGCCGCGCTCTGGCCGCTGCCGTCGTACGTGTGGACGTCGTGCAGGGACGCCAGGGTCTCCTGCGTCGCGCGGTGGGACATCGCGAGCAGCTCGCGGTTGCCGTCGGCGAGCTGGGAGATCTGGGTGGTGAGCGAGGCGAAGGCCTCACGGTGCGCGCGCAGCAGGTCCGACCACGGCTCGGGAGCGTGGTCGGCCAGGTCCGCCAGGCTCACGCCGTCGGGCAGGCCCAGCTCGGCGCTCACGGTCGCCGCCTCGACGGCGCGGCCGAGCTCGGCGTCGCGGATCTGGGACAGCACCGTCTCCACCTCACGGGTCGCGTGGGCGAGCCAGCGTGTCTTGCCGCTCGTGAGGAGCAGCTGCTCCTCCTCCAGCTTGAAGAGCAGCAGCTCGAGCAGGTTCCGCTCGTGCCACAGCACCTCAGACAGCCTGTTGTAGGCCATCGTGTCCTCCTGTCGTCCGTCGCGGGCCGTCGTGGGCCAGGCGGCAGGTTCACCGGCTCGCGTCCGCCCTGGACTATCGGCAGGCGCCCGGCAGTGCTGAAGCATCCGGGTGAGCCGTCGGGGCATTGTGGCGCGGCGGGGCCCTGATGAACAGAGCAGCGGCCTGGCGGACCGACCCTCTGAACTGGACGAACGTTCAAAATGGCCGATCGCGTGGTGGGAGCGCGCCCACGTCGAGGTGACGTATGTCACACCCGAACGGGTGGGGTGGTGACACCCAGACGGCTCCATCACGACGATCGCCCAGGTGAACCGTCGAAACGAGGGACCTTGGTCCTCGAAACGGTTCGACGGAGCATGTGATCGATCACAACTTTCTTCGGAAGGTTCGCTCAAGGCGGGTCGTCCGGGAGCCGAGCGACATTCTGTGAACACCGCCGCGACCTCCGTCGACGACCTCGTCGTCAGCAACCTGGCCCTCGTCGGGTACGCCGTCTCCGAGCTCCTGCGTCGTGTCCCGCCGTCCGTGGCGCGCGACGACCTGGCCTCCGCCGGCAGCCTCGCGCTCGTCCTGGCGGCCCGGTCCTACGACCCGTCGACCGGCGTTCCCTTCGCCCGGTACGCGTCGCTGCGGATCCGCGGCGCGCTGCTCGACGAGCTGCGCTCGATGGACTGGGCGACCCGTGGGTCCCGCACCCGCGTCCGGGAGCTCGCCGCGACGACGGAGCAGCTGGCCGCCGCGCTGGGCCGCCCCGCGACCCGCGACGAGATCGCGACCGCGCTCGGCGTCGACGTGCGCGCGGTCGACCAGATCCGCGCGGACGCGGACCGGCGGGTGCTGAGCATCGACGCGAGCGAGGGCGTCATCGCGGACATGATCGTGGACGGCACGAGCACGCCCGAGGAGGCCGTGCTGGCCACCGAGCGCGTGCACTGGCTGCGCGCCGCGGTCGACACGCTCCCGGACCGGCTGCAGGTCGTGGTGCGGGCGATCTTCCTCGAGGACCGGTCGGTCGCCGACCTGGCGGACGAGCTGGGGGTCACGCAGTCGCGGATCAGCCAGCTGCGCACCGAGGCGCTCGGGATGCTGCGCGACGGGCTCAACACGCACTTCGAGCCGACGCTCGTCCCCGCGGCGGACCGGCCCGACGGCGTGGCGGAGCGCCGGCGGCAGACGTACTTCGCCTCGATCGCGTCGCGCGCGGCGCTCACCGCGAGCGACCGGCTCTCCTACGTGCCGGAGCCGTCGGCGTCCGACGAGCACGTGGTCTCCCGCCAGGTGCTCGCCTGACAGATCGGTTCTCGCGAACTCCTCACACCCCCACGGGTGCGGTCGATGGGAGGGACATAGCCCACGGATGGGCTTTCCTGACCCGACTCAAGGAGGAAGAGAACGATGGGTCTCTCGATCAACCAGAACATCGCGGCCGTGAACTCGTACCGCAACCTGTCCAACACGCAGAACGACCTGAGCAAGTCGCTCGAGAAGCTCTCGTCCGGCTTCCGGATCAACCGTGCCGCGGACGACGCCGCCGGTCTGGCCATCTCCGAGGGCCTGCGCTCGCAGGTCGGCGGTCTGAAGGTCGCCGCCCGCAACGCGCAGGACGGCATCTCCGTCGTGCAGACCGCGGAAGGCGCGCTGACCGAGGTCCACTCGATCCTGCAGCGTGTGCGTGACCTGGCCGTCCAGGCCGGCAACGACTCGAACAACACCGAGGCGCGCGCCAACATCAAGACGGAGTCGGACAGCCTCGTCTCGGAGCTCGACCGCATCTCGAAGTCCACCAACTTCAACGGCACCAAGCTGCTCGACGGCTCGGCCGGGACGCTCAAGTTCCAGGTCGGCGCCGACGGCAACGCGGACAGCCAGATCTCGGTCGACCTGTCCGGCGCGAACGTCAAGGCGATCGCCGACTCGCTCGGTGCCGCGGCCTCGGGCACCACGCTCGCGGTCGACACCCCGACGCTCGTCGCGGGTGCCCAGTCGTTCAGCATCACGACCCCGGGCGCGACCAAGACCGTCACCACGGCGTCGGTCGGCACGGCGGGCGACATCAAGACCGTCCAGCAGCTGGCTGACAAGCTCAACTCGGACAGCGCCTTCTCCGCCGACCTCACCGCGTCGGTCGACAAGGACAACAAGCTCGTCGTCCAGGCCAAGAACGGTGGCACCGTCGTCGGTGGCGCCACGGCCGGCACGGACGCGAGCTCGGGCACCGGCGTCGGCACCAGCGCCGCCGTCACGGGCACGACGGGCCTGGACTTCAGCTCCGCCGCGAACGCGCAGAACTCGATCACGCGCATCGACGCCCAGATCAAGTCGGTCTCGACCGCACGTGCCGGGCTCGGTGCCCTGCAGAACCGGTTCGAGCACACGATCAAGAACGTCAACGTCGCGGTGGAGAACCTGTCCGCGTCGGAGTCCCGCATCCGCGACACCGACATGGCGTCGGAGATGGTCTCGTTCACGCGGGCCCAGATCCTGTCGCAGGCCGGCACCGCGATGCTCGCGCAGGCCAACCAGATCCCCCAGGGCGTGCTCTCGCTCCTGCGGTGATCGACGCGGCTGAGCCGCTCGCACCACGACCCCGCCCCGGGACGCACCACACGCGCGGACCGGGGCTGGGCTCGGCACGACCGCCCGGTGGCGGCCCGACGATCGTCGGCCGCCCCGGGCGCTCCCACACACGGACGGAGGGGCCATGGCGACCCTGGGCATCGACGGGCTGGTCAGCGGGCTCGACACCACGAGCCTCATCAACCAGCTCATGCAGGCCGAGTCGGGCCCGCAGACGCTGCTCAAGGCGAAGCAGACCGCGACCACGTCGCTGGTGACCGCGCTGCAGGCGCTCAACACCAAGGTCTCCTCGCTCGGCGACGCCGCGACCAAGGCCGCGACCGCGTCGTCGTGGCAGGTCACGAAGGCGACCTCGTCGGCGACCTCGGTCACCGCGACGACGTCGGCCGGTGCCTCCGCCGCAGCGCTGTCCTTCACGGTCGACAAGGTCGCCACGAGCCAGGTCTCGCTCGCGTCCTACGACGACCTCGTCGCGGGCCTCGGGGGAGCGACGACGCTGACCCTGCGCCGGCCGGACGGCACCACCACCGAGGTCGCCGTCGGCAGCAGCGCCGCGGACCTCGCGAAGAACATCACCGGCTCGGGCGCCGGGGTCTCCGCGGCGGTCGTGACCGCGAACGGGACGACCCGTCTGCAGCTGACCGGCAAGACGCCCGGGGAGGCGAACGCGTTCGAGCTGTTCGCGGGGAAGGCGGAGGACGTCGTGGACGGGCAGCCCGCCCTGGCGGCGACCCCCCTGCGTGCCGCGAGCGACGCGGCCATCACGCTGTGGGCCGGGACGGCCGGCGCGCAGCAGGTCACGTCGTCGACGAACACCTTCGCGGACGTCCTCACCGGCGTCTCGATCTCGGTCTCCACGGTCGAGGCCGCGCCCGTCACGCTCGACGTCGCGCGGGACACCGCAGCGGTCACGTCCCTCGCGTCGGGGCTCGTCGGCTCGCTCGGCGTCGTGCTCTCCGAGATCACGTCGCGCACGACCGCCACCACGACCACCGACACCGACGGCCGCACGGTCGTCTCGGGCGGCCTGTTCTCCGGCGAGAGCAGCACGCGCGACCTGCAGCAGCGCCTCCAGCAGGCTGCCTCCTACCCGGTCGACGGCATCTCGCCCTCCACCGTGGGCATCGTCGTCGGGCGTGACGGCACCTTCACGTTCGACCAGACGACCTTCGAGGCGGCCCTCGCGGCCGACCCGGCCAAGGTCCAGAAGGTCGTCTCGGGCCTCGCCCAGCGCGTCGCCGACGTCGCGACCCGCACGTCGGACAAGGTCGACGGCTCGCTGACGCTCCAGATCGCGGGGCAGCAGACGCTCGTCTCGGACATGGGCGACCAGATCGCCGGCTGGGACGTGCGGCTCGCGCTGCGCCGCGAGTCGCTGCAGCGCACGTACTCGGCCCTCGAGGTGACCCTCTCGGGCCTGCAGTCGCAGTCGAGCTGGCTGTCCAGCCAGCTCGCGTCCCTGTCGACCTCGTCGAGCTGAAGGAATCGCCATGATCGACGCACGTTCCCGCTACGTCACCGACACCGTCGCCACGGTCGGTCCCGCGCGGCTGCTCACGATGCTCTACGACCGCCTGCTGCTCGACGTCGACCGCGCCGCCGAGTCGCTCGCCGCGGGCGACCGTGCCGCGGGCACGAGCCAGCTGCAGCACGCGCAGGACATCGTGGCCGAGCTCATGTCGAGCCTCGACGAGCGCGTGTGGGACGGCGGCGCGCAGCTCATGGAGATCTACCGCTACCTGTTCACCGCGCTCGTCGACGCCGCCGTGCGGGCCGACCCCGAACGGGTCGCCGAGTGCCGCGAGGTCGTCGAGCCGCTGCGCGCGGCGTGGCACGAGGCCGCGCTGGCGACCGCGGCGCCCCTGCCCGTGGCCGCCGTCCCGGCGGCCCCCGGCGCCGGCCTGCTCGGCGTGGGCTGACGTGTCCGACGGGCGGGAGTGGGCCGCGTCCTGGGCGAGCGCGCTCGACGCGCTCGAGCTCGACGTCGCCTGGGTCGAGGAGGCGCTGCGCGCCGCGCACCTGCCCCCCGCCGACGAGGTCGCCCGGCTGGCGGCATGGGTGCCGCCGGCCGACCTCGGCCCGCTGCCCGCGGACCTCGTCGTGCGCGCCGCCGCGCTCCTGGACCGGCAGACGCACGCGGCCCGCGCGACGGTCGAGGCGATCACGCGCAGCCGGCGGCACGTCGCCGCCCTCGACGCGCTGCGACCCCACCGCGGCGACGTCGCCGTGTACGTGGACACGCAGGCCTGAACCACCACGATCGGTGCGCCGATCGGGTGACGGGCAACTCCTGGGACGGAAACCCTTACAGGGCCCACAAACCCTCCGATGGGGAGAGCGAGCACGGATCGCTCACCCCGCAGGCCATGGACAGGCCGCACCTTTCACGCTTCTCCGAGGTGGCCCCGTCATGGGTGTGTTCGACTCCGTGAGCTCCGTCGCGCTGGGCAGTGCCCTGGACGGGCTCGCCCTGCGCCAGCGCGCGATCGCCGACAACGTCGCGAACCTGCAGACGCCCGGTTACCGCGCGCGCGTCGTCGAGTTCGAGGGCGCCCTCGCGTCCGCGGTGCGGAACGGCGACGGTGCGGCCGGCGCGACCCTCCAGCGGTCCGACGCGGCGACCCGCGAGGACGGCAACAACGTCAACCTCGACGAGCAGACGCTCCTCAACGTCGAGACGAACCTGCGCTACCAGCTCGCGACCCAGGCCATGTCGGGCACCTTCTCGTCCGTGCGCGCCGCGATGCGGACCTCCTGATGGGCATCTTCGGCGCGATCGGCATCGCGCAGACGGGCCTGACGCTGCACCGCACGTGGCTCGACGCAGTCAGCGACAACCTGGCCAACCTGTCCACCGTGCGCCCCACGTCCGAGGACGCCTTCCGCGCGCGCTACGTCGTGGCGCAGGAGACCCCCGGCGCCGAGGGCGGCGTGCAGGTCGCCGGCGTCCAGCTAGGCGACGCGACCGGGCGCCTGGTCTACGAGCCGGACAACCCGCTGGCCGACGAGACGGGCTACGTGCGCTACCCCGACATCGACATGTCGAGCCAGATGGCGCAGCTGATCATGGCGCAGCGCGGCTACCAGGCGAACGCCGCCGTGGTCGATCGCGCCAAGGAGACCTACCAGGCAGCACTGCAGATCGGACGTTCCTGATGACCCTCCCCGTCGCCGCCGTCGGCGCGGCCACCCCCGTCCTGCCCACCGGCTCGGTCGGTGCCACCGCCGCCGTGCCCGCGGGCCACGGCGCCGCCTTCGACTCGGTCCTCGGCTCCGTGGACGGCCTGCAGCAGCTGCAGTCCACGTCGAGCGACCTCGCCGTGCAGGCCGCCACCGGCTCGCTCGAGAACGTGCACGACTACACGATCGCCGCCGCCAAGTCGTCGCTCGCGATCGAGCTGACCGCCGCGGTGCGCAACAAGGCCGTCGAGGCGTTCTCCGAGATCATGCGGATGCAGGCCTGATGCCCGCGCAGGTGCAGGCCGCGCTCGACCGGCTGACCGGAGCGGTCAAGCAGTTCTCGATGGCGCAGCGCACGCTCGCGATCATCGGCGTCGCGGTCCTCGTGCTCGGAGCCGTCGGCCTGAGCAGCTGGATGTCGCGCCCGACGATGAGCCCGCTGTTCACGTCGCTGTCCGGCGCGGACGCGAGCGCCGTGGTCGACGAGCTCGACGCGCAGGGCGTCGCCTACCAGCTCGCCGACGGCGGCTCGACCGTGCTCGTCCCGGCCAAGAACCTGTACAGCCAGCGCATCCACCTGGCCGCGGAGGGCATCCCGGCCAACGCGGACGGCGCCGGCTACTCACTGCTGGACGACATGCCGATGACCTCCTCGGAGTTCCAGCAGGAGAAGACCTACCAGCGCGCGCTCGAGGGCGAGCTGGCCAAGACGATCGGCGCGATCGACGGGATCGACGCTGCCACCGTCAAGCTCGCGATCCCCGAGGACACGGTCTTCGTGGACACCAAGCAGGACCCCACGGCCTCCGTCTTCGTGCGGACCCGCGCTGGCGTGACGCTCTCGGTGGACCAGGTCGACTCGATCGTGCACCTCGTGTCCGCGGGCATCCCCGACATGGTGCCCACGGACGTGTCCGTCGTGGACGCGAGCGGCAAGGTGCTCTCGGCCGTCGGCACCGGCACCACGGGCGTCTCGGGCGGCCGCGAGACCGACTACGAGGCGCGCGTGCAGTCCGCCGTGCAGACGCTGCTCGACCGCGTGGTCGGCGTGGGCAAGTCGGCCGTCACGGTGACCGCGTCGCTCAACTTCGACGAGGCGCAGCGCACGACCGAGAAGTTCGACGCGACGCCGGACACCCCGCCGCTGGCCTCCTCGACCAAGAAGGAGACGTACAGCGGCACGAACTCGTCGGCCACCGGCGTGCTCGGCCCGGACCAGACGATCGTCGGCCCGACCACGGGCGACGACCCCGGGAAGTACAGCTCGACCACCGAGGACGTGACGAACTCCGTCAACAAGACCACCGAGGTCGTCACGGCGGCCCCGGGCGGCGTCGAGCGGCAGTCCGTCGCGGTCGTGGTCGACGAGAAGGCGGCCGCCGCCCTCGACATGACGCAGCTGCAGGCGACGATCGCGGCCGCGGCCGGCATCGACACCACGCGCGGCGACACCCTCGCCGTGCAGGCCGCGGCGTTCGACACCTCGCAGGCCGACGCCGCCGCCACGGCGCTGGCGGCCGCCGACGCCGCGGCGAAGACCGACAAGGCCAACGCCCAGGTGCGTCAGCTGGCGACCGTCGGCGGCGTGGTCCTGCTCGTGGTCGTGATCGTCATCCTGCTGGCGCGCCGCTCCGGCCGTTCGCGTCGCACGGCCGTCGATCTGGGCGAGCTGCCCGTGCTCGGTGGCCCCGACGGCGCCGCGCTCGGCATCGAGGGGTCGGGCGCCGACGAGCTGCCCGTGCTGCCGCCCGCGCCGCGCCCGCTCGAGCCCGACCCGGTCGCGCTCAAGCGCGCCGAGATCACGGCGCTCGCCGACGAGCAGCCCGAGGAGGTCGCGGACCTCCTGCGCTCGTGGCTCAGCACCCCGGCCGGGGCGCGGCGCTGATGGCCGCGACCCTGACCGGCTCGCAGAAGGCCGCGATGCTGCTCATCCAGCTCGGCCGCGACCGGGCAGCCCGCGTCATGTCCTCGCTCGACGTCGCCGAGATCGAGGAGCTGACGGCCGAGATCCTGCGGCTGGACCGCGTGGACCAGCAGCTGGCCGACGAGGTCCTCGAGGAGTTCTACGCCGCGTCGGTCATCGGGCCGGGCGTCGGGGGTGGGCTGGGCCTGGCCCAGCAGCTGCTCGAGGCGTCGCTCGGCGCCGACGAGGCGGCCTCGGTCCTCGAGCGTCTGCAGGTCAGCATGGCCGGCCAGCCGTTCGAGTTCCTCCAGCACGCCGACGCGCGGCAGGTGGTCTCGCTGCTGTCGGGTGAGCACCCCCAGGCGATCGCGCTCGTGCTCGCCCACCTGCGCCCCGACCACGCGTCGGCGATCCTCGCGGGCCTCGAGCCCGAGCTGCAGGGCGACGTCGCGCACCGCATCGCCCTCATGGAGCGTGCCTCGCCTGACGTCGTCACGGTCGTCGCGGAGTCGCTGCAGCGCAAGGCCTCGACCGTGCTCGCGCCGCGCGAGCTCGCCGCGGTGGGCGGCGTCCAGCCGCTCGTCGAGATCATCAACCGCGCGGACCCCACCACGGAGAAGGCGATCCTCGAGGGCCTCGCGACCCGTGACGAGGAGCTCGCCGAGGAGGTCCGCAGCCGGATGTTCGTGTTCGGCGACATCGTGCTGCTCGAGGACCGCGCGATGCAGCTCGTGCTGCGCCAGGTGGAGACCGCCGAGCTGTCCGTCGCGCTCAAGGGCGTGGCCGACGAGGTCCGCGAGACCGTGCTGCGCAACCTGTCCGAGCGGGCGCGCGAGAACCTCGTCGAGGAGATCGACCTGCTCGGCCCGGTCCGGCTCTCGCAGGTCGAGGAGGCGCGCGCGGGCATCGTCCAGGCGATCCGCCGCCTCGAGGAGAGCGGCCAGATCACCGTGCGCCGCGAGGGCGAGGACGAGTTCGTTGCCTGAGTTCCGCACCGCTCCCGTCGACCAGGTCCGAGCGTTCCAGCCCGTCGCGCTGGGCAGCACCGCCGCGCGCGACGAGGTCTACGAGGACGCCCGCGCCTCGGGCTTCGCGGCCGGCTACGCCGCGGGTGCCCGGCGCGCGGCCCTCGAGGCCGACGCGCAGGCGGTCCGCGTCACGCGGGCTGCGGCGGCCGACGCCGAGGTCGCGGCGCGCCGGGTGTCCGACGCGC
>NZ_QWKP01000125.1 GCF_003470205.1 Cellulomonas rhizosphaerae
GCGTACAGCGTCCGCTCGTAGGTGCTGAGCAGCTGCTGCACGGCGATCCCGCCGTTGACCACGTACTTTCCGTGGTCGCCTGCGTCGTACCAGCCGCCCACCACGTCCCGGGCGTACCCCGCGGGGCAGGTCCAGGTGCCGTACGACCAGCTCGCGCCGTCGTCGGCCGCGGTCAGGCACACGACGTCCAGGTCGCCCTTGTTGACGGCGCCGTCCGGCCCGCTGACGTGACCGGCGGGCCGGTCGTAGACGGTGCCCGGAGCGTCGATCGCGATGCCCGAACGGGCCGGGTAGAAGTAGTTCAGCGCGTCGTACCGCAGCTGGGAGTAGATGTCGGTCGCGATCGCGAACGGGTCGCTCGTCTCTCCGTCGGCCACGAGCGTGAAGCCCGTGCCCTTCGCGGTGACCTTGCTGAAGTCGACGGTCTGGACCTTCAGGCCCGACGTCGGGTCGGTGCCCGCCAGCGCGGCCTTGCCGCTCGCGACGAGGGCCCCGCCCGCGGCGTGCAGCTCCCAGGCGACGGGCGCGGCGGCGTCCGTCACGACAGTGGCCCGCTTGGGACCCTGCGGCAGGTAGCCGACCTGGTTGACGCGCACGCGGCTGCGCGTGTCGGGCTCGTAGGCGGGCGGCGGGGTCGCGGTCTTGACGAGCGACACCTTGCTCACGCAGAAGGTGTAGTCGCCGCGCGCGCCGAGCTGCAGGGCGACCTGGCCCACGTCTCCCGTGTCGGCCGGGAACGTCAGCGACGAGGTGAACGGGTAGGCGTAGCTCGCGAGGTCCGTCGTCAGTGCAGGGTTCGCGACGTACGCGGTGCGGTAGGCACCGCCGTTCTCCCCCACCAGGGCGCGGATGGTCGCGCCGTTGCTCGCGCTCGCCGTGAACGACAGGGCGTAGTTGCCGCCGTCCTCGACGGGAACACCGTTGTAGACCAGGCCGTCGTACTGACCCGCCGAGGCGGGGACCGCGACGCAGAACGCGGCGTCGCCCGCGGCCGAGGTGACGGCCCAATCGGCCGGGAGCGACCAGCCCGCGGGCAGCGTGTCGCCTGCGAAGGTCGTCGTCCCGAGCAGCTCGTCGTCGCCCGAGATCGAGAAGTCGTCGAGGCAGAAGGTGTAGTCGCTCGCCTGCCCGCCGAGCTGGAACGAGGTGTTGCCCGTGCCGCTGAAGCCCGGGGTCCAGGTGAAGGAGTAGTCGGTGGGCGCCGCGGTCAGGGCCACGGACGACGACACGTCGTCCGGATAGCCGATGCCCGCGCGCAGGTTGACCGAGACGTCGGCCGTCGCGTGCGCGGTGAACGAGACCGTCACGGGCGAGCCGGCCGCGAGCGTCACGTCGTCGTGCTGCGCCGCGACGTCCCACGGGTTCGTCGTCCCGGCGGGCACGACGACGCAGAACTCCCCGGCGTCCACGGAGGACGACGAGGTGCCGCCGTAGCTGAACCAGCCCTGCGCCCCGTCGGCGAAGTCGTGGACCTCGCCGATCGGGTTGGCCGCCGCCATGGGGGTCACGACGAGGGCGAGAGAGGCGAGGCCGGCCGTGACGGCGCCGGCCCAGGTCGCGCGTCGGCGACCGGAGAAGAAGGAAACCACGCTGTCTCCTGGTGTGTGTGGAAGCGCTCTCACACGCCCGGACGGCGCGGCTTGAGCGATACAGTTGTGACGGCAAGGTAGCAGCGGGATCGGACGATGGGAACGGTTCGACCCAAACCGGTGACTTCGCGGCGAACCGCGCATGAACACTGGATGCCCCCACTTGTCGCCGCTGCGCATGGCGCGCATCGTCGGTGACGTGGACGGAATCCCCCTTCTGGTGCTCGTGGTCGTCACGGCCCTGGCCTTCGACTTCACGAACGGCTTTCACGACACGGCCAACGCCATGGCGACCTCGATCGCGACCAAGGCCCTGCGGCCCAAGGTGGCCGTGCTGCTCTCCGCGGTGCTCAACGTCGTCGGCGCGTTCCTGTCGCTCGCCGTCGCCGCGACCATCGCCAAGGGCATCGTCGAGCAGGACGCGGTGACGATGTCCGTCGTGTTCGCCGGGCTGTGCGGCGGCATCATCTGGAACCTCGTGACCTGGTACTTCGGCCTGCCGTCGTCCTCGTCGCACGCCATCATCGGCGGCCTGGTCGGGTCGGTGCTGGTGGCCGCCGGGGCCGACGGCGTCATCTGGTCAGGGCTCGCGTCGAAGGTCATCATCCCGGCGGTGATCGCGCCGGTCGCCGCGGGGTTCATCGCCCTGACCGGCACGTGGCTCGTCTACCGGATCACCCGCAGCGTGGGCTCCGGGGCGCGCGAGTCCGAGTTCCGCTGGGGGCAGATCGGCTCGGCGTCACTCGTGTCGCTCGCGCACGGCACCAACGACGCGCAGAAGACGATGGGCATCATCCTGCTGGCCCTCATCGCGGGCGGTGAGCTGCCGGCGGACGCGGGCGTTCCCGTGTGGGTGATCATCGCGTGCGCCGGTGCGATCGGGCTCGGCACCTACCTGGGCGGCTGGCGCGTCATCCGCACGCTCGGCAAGGGGCTCGTCGACATCGAGCCGCCGCAGGGGCTGGCCGCGGAGACCTCGTCGGCCGCGGTCATCCTCGTCTCGAGCCACTTCGGCTACCCGCTGTCCACCACGCACGTCGCGAGCGGCTCGATCATGGGCTCGGGCGTCGGGCGGCGCACGCCGGTCCGCTGGGGCGTCGCGCGCCGCATGGTGGTCGCGTGGCTCATCACGCTGCCGGCCGCGGGACTGGTCGGCGCGGGTGCCGAGGGCATCCAGCGGCTGCTCGACGGCGCCGCCGGCACGCTCGTCGTCCTGGCGATCCTCGTCGCGGCGAGCGCGGGCCTGTGGCTCGCGTCGCGGCGGTCCGCGGTGGACCACACCAACGTCAACGACGACTGGACGGCGCCTGACCGGCCCGCCAGCGTCCCCGCCTGAGGAGGACCGGGATGGACCAGCTGGTCGACGGCGAGGCGCTCACCAAGGTCCTCGTGCTGAGCCTCGTGTTCGGCGCGGGAGTGCCCGCGGTGTTCGCGCTCGGGGTGCGCGCGCTCGCGCCGGTGGACGGCACGACGAGCGTGCTGCGGCGGTCCGCGGCCTACCTCTGCTTCGCGGTGTGCGCCGCGGCGGTTGTCGTGGGCGTCGCCAAGCTCGTCATCGGGAGCGACTGATGGCGCGCGAGGGAGCGATCCGGCGGGTCGCGGACTGGCTGCGTGCGGGCTACCCCGGTGGCGTGCCCGAGCACGACTACGTGGCCGTCCTCGCGCTGCTCAAGCGGACGCTCACGCACGACGAGGTCATCGAGGTCGCCGACCGCATCGTGCTCGCGCACCCGGGCGGCGGCGCCACGCACGAGGCCGTCGCCGCGGAGATCGAGGGCCTGCTCGAGCAGGAGGCGCTGACCGGCGACGTCGCACGGGTCAGCGCGGTGCTCGCCGCGGCCGGGTGGCCGTTGGCGGACGTCGACGCCTGAGCCCGCGCCGTCTACGTTGGCCCCATGCGGCACATCGAGTCGGCCGACGGCACCCTGATCGCGGTCGAGGAGCTGGGTTCGGGGCCACCCGTGGTCCTGCTGCCGGGCGCGATGAACGACCGCGGTCGCCTCCTGCCGCTCGCGGCAGCGCTCTCCGCGCTCGGCCTGCGCGGCGTCACGATCGACCGTCGCGCGCGGGGCGACAGCACCGACGAGGCCGGAGGACTGGCGAGTGCGGTCGAGCGCGAGGTCGACGACGTCCGCGCGATCGTCGCCGACCTGGGCGACGAGGTGACGCTCCTGGGCTACTCCTCGGGCGGGATCCTCGCACTGGCCGCGGCCCTGGCCGGTGTACCTGCGCGACGGCTCGTCGTGCTCGAGGCGCCCGTCGTCGTACCCAGCGCTCCCCCGCGCGACCCCGCTGTCGGGCCGCAGCTGGAGGCCCTCGTCCGCGGCGGCGACCACGCCGCGGCCGTCGAGCTCTACCAGTCCCGCGTCGTCGGCCTGCCGCCCCACCTGGCTTCCGGCCAACGTGACCAGCCCTGGTTCCGGGCGATCCAGGCGATCGCGCCGAGCCTGCTTTACGACTGGGCCGTCACAGACCGGTACCCCGACGCGGGTGCGTTCTCGACGCTGTCCCTCCCCGCGCTCGTCGTGCGCGCCCGGGAGACATGGCCCGTGCTCGCCGAGTCGGCGTCGGCAGTCGTCGGCGCGCTGCCGGACGCACGGCTCGAGCTCGTCGAGGGGCGGGACCACGAGCCCGACCCCGGCGCCGTCGCGGCCGCCATCGCCACGTTCGTCGGGCCGTGACTCAAGGCGCGACTCAGGGCGCGAGCTGGTCGCGGCGACGCGTGAGGTAGGCGCGCTCCGCGGTGTTGCCCGCGAGCTCGATCGCGCGGTCGTACGCGGCGCGTGCCTGCGCGCTGCGGCCCAGGCGGCGCAGCAGGTCCGCGCGCGTGGCGTGGAAGGCGTGGTACCCCTCGAGCGGGAGGCCGTCCACCAGCGCCAGGGCGACGTCGGGACCGTCCATCTCCGCCACGGCGACGGCCCGGTTGAGCCGGACGATCGGCGAGGCGTCGAGCCGGACGAGCTGGTCGTAGAGCGCCACGACCTGCGACCAGTCGGTGTCCCGGGCGTCGCGGGCGGCGGTGTGCACCGCGTTGATCGCCGCGAGGATCTGGAAGCGCCCGGGAGCCTCGCCCGACGCGAGCCGCTCGCGCACCAGCGCGTGCCCCTCGGCGATCAGGTCGCGGTCCCACGCGCCGCGGTCCTGCTCGCCGAGCGTCACGAGCTCGCCGCCGGCCGACAGGCGCGCGGTCCGGCGGGCCTCGGTCAGCACCATGAGCGCCAGGAGGCCAGTGACCTCGCCGTCGTCGGGCAGCAGCTCGCGGACGAGCCGGGTGAGACGGATCGCCTCGGCCGTGAGGTCGCTGCGGATCGGGTCCTGCTCCGGGTCGGAGGCGAGGTAGCCCTCGTTGAAGACCAGGTAGAGCACCGCGAGCACGCCGGCCACCCGGCCCGGGAGGTCCTCGCGCGACGGCACGCGGTACGGGATCCGCGCCGCGGCGATCTTCGACTTCGCGCGCGTGATCCGCCGGGCCATCGCGGACTCCTGCACCAGGAAGGCACGGGCGATCTCGGGGACCGTCAGCCCGCCGACCATGCGCAGCGTCAGGGCCACGCGGGTCTCCGTCGCGAGCGCCGGGTGGCAGCAGGTGAACAGCAGGCGCAGCCGGTCGTCGTCGACCGCGCCGAGGGGTTCGGCCGGGCCGGACAGCATCAGCGCCTCCTGGTGCTTGGCGTCCCGGCGGCCCTCGCGCCGGAGCCGGTCGATGCCCTTGCGGTAGCCGGTCGTGGTGAGCCAGCCGCCGGGGTTCGGCGGGACGCCGTCGAGCGGCCAGCGCTCGACCGCGGTGGCGAAGGCCTCGGCCGCCATCTCCTCGGCGACATCCAGGTCGCCGAACCGCCGGGCCAGGGTCGCGACCACCCGGGACCACTGCTCGCGGTGGGCCCGGGTGATCGCCGCGTCGACGTCCGCCGTCACAGGAACGGACGCACCTCGACCCTGCGGTTGCACGCCTGCGAGCCCTCGGAGGCGAGCCGGAGGGCCACGTCGAGGTCGGGCGCCTCGATGATCCAGAAGCCGGCCGTGTGCTCCTTGGTCTCGACGTAGGGGCCGTCGGTGAAGACTGCCTCCCCGTGCCGCGCGTCGATCACCGTCGCCGTCTCGGGGCCGCCGAGGCCGCCCGCGAAGACCCAGTGACCGTCCGCGCGGAGCTGGTCGTTGTAGACGTCGATCGCGGCCATCTCGTCGTCCGTGCCGGAGCCCGTCCGGTCGTCGAGCACGGACACCAGGTACTGCGCCATCTGTCGTCTCCTGTCGTCGTGCGGCTGCGAGCCGCGTCTCACCAGTACCACGAACGGGCTCGCGCCGATCGGACAGCATGCCGTGATGTCGGAGGTCGGATCTACGTTCCGGGGATGCACCTCGAGTCCACGTTCACCGTCACGCACTTCACCCCTGCCGAGGTCACGCCTCCCGACCCCGTCGGCACGGCGGTCAGCATCGGCGTCGCCACGCTCGGCAAGCAGTTCGCGGGCGACGTGGTCGGCCGCTCCTCGACGCTGTTCACCTCGGCGTTCGATCCCGGCCGCGGCGAGGGCACGTACCTCGCGATCGAGTCGTTCGAGGGCACGGTCGACGGGCGCGGCGGCACGTTCGCGTTCGTGCACGCCGCCTCGACCCACGGCGACGACCGGTTCGACGAGCACTTCGCGCTGGTCCCCGGCAGCGGCACCGGCGCGTTGGCGGGCATCACCGGCTCGGGCGCGCTGTGGGTCGACGCCGACGGGACGCACCGCCTGCACCTGGACTGCGAGCTCGAGTAGCTCAGGCGGGCGCGAACACCAGCGCGGGCTTCGCCTTGGCGCCGTGGCCCTCGATGAGCGCGACGAGAGTGCCGTCCGGACCGATGGCCGCCGTCGTCGCCTCGACGCCGTCCGCGGCGATCTCCTGCCCGTAGGACAGGGCGCGCGCCTCGGGCTCCGTCAGCTCGCGCACCGGGAACGTGGCCCGTGCCGCGTCGGCCAGGGACAGGACCGTGAGCGGCACGTCGTCGGGCACCGCGGCGAGCTCGTCGAGCGTGCTCGCGCCTCCCAGGGCGTAGCCACCGACCCGCGTGCGACGCAGCGCCGTGAGGTGCCCGCCGACGCCGAGCGCGTCACCGAGGTCGCGCGCGAGCGCCCGGACGTAGGTGCCCGACGAGCACACGACCGTGACGTCCACGTCGACCACCGGCGTCCCGTCCACCTCGGCGCGGCGCGTCTCGCCGACCTCGAACGTCGAGACCGTGACCTCGCGCGCGGCGAGCTCGACCGACTCCCCCGCCCGGACGCGGGCGTACGCGCGCTGCCCGTCGACCTTGATCGCGGAGACGGCGGAGGGGACCTGGGAGATGGTCCCCGTCAGCGGCAGCGCCGCGGCGGCGATCGCGTCCCGATCGACGCCCGACGCGTCCGTCACGGCGAGCACCTCGCCCTCGGCGTCCTCGGTGTTCGTCGTGACCCCGAGCCGGATCGTCGCGAGGTACTCCTTGTCCGCGCCGACCACGTACGTGAGCAGCCGGGTCGCCCGCCCGATGCCGATCACGAGGACGCCCGTGGCCATCGGGTCGAGCGTGCCGGCGTGCCCGACCTTGCGCGTGCCCGCGAGCCGGCGCATGCGCGCGACGACGTCGTGGCTGGTCCAGTCCTGCGGCTTGTCGACCACGACGAGCCCGTCCGGGGCGGTCGGGCGCCGCGCGTGCTGCTGCTTCGCGGTCATGCCGTGCGGCGCTCCTGGACCGACTCCTGCACGCAGCTGAGCAGCGCGTCCATGCCGGGATCCTCGCCGAGGTGCGCGGGCGCGTCGGTCGCCATCAGCACGTTGATGAGCATCCCGAAGGCGACGAACCGGCGCCCCTCGTCGGGCTCCTCACCCGTGCGCTCGACGAACAGCCGGAACGCCTCGCCCAGGCAGTGCCGCGCGGCGCGTCCCACGTCGGGGTCGGTGCCCGCCGTGAAGCCGTGCATGACCAGGCGCAGCAGGTCGCGGTCCTCGAGGAGCCGGACGTAGGCGTCGCCCATGCGCTCGCCCGCGTCGGGGCCCGCCGGGACGGCCGACAAGGACGTGAGGATCTCGCCGGTGGCCTGCTGGTACGCCGCCAGGAAGAGGTCGCGCTTCGAGCCGAACAGACGCACGACGTAGGGCTGCGACACACCCGCCGCGCGCGCGACCTCGTCGGTGCTGGCGGCATAGCCCCCCTCGGCGAACACGCGCCGGGCGGCGGACAGGATCTGGTCGCGGCGCGCGGCGCCGGTCATGCGTGTCGCTGGAGCAGTGCGGGTGGACGGGGCGGCCGCGGCGCCTTCGCCGGGGCCGGCCGGGCTGAGGTCGGCTGACATGTTGACAAGGTTATCAGCCGATGCCTACGGTCGCTCTTGTTAGTTATCACTCAATGCCAACAAGCCACCGGGAGCTCCCGTGACCATCACGTCCACCGCCCCGCGCCCCGCGGAGCCGGCAACCCCGCGGGGTCGCCGTGGCACGTCGCGGGGCCGCTCGCCCCGCACCGTCGGCACCGCCGTCGCGCTCGTCGCCGCGTCCCTGCCGATGTTCATGGCGACGCTCGACAACCTCGTCATGACGACCGCGCTGCCCGTCCTGCGCACCGAGCTGTCCGCCTCGCTCGAGCAGCTGCAGTGGATGGTCAACGCCTACACGCTGAGCTTCGCGTCGCTGATGATCGCTGCGTCCACCCTCGGCGACCGGTGGGGGCGGCGGCGCGTGTTCGTCGGCGGCATCGTGCTCTTCGCACTGGCCTCGATCGCGTCCGCTCTTGCGACGAGCGCCGAGGCGCTCATCGCCGCGCGCGCCGTCCAGGGTGCCGGGGCAGCCGCGATCATGCCGCTGTCGCTCACGCTGCTGGCCGCCGCCGTGCCGCCCGCCCGCCGCGCGATGGCGATCGGCATCTGGGGCGGCGTGTCCGGCCTCGGCGTCGCGCTCGGGCCCGTGATCGGCGGGGCGGTGGTGCAGGGGATCTCGTGGGAGGCGATCTTCTGGATCAACGTCCCCGTCGCGATCGTCGCGATCCCCCTGGTCCGCTACGCGCTGCCCGAGTCGTTCGGGCGGCTCCAGCGGATCGACCTGACCGGCCTGCTGCTCGCCGGAACCGGCGTGCTCGCGGTCGTGTGGTCTGTGGTGCGCGGCAACGACGACGGGTGGGGCTCGGCGCGCGTCGTGGGCGGGCTCGCGCTCGGCGCGGTGCTGATCGCCGCGTTCCTCGTGCGCGAGTCGCGCACCGACCACCCGCTCGTGCCGCTGCGCCTGTTCCGCGTGCGGTCGTTCGCCGTGGCCAACGCGAGCGCCTTCGCGTTCTCGCTCGGCGTGTTCGGCACCGTGTTCGTGCTCTCGCAGTACCTGCAGATCGCGCTCGGCTACAGCCCGCTGCAGGCCGGCATCCGCACGCTGCCGTGGACGGCTGCGCCCATGGTCGTCGCGCCCATCGCGGGGATGCTCGCGCCGAGGCTCGGCGTCCGCTCGCTGCTCAGCACCGGCCTGGCGCTGCAGGCCGCGGGCCTCGCGTGGCAGGGGTTCGCGGTCGCCGCGGGCGTGAGCACCTACTCCGAGCTCGTCCCGGGCCTCGCACTGGCGGGGATCGGCATGGGCCTGACGTTCGCGCCGTCGGCCACCGCGGTGCTCGCGGACATGCTGCCGGACGACCACGGCACCGCGAGCTCGGTCAACGCGACGCTGCGGGAGATCGGCGGGGCGGTCGGTGTCGCGGTGCTGGTCGCGGTGTTCACCGCGTCGGGCGGCACCCTGACCCCCGAGGGCTACGCGGACGGGCTGGCCCCCGCAGCCCTCGTCGGCGCCGGCGTGGTCGCCGTGGGCGCGCTGATCACACTCGCGATGCCGCGCAGCACGGGCCGCGCGACCTCGCCGTCCTGAGGCACTGACCCGCTGATCCGAGCCCGTCGCCGCGGAGCGGGGTGCGGGTGGGTGTGCGACACGCCGCGGACTTCCCGGCGTGTCGCACACCCACGCGTGCACCCGTCCGCGCCCACCTCGGCGGCGGGTCGGAACGCGGGGCGCGCAGGGCGGAGGTCAGGCCTGCTCGGCCCCGTCCTCGTCGTCCTCGGGGCGGCGGTACGGGTCCGCCTCGCCCGCGAAGCTCGCCTGAGCGGCCAGCGCGGCGACCTCGCGGTCGCGACGGGCGGCCTCGATGAGCGCGGCGTCGAGGTGCGCGGCGGTGTCCGGGATCGCGTCCGGGAAGAACGCGAGCGTCGGCGTCAGGCGGATGCCCGTCTGCTTGCCGACCTCGGAGCGGATGATGCCCTTGGCCGACTCGAGCGCCGCGGCCGTGCCGGCGCGCGCCTCGTCGTCGCCGAGGACGGTGTAGAAGATGTCGGCGTGCTGGAGGTCACCGGTGACCCGCACGTCGGTGATCGTGACGAACCCGAGGCGCGGGTCCTTGATGCGGGTGTCGAGCATCTGCGCGACCACCTGCTGGATGCGCTCGGAGAGCTTGCGAGCGCGGCCCTTGTCAGCCATGGATGGACCTTTCTTGGTCGGGCGAACGGCGCGGGGCGGGCGAGGACGATGCCTCGCCCGCCCCGCGGTCGATCAAACCTGAGGATCAGGCGCGAGGCTTCTCGCGCATCTCCCAGGTCTCGATGATGTCCTCGGTCTGCAGGTCGTTGAACGACCCGAGCCCGATACCGCACTCGTAGCCCTCGCGGACCTCGGTCGCGTCGTCCTTGAACCGCTTGAGCGTCTCGATCGTCAGGTTGTCCCCGATGACCTTGCCGCCACGCAGGACGCGCGCCTTGGTGTTGCGACGGATCTCGCCCGACCGGACGATCGAGCCGGCGATGTTGCCGAACTTCGAGGAGCGGAAGACCTCGCGGATCTCCGCGGAGCCCAGCTGGGCCTCCTCGTACTCCGGCTTGAGCATGCCCTTGAGGGCCGCCTCGACGTCGTCGATCGCCTGGTAGATGACCGAGTAGAAGCGCACGTCGACGCCCTCGCGGTCTGCCAGGGCCTCGACCCGCTCGGCGTACTTGACGTTGAAGCCGATGATGATCGCCGAGTCGACGGTCGCCAGGTTGACGTCGTTCTGCGTGATGGCACCCACACCGCGGTGGATGACGCGCAGGTCGACCTCCTCGCCCACGTCGATCTTGAGCAGCGCGTCCTCGAGCGCCTCGACGGCACCCGACACGTCGCCCTTGAGGACCAGGTTGAGGGTCTCGACCTTGCCCTGCGCGAGCGCCTGCGTGAAGTCCTCGAGGCTGACGCGCTTGCGACGCTTGGCCAGGAGTGCGGCACGCTCGGCGGCCTCGCGCTTCTCGGCGATCTGCCGCGCGGTGCGCTCCTCGGGAGCGACCAGCAGCGTGTCACCGGCGCTGGGCACCGACGCGAGGCCGAGCACCTGCACCGGACGGGACGGGCCCGCCTCCGTGAGCGTCTCGCCGTGCTCGTCGAACATGGCACGGACGCGGCCGTAGGCCGTGCCCGCCACGATCGCGTCGCCGACGCGCAGCGTGCCGGACTGGACCAGCACGGTCGCGACCGCACCGCGGCCCTTGTCCAGGTTCGCCTCGATGGCGACACCGCGAGCGCCCTTGTCGGGGTTGGCCCGCAGGTCGAGAGCGGCGTCGGCCGTCAGCAGGACGGCCTCGAGCAGCTCGTCGATGCCCATGTTCTGCTTCGCGGAGACGTTGACGAACATCGTGTCGCCGCCGTACTCCTCGGCCACCAGGTTGTACTCGGTGAGCTGCTGGCGGATCTTGTCGGGGTTGGCCCCCTCCTTGTCCACCTTGTTGACGGCGACGACGATCGGGACGTTGGCCGCCTGGGCGTGGTTGAGCGCCTCGATGGTCTGGGGCATCACGCCGTCGTCGGCCGCGACCACGAGGATCGCGATGTCGGTGACCTGCGCACCACGCGCACGCATGGCGGTGAACGCCTCGTGACCCGGGGTGTCGATGAAGGTGATGGCGCGCTCGTTGCCCTCGTGCACCTTGGTGACCTGGTAGGCACCGATGTGCTGGGTGATGCCGCCGGCCTCGCCCGCGACGACGTCCGTGGAACGGATGGCGTCGAGGAGCTTGGTCTTTCCGTGGTCGACGTGACCCATGACGGTCACGACCGGCGGACGAGCCTCGAGCTCGTCGTCGCCCTCGGCCTCGAGCTCGGCGTCCAGGTCGATGTCGAAGGCCCCGAGCAGCTCGCGGTCCTCCTCCTCGGCCGAGACCATCTCGATGACGTAGCCGAGCTCGGTCGCGAGCGTGCCGAACGTGTCCTCGTCGAGCGACTGCGTCGCCGTGGCCATCTCACCGAGGTGGAACAGCACCGTGACGAGCGAGGCCGGGTTGGCGTCGATCTTGTCGGCGAAGTCGTTCAGCGACGAGCCCTGACGCAGACGGATCGTGGTCGAGCCGTTGCCGCGGGGCACCTGCACGCCGCCGAGCGACGGCGCCTGCATCTGCTCGAACTCCTGGCGCTTCGCGCGCTTCGACTTCCGTCCACGCACGGGACGACCACCGGCGCGACCGAACGCACCCTGGGTCGAGCCACGACCGGCACCGCCGGGACGACCGCCACCGCCACCGGGGCGACCGGCGAAGCCGCCGCCACCGCCGGGAGCGCCACCGGGCGCACCGCCACCGCCGCCGGGGCGACCGGCGAAACCGCCACGCGCGCCACCGGCACCGCCGCCACGGCCACCGGCCGCGGGACGCTCACCGGGGCGGCCGACGCCGCTGGTCGTCCGGCCCGGCATCATGCCCGGGCTGGGACGCGGTCCGCCGGGGCGGGGACCACCGGGACGGGGACCGCCGGGACGCTCGCCCGCGGACGCGGCCGGGGCAGCGCCCTCGGGTGCGTTGCGACGCTCGCCCGGGCGGGGCATGCCCTGCGACGGCGCGAACGGGTTGTTGCCGGGACGCGGGCCGCCACCGGTGCGGCCGGCGCCGGGACGCTCGCCCTGACGGGGCATGCCCTGCGACGGCGCGAACGGGTTGTTGCCGGGACGCGCAGCGGCGGCGGGGCGAGGAGCCCCGGGACGTGCGGAGGTCGCCGGTGCCGGAGCAGCGGCGGCCGGCGCCGGAGCGGCCGGACGCGCAGCAGGGGCCGGTGCCGGAGCGGCGGGGGCCGCAGCCGG
>NZ_QWKP01000126.1 GCF_003470205.1 Cellulomonas rhizosphaerae
CCCGCCCGGGGCAGGCCAGCGACGCCCGCCGCCGCGGGCAGTGCGTCAGGCGACGCCCGCCGCCGCGGGCGGTGCGTCAGGCGGCGCCGGCCGCCGCGGGGGCGCAGCGGTTGGTCACGATCATCACCGGGCACTGAGCGTGGTGCAGCACGGCCTGGCTCGTCGAGCCCAGCAGGAGCCCCGCGAACCCGCCGCGCCCGCGCGAGCCCAGCACGATCAGGTCGGTGGCCTCGGAGAACTCGGTGAGCAGCTCGGCGCCGGTGCCGTCGAGGGCGTGGCGCTTCACGGTGAGCTCGTGCCCCACGAGGGCCCGGTCGACGACGACGTTGAGGCCCTCCTCGAGGTCGCGCAGCACCTGCTCGTGGTCCACGGCGGCGGGCAGCCACGCCAGCACGCCGGTCATCGACGCCATGGGGACGCCGGCCACGGCCGTGAGGTCCGCCCCCCAGGCCTCGGCCTCGGTGATCGCGAACCGCAGCGCCCGCTCGGCCTGCTCGGAGCCGTCCACGCCGACGACGATGCGCCGCACCGGGCGCACGGGCGGCGGCTCGACGTCGTCGGGCAGCGCGTGGCCCGACGAGTCGCGCAGCGGGACGACGACCGTCGGGCAGTGCGCGTGCGCGGGCAGCGCCGAGGAGACCGTGCCGAGCAGCCGGTCGGCGAAGCCGCCCCGGCCCCGGGTGCCGACGACGGCGAGCCGCGCCTCGCGCGAGAGCTCGACGAGCACGCCCGCCGCGTCGCCGGTGTGCACCTTGGTCGTGATGGGGACGCCGTGGTGGGAGACGCGCGCCACGCCCTCGGCCAGGACCGCGCGCGCACCCTCCTGGATCGCCGTGTCGTCGAGCGCCGCGTAGCCCCCGTCGAGCGAGGCTGCCGTGAACGACGGCAGCGAGTACGAGCACACCAGGTGCAGCGACCAGCCGCGCACGGCCGCCTCGGCCGCGGCCCAGTCCAGCGCGTGCAGGCTGGGCGTCGAGCCGTCGACACCGACCAGGATCACGTCGTGCTGCGGCATGTCGCCCATGGCTGCTCCTTCGCACTCGTGCAGCCCTGCCACGTCATCGACGCGGGCGGCACGCTGCCCGTCCCCCTAGTGTCGCGCGCGGTCTCATGCGACGACATAGGCGGACCATAGCGGGTCCGCGCGGACCGCTCCGGAACCGAACGCGATCGACCACCGCGGCGCGCGCGGCGTGAACGGAAGCTCCCAGCCGAGCTCGTGCAGCAGGCGGTCGGCCTTGCGGTGGTTGCAGCGCACGCACGCGGCCACGACGTTGGCCCACTCGTGCCGCCCGCCCTTGGAGCGCGGGTGCACGTGGTCCACCGTGTCGGCGCCACCGCCGCAGTACGCGCAACGGTGCGAGTCACGCTGCAGCACCGTGCGGCGCGTCGGAGGAACCGGTCGGCGGACCGGCACGTGCACGTACCGCGTCAGCGAGATCACCACGGGCAGCGGCAGCTCGACGTGCGCGGAGTGCAGGGTGCGGCCGTCGGTCTCCAGGACGGTGGCCTTGCCGCACATCATGAGCAGCACGGCGCGGTGGACGCTCACGATGCACAAGGGTTCGAGGCTCGCGTTGAGCAGCAGCGTGCGGGCCTGGGCGGCGGGCGCCGGGAGCGGCGCGGCGATCTCGGGTACGACCTGTGTCAGCACGGCAGACTCCCGACCGGGAAGTCGGGCCGGCTGGCTGCCGGCCCGGCGGAGCGTAGATGCAGCGTGGTGCGCGACCAGAGTAACCACAGAGGCTGTCCGGAATGCGACGAGGCCCCGACGACACGTGTCGTCGGGGCCTCGTCGAGGAAGTGCGTGCTGGTCAGCCGACCCGCAGGAAGACCGGCGAGCGCTGCCAGATCCCACGGAACTGGATCGTCTTGCCCGGGCGGGGCGAGTCGATCTGCTGGTTGCCACCCGCGTAGATCGCGATGTGGCCCGGCGTCCAGATGAGGTCGCCCGGCTTGGCGTCGGCGCGCGAGATGACCGTGCCGACCGCGCGGATGCCGCCGGACGTGCGGGGCAGCGAGATACCGAGCTGCTTGAAGACGTAGGACACGAAGCCCGAGCAGTCGAACCCACCGGGGGCAGAGCCGCCCGAGACGTACGGGGTGCCGACGTAACGGGCCGCGACCTCGAGGACCGCGTTGCCCGAGACGGACTGCGGGACGGGGTTGTTCGCGACGTCGTCGTTGTCGTCGCTCGCGTCCGCGGTGCGGAGCGTGCTGCGCGAGACCGAGGGAGCCTGGACGACCGGGGCCTCGACGACCTTCTCGACGACCGGCTTCGGCTTGACGGCCTTGACGACCGGCGAGTCGATCGTCCACTTGGCGTCGGCCGGGGCACTGACGACCGGGCCGGAAGCCAGGACGGCCTTGGCCGAGGCGGTCAGTGCGTCGGTGTCGACGGCCGCGAGAGCACCGGTGACGGTGTCGTCGGTCGGGGCGGCGAATGCCGGCGCGCCCATCATCGAGACCACGAGGCCCGACGAGGCGGCGACGACGGCCGTGGCACGGCCGACGGTGCCGAGCTGGTCCGACGCGGCGGACGCCAGCTCGGTCAGCGGCGTTGACGGCCGCTTTGCTGCCCTGTGACGGGCGCGTGCGATGGTGCTCACGGTCACGCGAGTGCCTCTCCGTTACGCCTACGAGGTGAGCTGTCGGGTTCGGGTGGGAGAAACACCCGGCCTCGACGGCCGACCCGGAGGTCGTTCGTCGGGGCTTCACCCCAAGGACATCGAGACTTCCGATGCCCACAATTGGGTCCCCCGCCCCTGCCGGCGGTTCGTACGGACCTCGTGGCGGCGGCAGGGTTTGGCGTTCCGCTCGAGGGCTTCCGGGAGGAGGGGTTCCTAGAAGCAGGATGAACGTACCTGACGCCCGGCGGCATTGTCACGTTCCGATCACGAGAAAATGGCTGGGATCTGAACATTCGTCCGGGAGCAGGCGACGTGGCGCGCATCACTGCAGGTCAGGGCGCCGACACAGGCCTCGCCCAGCATTCACCCAGCCGGGTGACGCGCCCGAAGTCGTCACGACCCGGACACGCCGGGACGCTCCGCCCGACGAGAACGCCCCGTCGACCGCCCCACGGACGGCGAGACCCCCTGCGACCGAGGGCCGCAGGGGGTTCGGGAGCGGACGTCAGCGCGTGGTGACGAAGATGTGCCGGGCCACGTCGTCGGGCAGGTCCAGCACGGTCGCGGCACCGGGGGCGCCGACCGTCACGATGCCGGCACCACGCTCGACCGTGACCTCCGCGTTCGGGATCACGCCGGCCTCGGCCAGGCGCGTGAGCAGCTCCACGTCGACCTGCAGCGGCTCGGCGATCCGGGCCACGGTGGCGCGCCCGTCGGCCAGGCCCCCGCCGTCGAGCAGCGTGAGCACGGACGCGACGCCGTCGAGGAAGCCGATCCGCGTGGACTCCTCGCCGATCTCGCCCAGGCCGGGGATCGGGTTGCCGTAGGGGTCGAAGTGCGGGTGGTCGAGCAGCGCGGCGAGGCGCTTCTCGACGCGCTCGCTCATCACGTGCTCCCAGCGGCACGCCTCCTCGTGGACGTAGGGCCACTCCAGGCCCACGACGTCCGTGAGCAGGCGCTCGGCGAGGCGGTGCTTGCGCATGACGCGCACGGCCTTGCCGTGGCCGACCTCGGTCAGCTCGAGGTGCCGGTCGCCGGAGACGACGACGAGCCCGTCGCGCTCCATGCGCGCGACCGTCTGCGAGACCGTGGGACCCGAGTGGCCGAGGCGCTCGGCGATGCGGGCCCGCAGCGGGGTGATGCCTTCTTCGGTGAGCTCGTAGATCGTCTTCAGGTACATCTCGGTCGTGTCGATCAGGTCGCTCACCGCTGGCCTCCGCGTCGTGTCACCCGTGCCCGCCCCTGTGCCCGTCACAAGGCGTCGCGCGCGGGCAGGGCCCACGCGCGTGCACGTGGGCCCCAGGGTAGTTGCTCTGCCGCGACAAAGGGGCTCACCGCCGACGCGCACGGCGTGGGGCCGACGAGCACGACGACGCCCGCCGGTCCGCGGGTGCGGACGGGCGGGCGTCGGTCGGACTGCTCAGCCTCAGCTCTGGCCGGCGCGTCGCTGCCGGTTGACGAGCAGGACGACGATCAGGCCACCGCCGACGAGGATGCCGGCGCCGATCAGCAGCGGTGCGACGTTCGACCCCGTGGCGGCCACCTCGGGCGGCAGCGGGTTGTCGACGAGCACCTCGGTGTCGGGCGTCGTCGGGCTCGGCGACGGGGTGTTGACGAGCACCTGCGGCGGGTTCGTCAGGCACTTGGGGCTCGACGGCGGGTAGGCGACGTTGACCGTCATCTCCGGGTTGACCTGGAAGAGCACGGAGACGCTGGGGCGCACCCAGTCGAACTCGTCGCCCTCGACCCAGACGCCGTTCTCGAGGCGCCAGCCGGGCCAGTCGATGCCGCGGCCGCTCGCGTCCTGCACAGCGCCGGGCCACAGCACGGTGCCCTCTAGCGGCAGGTCCGCCTGGACCACGTCGGGACCGCTCGGGTTGACCCAGGTGATCGTGACCTTGGTGTTCGGCGAGCCGATGGCGACGACCTTGTACCGGAGCTTCGGGACCTCGTTGTCGCAGATCGGCGTGAGCACCTCGACGCGCAGCTCGCACGGCAGCTTGGTGCCGTACTCGTCCTCGCCGACGAGACAGCCGTAGACGGTGGGGCTGGGCGTGGGGGCGGCGGCGGACTGCGACGGTGTCGGGTCCGCGGCCCGGACGGCGCCGCTCGCCATGGCCTGCCCAGGCGCCAGCAGCATCAGGGCCAGCGCAGCAAGTGCTGCGAGGCCGACTTTGGCGATTCTGGCCATGACGTTCTCCCCCTGAGGGTGGTCGGATTGCGGTGGTTCGTGGCAATCCTCACCCCGCGCAAGCCGTAACAATAGCGGCGGATCGGGTGATTTCGGACAGTCAGCCACTCGATGGGCTGAATTCACCCAGTCGCGCACGACGCCCGGACGTAGCCCGTCGCGTGGACGGTCGGTGTCGTCCACACCTCGACGGCGCCGGCATGCACCGGGACGGTCATCGCGTAGCTCGTGCTGTCCCCGGGGGCCAGCACCGACGTCGCGACGAGCGCGTTGCGACCCGCCTCGGTGGCCGCGTCGCCCGCGACGAGCACCCCGTCCTGCGTGACCGCGTCGAGCGGCGCCCCGACCGGGGCGTAGAACACGACGCCCGTCGCGAGCGAGCCCGCCGGGACGGCCTCCGGCCGCGCACCGACCACGTACTGCGGCAGCGACGTGACGTCCTTGGGCGGGTCGTAGGTCAGCGTGACCGCCACGGCCGCCGTGGCGTCGTCGGGCGAGCACGTCACCGCGACGTCCGACGTGAGGTAGTAGTCGAGCTTGGCCTCGGTCGCGTCGTTGAGGAACACGCCGACGGCCGCGGGGTGGCCGCCCGAGAGGAACGCGCTGCCGAGCTCGGTGGTGCCGAGCACCGACTGCTCGTCCTCGTGCGCGGACCACACTCGGAACCGCCCCTCGCCCGAGGCGGCCGAGATCGCGTCGACGAGCCCCTGCGACGTGCCCGCTCCCCCGGTCAGCGCGCCGAAGATGCTGCCGGCCACCGAGGAGAACACCGCGTCGGCCGCGGCGCCGTTCTTGGCGTCGCGGTAGGTGTCGCGCAGCAGCAGCTGCAGGATCGAGTCCGCCCGCAGCGTGCTGCCGTCGGCCGCCTCGACCGGCCCGAGCGCGCCGAGCACGGCCTGGACCGCCACGGGGTCGGTCGCCACGACGCCGTCGACCGTGCCGTGCACGTCCGCCTCCCAGCGTGCGGTGATGAGCTCCGCGGCGCGCGGGAACTCGGGGGTCGCCACGGCGTTCTGGATCCACCGACCCAGGCGGTCGCCGTACAGGGTCTTCTCGGCGGCGGTGAGCGGCAGCACCGAGTCGTCGAGGCCGGGCAGGTCCGCGGTGCTGACCTGCCGACCCAGGCTCAGGTGACCGTCGTCGGCCTTGACCTCGATGATGCTGCCGACGATCCCGCCCGCGCTGCGCAGCTCGGCGGAGTTGAGCGCGAGCACCAGGTAGGTGCGGGGGCCGTCGGCCCCGAGCATCGGTGGCACGAGCTGCGCCGCCCGGTCGACGCCCGCCAGCAGGCTCGCCACCGTGGCGAGCCCGTCCTCGGCGTCGCGGACCGGACCCGAGAGCGGCCCGACGAGCGCATCGGTGTCGATCCCCGCGACGCTCGAGTGCGCGGCCGTCGCGACGGAGGAGGCCGCCGAGAGCCTCGGAGCCGCACCGGCGAGCGCCGCGACGTCGATCGAGCCGTCGTCCCGGCGCAGCGCGCTGCCCTGCACGAGGTCGCCCACGCTCTGCACCGCGGGCAGCGCCCGCTGCGTGACGTCGTCGAGCGCCGCCGAGACGGTGCTGACCGCGCGCAGCTGGTCGCCGACCCACGGGACGTGCTCGACGACCTGCCAGACCGGGTCCGACGACGCCTTGCGCGCCCGGGCCGTCGCGTCCTGCGCGGCCGGCAGCGCGGCGTCCAGCGCGTCGGCGTCGCGCGCGTCGACGCCGGACTCCACCGAGCTGACCACCGCGCGCGCGTCCATGAGCGCGCCGGTCGCCTGCACGGCACGGAACGCGACCCAGCCGGCGACAGCGACCAGCACCACGAGGACCAGCACGACCACGAGCGCGAAGCGCCGACCGGCCCGGCCACGGCGGCGCGCGGGCTCGTCCGTCGGCGGCGCCTCGCTCGTCGGGCCCTCGACCTGTGCACTCACGGGTCGATCGTCACATACCGGACATCGCGGACCCGCTGCTCGGGCCGGGATTCACCCGGCCGCCAGCGATCAGGCGGCGGAGACCTCGTCGGACACGTCCGCCGCGCCCACGCGCGCGACCTGCGCCTCGCGGCGCCGGTCGGGCAGGTAGGCCACGTCGAGGTGCGGCGCATGCAGGTGGTAGCGCACGCGCAGGCCCCAGGCCCGCCGCGCCCACAGGGCGGCACCGAGCGAGACGATGATCGCGGTGATCGAGCCGATGCCGATCGCCCAGCGCGGCCCGAACTCCTCGCCGATCCAGCCGACGATGGGCGAGCCGATGGGCGTCGCGCCGAGGAACACCATCATGTAGAGCGCCATGACCCGCCCGCGCACGGCCGGGTCGGTGCTCATCTGGATCGTCGAGTTCGCGGCGGTCATCATCGTCAGCGACGCGAGGCCGACCGGGATGCCCGCGAGCGCGTACGACGTGTACGTGGGCATGAGCGCCATCGCGCCGGTCGCGATGCCGAACGCGAAGGCCGAGCCGATGACCAGCCGCACGCGCGGCCGCTCCCGCCGCGCCGCGAGCAGCGCGCCGGTCAGCGAGCCGATCGCCAGGATCGAGCCGAGGATGCCGTACTCCCCCGCGCCCTTGCCGAACTCCGTGCGCGCCATCATGGCGCTGGTCAGCTGGAAGTTGAGGCCGAACGTCGAGACCACGCCGACGACGACCATGATGACGAGGATGTCGCTGCGCCCCCGGACGTACGCGACGCCCTCGCGGATCTGCCCCTTGGTCCGGGGTGCGCTCGGCATGGTGCGCAGCTCGGACGTTCGCATCCGGGTCAGCGAGAGGATCGTCGCGGCGAACGTGGCCGCGTTGATGACGAACACCCAGCCGATGCCGACTCCCGCGATGGCCAGGCCGGCGATGCCGGGGCCGATCAGACGCGCGGCGTTGAACGACGCACTGTTGAGGCCCACGGCGTTGGAGAGCTTGGAGGCGGGGACCAGCTCGGCCACGAACGTCTGGCGCACGGGCCCGTCGACCGCAGCGACGCAGCCGAGCAGCAGCGCGAACCCGTAGACCTGCCAGAGCTGGGCGTTGCCGAGCAGCACGAGCGCGCCGAGACCCGCGGCGAGCACGCCCTGCGCGACCTGCGTGGCCATGAGCAGCTTGCGCCGGTCCACGCGGTCCGCGAGAAGACCCGCGTACGGGGACAGCAGCAGCACCGGCGCGAACTGGAGCGCCGTGGTGATGCCGACGGCCACGCCCGACTCGTCGGACAGCTGCGTGAGCACGAGCCAGTCCTGGGCGACCCGCTGCATCCAGGTGCCGATGTTGGCGACCAGGGCGCCGGCGAACCAGAGCCGGTAGTTGCGGAACTTGAGGGAGTCGAACGTGCTCACGAGTCGGCGAGCCTCCGGAGGATCTCCGTGGCGGCGGCCAGGTGGGCCTGCTCGTCGGCGGTCAGGTTCTCGAGACGTGCCGCGAGCCACGTGTCCCGGCGTCGCCGGGTCTCCGTGATCTCGGCCCGGCCCTGGTCGGTCAGGCTCACGACGACCGCGCGGCCGTCGGTCGGGTGCGCGCCCTTGCTCACGAGCCCGTCGTCGGCCAGGCAGTTCACCGTGCGGGTCATCGATGGGGGTTGGATCCGCTCGAGCTCTGCCAGCTGGCCGGGCGTCAGCGGGCCGCGCTTCTCGATCCACAGCAGCACGGAGAACTGGTTGTCCGGCAGGCCCGCCTCGCCGCGCTCGGCGCGGATCCGCCGCGAGGCGCGCCCGACGGCGACACGCAGCTCGGAGGCGAAGGAGGGGATGGACATGTTGCTTACCCTAACTCATTACCTTAGGTAATGACACCCGGCCGCCAGCCACCCCTTCCCGGTCCCGCTGCCGAGCGCGGGTCTGGCGGCGCGAGCGCGCGTGGCGCGCCACGCGCGGTCGAGCCGTACTACCCGCGCTCGACGAGGTGAGACTGCGCGGGCGGCGGGGCGGCGTTGGGGAGTGGGGCGTGGGGGTTACGGGCGGCCGAGGGCTCGGTAGGTCCAGCCCGCCGCGCGCCACTGGCGCGGGTCGAGGACGTTGCGGCCGTCGAGGATCCGCTTGTGCGCGACGACGGCACCCAGCGCGTCGGGGTCGATCGTGCGGTACTCGTCCCACTCGGTGGCCAGGAGCACCACGTCGGCGTCCCGCGCGGCCTCGAGCGCGGTCTCGGCGAAGCGCAGGTCGGGCCACTTGGCGGCGGCGTTCGCGACGGCCTCGGGGTCGGTGACCGTGACGGTCGCGCCCTGCAGCTGCATCTGGGCCGCGACCGAGAGGGCGGGCGAGTCGCGCACGTCGTCGGAGTTGGGCTTGAACGCGGCACCCAGGACGGCGATCCGGCGGCCGACGATCGAGCCGTCGCACACCTCGCGCGCCAGGTCGACGACGCGCACGCGGCGGCGCATGTTCACCGAGTCGACCTCCTTGAGGAAGCCGAGGGCGTCGCTTACGCCGAGCTCGCCCGCACGGGCCATGAACGCACGGATGTCCTTGGGCAGGCAGCCGCCGCCGAAGCCGAGCCCGGCGTTGAGGAACCGGCGGCCGATGCGCGCGTCGTAGCCGATCGCGTCGGCGAGCGACGTGACGTCGGCGCCCGTCGCCTCGCACAGCTCGGCCATCGCGTTGATGAAGCTGATCTTGGTGGCCAGGAACGAGTTGGCTGCGACCTTGACGAGCTGCGCGGTCGCGTAGTCGGTCACGACGAGCGGGATGCCCTCGGACAGCGGCGTCGCGTAGACCTCGTCGAGCAGGGCGCGCGCACGGTTGCCGTCGGCGGTCGGCTCGCCGTCGACCGACTCCAGGCCGTAGACGAGGCGGTCCGGGTGCAGCGTGTCCTTGACCGCGAAGCCCTCGCGCAGGAACTCCGGGTTCCAGACGAGGCTCACGCCGGTGCCCGCGAGCCGCGCCGCGAGGTCCTCGGCGGTGCCGACCGGGACCGTCGACTTGCCGACCACCACGTCGCCGGGCGCCAGGAACGGCAGCAGCTCGGTGAACGCCGACTCGACGTAGGTGAGGTCGGCGCGGAACTCGCCGCGCTTCTGCGGCGTACCGACGCACAGGAAGTGCACCGTCGCGCCGGTGGCCGCGGACATGTCCGTGCTGAAGCTCAGGCGGCCGGTCGAGGAGGTCTCGGCGAGCAGCTCGGGCAGGCCGGGCTCGAAGAAGGGGGCCCGGGCGGCGCGCAGCGCGTCGACCTTGGCGGCGTCGACGTCCACGCCGACGACCTCGTGGCCGAGCTGAGCCATGGCCGCCGCGTGCACCGCACCCAGGTAGCCACATCCGATGACGCTGATCCGCACGGCCGTTCCTCCACTTGTTTGGGACCCGGTGAGCCTACCGGGGCCGGACACGCCCAAGGCCGGGACCGTCGTCGCGACGGGCCCGGCCTCGGTGAGAGGTCAGCCGATCCAGGTCTGGAGCGGGCCTCGGATGAAGTACAGGACGAAGAGCACGGAGATGACCCACATGAGCGGGTGGATCTTGCGGCCCTTGCCGACGACGACCTGCAGGAGGACGTAGAAGATGATCCCCGCGCCGATTCCGGCGGTGATCGAGTACGTGAACGGCATCAGGACGATGGCGAAGAACGCCGGGATGGCGACCTCGTAGCTCTTCCAGTCGATGCCCGTGACCTGCGTGACCATGAGGAAGCCGACGACGACCAGGGCCGGGGCGGCGGCCTCGGACGGGATGACGGCGACGAGCGGGGCGAGCAGCGTGGCGAGCAGGAAGGCCACACCGGTGACGACCGAGGCGAAGCCGGTCCGGGCGCCCTCGCCGACACCCGCGGCCGACTCGATGTAGCTCGTGTTGCTCGAGACGCCCGCGGCACCACCGGCTGCGGCGGCGATCGAGTCGACGATGAGGATCTGCTGCGTGCGCGGCGGGTTGCCCTTCTCGTCGAGCAGGCCGGCCTCGGACCCGACGGCCACCATGGTGCCCATCGTGTCGAAGAAGTCGGCGAGCAGCAGCGAGAACACCAGCAGGACGACCGAGACGACGCCGATCTTGCCGACGGCGCCGAACAGCGAGAAGTGCCCCAGCAGCGAGAAGTTCGGGGCGTCGACGATCTTGTCCGGCCAGTCCGGGACCGTCAGGCGGAAGCCCTGCGGGTTGGGCGTTCCGTCGGCGTTGAACGAGCCGCCGACCTTGGCGATCGCCTCGACGACGATCGCGACGACCGTGGTCGCGATGATCGAGATGAGGATCGCGCCGCGGACCTTCTTCACCATGAGGATGACCATGAGGATCAGGCCGATGACGAAGACGGCCAGCGGCCAGCTGGCGATCGAGCCGTTGATGCCGAGCTCGACGGGCGTGGCCTGACCGAGGGGGATGCGCACGAACCCGGCGTCGACGAAGCCGATGAACGCGATGAACAGGCCGATGCCGACGCTGATCGCGGTCTTCAGCGAGACCGGCACCGCGTTGAAGACCGCCTGCCGGAACCCGGTGAGCACGAGGATCAGGATCACGAGCCCCTCGAGCACGACGATGCCCATGGCGTCCTGCCAGGTCATGTCGGGCAGGAGCGCGATCGAGAACGCCACGACCGCGTTGAGGCCGAGGCCCGTGGCCAGCGCCAACGGGAAGTTGGCGACGACGCCCATGAGGATGGTCAGGAGGCCGGCGACGAGGGCCGTCGTGGCGGCGATCGTCGTCGGGGCGGCCAGGGCCGCACCCGTCGAGTCCTTGCCGCCGAGGATGATCGGGTTCAGTGCGATGATGTACGCCATCGTGAAGAACGTGACGAGACCGCCGCGGATCTCCGTGCCGATCGTCGAGCCGCGCTCGGTGATCTTGAAGTAGCGGTCGATCGGGTTGCTGGGTCGCGCGTCGCGCGGGGGTGCGGGGGGCACCTTCGAGGTCGAGGCCATGGCGCGAAGTGTGGCAGGTCGGTGTTTCACCTGTGTAGCCACGAACAGGTGTTGGTCACCACACCCACACCTCGCGGACGGGTGACAGGGCTGGTCCGAACGTGTTTCATCCCCCGTGAGTGCGCGACCGCCCAGCACCGCTCGGCAGAATGGCGGCCATGACCCCACCCGTCCCACTGCGCGTGCTCGTCGTGTGCACCGGCAACATCTGCCGGTCGCCCGCGGTCGAGCGCCTGCTCGCGGCGGGGCTGGGCGGGACGTTCCGTGGCCAGGGGGCCGGGGGGCTCACGCCCGCGATCGAGGTGTCCTCGGCGGGCGCGGGCGCCGTGGTCGGGGCCGCGATGACCGACGAGATGGCCGACCTCGTCAGCGCGAACGGCGGCGCCGTCACCGGCTTCGAGGCGCGCCAGCTCACCGCGGAGATGATCGCCTCGGCCGACGTGGTGCTGACCGCGACGCGGCGTCACCGCTCGTCGGTCGTCGAGCTCGTCCCCGCCGCCGTGCGCCGCACCTTCACGCTGCGCGAGTTCGCGCGGCTCGCGGCGACGGTCGAGTCCGCGGAGCTGCCGGGCGCCGGGTCGACGACGGCCGACCGGCTGGCCGCGCTCATCCCGCTGGCGACGGCCCGGCGCGGCTCGGTCCGGCCCAAGCAGGCGGCCGACGACGACGTCGTCGACCCCTACGGCGGCGGCGGGGCCCTCTACGCGACGTCGTTCGCGCAGCTCGAGCCGGCGGTGCGGACGATCGTGTCGACCGTCCGCCTGTAGGTCAGCGCTAGACCACCAGCAGCGAGAACCCGCCCGCGCCGTACCCGGCCACCTCCATGTCGAGGTCGGTGCGACGCACGTAGGCCGGCACCCAGGTCGCGACGTCGGCCGGCAGGGGGTCGCCCGGCTGGTAGACCCGGTCGAGGCGCACGTGCGGGGCGTCCTCCGCGTTGAACAGCGA